>NZ_CAZELG010000012.1:0-230276 GCF_964512825.1 Tenacibaculum halocynthiae | reverse complement strand
TGTATCTAACGGAGCATTACCAACTAAAGCAGTAGCAGTTCCAGCAAATGCAAAAGTAGGAGCAACAAGAATGAGAGTTTCAGCAAGGTATAATGCAAACCCAACTTCATGTCAAACAAACTTTGATGGAGAAGTAGAAGATTATACAGTAAATGTTCAGGGAGCAGTAGCAGATACTCAAGCACCAAGTGCACCAAGTAGTTTAGCAGCAGCAAGTATAGCTCAAACAACATTAACATTAAACTGGACAGCTTCAACAGATAATGTAGGGGTAACAGGATATGACGTTTTTAGAGGATCAACAAAAATAGGATCAACTACCACTGCAACAAGTTATAACGTAACAGGATTAACAGCAAATACTGCATATTCATTTACAGTAAAAGCAAAAGATGCAGCAGGAAATGTATCATCATCAAGTAATACTGCAAGTGTTACTACTTTAGGAACTGTAGTGTCGTATTGTGATTCAAAAGGTACACGAGTTACTTACGAGTGGATTGATTATGTATCATTTGGAGGAATGACTAATACAACTGGAGCAAACGGAGGATATGGAGATTTCACATCTAAAGTTGCTACTGTAACACAAGGAAGTACTAATCAATTAGTAGTAAGTGCTGGATTTAGAAGTACTGCATACAATGAGTATTTTGTTATTTGGATAGATTACAATGGAGATGGAGACTTTACTGATAGTGGAGAACAAGTAACTTCAGGTAATTCAACAAGCTCAGGAAACAGAACAGCAAATATTACAATACCAGGAAATGCAAAATTAGGACAAACAAGAATGCGTGTTTCTATGAAATATAATTCAGCACCAACATCTTGTGAAGCTAATATTGGAGATGGAGAAGTAGAAGATTATACGGTAAACATTACTGCTTCTAGTGCTAGTTTAACTACATTCTCAGATGTTACTGTAACAGGAGAGCCTTTCTCTAATCAAGATGTATTAGACTTAATGGCATATCCTAATCCAGCTACAAACTTTGTTCAAGTTAAGTTTGCATCAAAAGCAGAAAATATGACTTATAGAATTGTAAATACTATAGGAAGTGTTGTTAAATCTGGGCAAATGAAATCTAGAAACTTAGATGTTTCAAGCCTAAATTCAGGAATATACATGTTAGAGGTTAATGATGGTCAAAAATCATTAAAGACTAAGATTGTAAAAAAATAATCTACACATTTATTTATAAACAAAAAATAGTTAGGGAGTCATCCCTAGCTATTTTTTACTAATCACATTAATCAAATGAACAATAAATTTAAGTTTTTGATTGGCGGCTTATCAGTTGCAGCAATTTCAATTATTGGATCTGATTATTTAAAGAAGCAAGACGTTTCAGCTACAATAGCTGAGCAACGAGAGGTTCATAAAACCTTTTTAGACGAAAGCCCTTTAAATGAATCTTTAAAATGGGGGAAAAAAGAAAGAAAATTAAAAGGATTACCTCCTAATAGGTATTATGATCAAATGCAATTACTTACTATGAACCCAGCTACCGGACAAATGGAAGATGGAACATTAGCTAAGTTAAGAGAAGATTTATTAAAAAGTAGATCAGCTAAAGGAAATAATACACAACAAAGAGGCCCTGGAGATGCTGGAAATTCTTGGGTAGAAAGAGGCCCTAATAATGTTGGAGGACGTACAAGAGTAATTTTGTTTGATCCAAATGATGCAACAAATAATACAGTATACGCTGGTGGTGTAAGTGGTGGTTTATGGAAAAACACCAACATTAGTAACGCTAATACTCAATGGACAAGAGTACAGAATGTACCAGGTAACTTATCGGTAACTTCTATTACTGTTGATCCTAGAAACTCTAATACGTGGTATGTGGGTACTGGAGAACAATATACTGCTGGTGATGTTGTAGGTAATGGAGTTTATGTTACTACTAATGGAGGTACTACGTGGAATGCTATTAATATACCTGCTTCAGGTACAGCGATTATTAATCATAATGCAAGTAATATTTTCCTTTCAGGAATACATTATGTAAATGATATCCTTGCATGGGATAATGGGGCGTCTACTGAATTATTCGTAGCCGTAGGAGCTCATGTATATGGAGATTCATCTAGTCCTAAGAATTGGCTAGGATTACAATCAGCTGGTATCTATCGTTCTACAAATAATGGAACTACTTGGAATCGAATAGAATCTGCTAACATGAGATATACATTTAGCGGTAATGATTATTATTATGTACCAAATGATTTAGAGGTAAGTGCTAATAATACGATTTGGATGGGAACGATTAAATCTGCTTTAGATGCAAATAGTGGAGGTAGAGTATATAGTTCAACAAATGGTTCTACTTGGACCGAAGCTGCAGCTTCACCTTTAACAAACTCAAATAGAGTAGAGTTAGAAACTTCTGCTACGAATGCTAATAAAATTTATGCATTAACTCAAGGAACAACTTCTGCTGCACCAGTTCATATTTATAAAACAACAAACGGTTTTACTTCAGTAACTTCAACGTCATTACCAAATGACTCAGATACAAACATATCTTCAACAGATTTTACAAGAGGGCAAGCATTTTACGATTTAGTAATTGAAGCTGACCCTACAAATGATAATATCGTTTATGTTGGTGGTATTGACTTATTTAAAACCACTAATGGAGGAACATCATGGTCTCAATTATCTCATTGGTATGGAGGTTTTGGTCATCAAAATGTACATGCTGATCAACATTCGATAGCTTTTGGAAATAATGATTCCTCAAAAATATTATTTGGAAATGATGGAGGAGTTTATTATTCTGGAAATTCAGGAACTAATATAAATGTACGTAACAAAGGTTATAACGTAACACAATTTGTAAAAGCAAGTATTGGACCAGATGGGGTTGGAGACGTAAATGGAATTTTTAGTGCTGGAGCTCAAGATAACGGAACACAAGGATTTAGAAATGCAGTTGCAGGTGTTAATAGTTCTACAGAAGTTTCTGGAGGTGATGGATTTAATACGTTTATTGACAAAGATGGTCAGTACATGATTGCAACTTACGTAAATAATGTAATTTATCGTTTTAACTTGCCATGGAATGGGGTAAGTAGAATACAAGGAGGAGCAACTACTATATATAACAATCAATGTTCTGGACAGTTTGTTAACCCTATGGATTATGATAGCAGTGCTAATAGACTTTTAACAGATGGGAGTCCTTTTGATTGTACTACAAGAGCATTAACACATCGTTCTATAAGAAGTATTAATGTAGCTGCTAATACGAATGGAGAGCTTAGAAATAATTTATTAACAGCTGCTCCTTCAGCTTTTAGAGCTTCACCGTTTGCAAATAATACATGGTATGTTGGATTAACTAATGGAAACCTTTTACAATTAACAAATGTTACAAATACAACAGCGACATGGAGTCAAATTAATACACCTTTTGTAGGGTCTGTTTCATCTGTTCGATTTGGAGCTACTGCAAATGATATTTTTGTTACAATTCATAATTATGGTGTAACTAGTGTTTGGGCTACCTCGAATGGAGGTACTAATTGGGTTAATAAAGAAGGAAATTTACCAAATATCCCTGTAAGAGATTTATTACAAAATCCATTAGATAGAACTGAAGTTATTTTAGCTACACAATTAGGAGTTTGGTCAACGTCAAACTTTAATGATGCTAATCCAAACTGGACACAAGCATACAATGGAATGAGTGATGTAAGTGTAACATCGTTTGATTATTGGAATGTTAGTGGAGATAATGCAACCAACAAAGTAATTGCTTCTACCTACGGTAGAGGAGTGTTTACAGGATCATTTACGAGTAATGCAGTAGCAGATACACAAGCACCAACAGCACCAGCTAGTTTAGCAACTAGTTCAATTGCAGCAACTAGTTTAACTTTAAATTGGACAGCTTCAACTGATAATGTAGGAGTAACTGGATACGATGTGTTTAGAGGGGCTACTAAAATAGGTTCGTCTACAACAACTTCTTATAATGTAACAGGATTAACAGCAAGTACAGCATATACTTTTACAGTAAAAGCAAAAGATGCAGCTGGAAATATCTCAACGGCAAGTAATACAGCAAGTGCTACTACTACAGCTATTACAATGTCTTGTTCATCAACAATTACATCATTTCCTTATAGTGAAGGATTCGAATCTAATGATGGATGGGTACAAGTAACTGGTGATGATGGAAACTGGGTAAGAAAAAGTGGTAGTACACCATCTAACGGAACTGGACCAAGTTCAGCAACTCAAGGTTCTTTTTATATGTTTTTAGAAGCTTCAACGAATAATAGTCCAGGAAAAATTGGAGCAAATGCAACAGCTATTTTAGAAAGTGCTTGTTTTGATTTATCTGATAAATCTTCAGCTTCTTT
This sequence comes from Tenacibaculum halocynthiae, assembly GCF_964512825.1. Lineage (NCBI taxonomy): Bacteria > Pseudomonadati > Bacteroidota > Flavobacteriia > Flavobacteriales > Flavobacteriaceae > Tenacibaculum > Tenacibaculum halocynthiae. Next base: position 225,896 of record NZ_CAZELG010000012.1, on the reverse strand, counting down.
TAGTTTCAAAAACCATATGTATGGGAATAATATAGGATCTTTAAAAGTTCAAGGATCTTCGAATGGAACAACTTGGACTGACTTATGGTCTGATTCAGGAAGTAAAGGGAACCAATGGAATTCTATTAATGTTAATTTAAGTGCTTATTTAGGTGCTAATGTTAAGTTAAGAATTGTAGGAACAACTGGTAGTGGTTGGTCTAGTGATATCGCTGTTGATGATTTATCTGTAACTGCAGTTAATGATGGGCCAGATACACAGGCACCTACAGCTCCTAGTAGTTTAACTTCTTCAAGTGTTACACAAACTTCATTAACATTAGGTTGGACAGCTTCAACTGATGCGGTAGGAGTAACTGGATATGATGTTTTTAGAGGTACTACTAAGTTAGCAACTGTAACAACTACTTCTTATAATGTAACAGGGTTAACTGCAAATACTGCATATACATTCTCAGTAAAGGCAAAAGATGCTGCTGGAAACGTTTCTTCTGCAAGTAATGTAGTAAATGTTACAACATTGAGTAATGTAGTAAATTATTGTGCTTCAAAAGGAAATAGAGTTACTTATGAATGGATTGATTATGTTTCTTTCGGAGGAATGACAAATACAACTGCTGCAAATGGTGGGTATGGTGATTTTACTTCTAAGGTAGCTACAGTTACTCAAGGAACTACCAATCAAATAGTAGTAAGTGCAGGATTTAATAGTTCTTCTTATACTGAGTACTTTACAGTATGGATTGATTATAATAGAAATGGAACTTTTGAAAGTAGTGAGCAAACCTCTTTAGGTTCTTCTAGTTCAGCTTCAAATAGATCTGCAAATATATCAATACCTGCAGGAGCAACTTTAGGTCAAACAAGAATGCGCGTTTCTATGAAGTATAACGCAGCGTCTACAGCATGTGAAACATTTGCTGATGGTGAAGTAGAAGATTATACGGTTAATATCGTTAGTTCGTCTTCTTCTTTAGCTGGAACTACTTCTTCAAATGATTTATCTGCTGAACCATTAGATAGAGATGGTTTACCAAGTTTAATTACATATCCTAATCCTGCAATTAACAGCATTATTGTAAAATTTGGTAACAATGAAAATGTAAATTACAGAATCACTAATACAATTGGTCAAGTTGTGTTAAAAGGTGAAACTATGAATAACACAGTAAATATCTCTAGTTTAAAAAGTGGAATTTACTTATTAGAAGCAAATGATGGTCAAAAATCATTGACTACTAAATTAGTTAAAAGATAATTTTTTAAAACCCTTCTTTCTTTAACTAATGATGACCCTGGGCAAAAGCTCAGGGTTTTTTTATTCATTTTTGTTAACTTAATTTTCTTAAAGAGTTACTAACTTATTTCATCTAGCATTTATAATAGTAATGGTTAAAAACAGAAACTGATATAATTTGATTTAAAAGAGTGGAAGAAACTGTAGTTTATAAACTCAAAGTAAAATAAAAAGTTAGACATCTTAAATTAATAGTTTTTAAAACTCGAGCATTTTGTTTGGGTTTTTGTTTCTTTGTATAAAATTTAGAAGATGAATTACCTATCGGTTGAGAATATAGCAAAAGCTTATGGAGAAAAAGTGTTATTTCATGACATTTCTTTTGGAATAAATAAAGATCAAAAAATAGCTTTTGTTGCTAAAAACGGTAGTGGTAAAACCTCTATTTTAAATATAGTAGCAGGAGTAGACGAAGCTGATTCTGGACAAGTAGTTAGTAGAAAAGGCATTGATATTGCTTATTTATCACAGGCAGATAATTTAAATGCCGATTTAACTATTGAAGAAACAATTTTTTCTACAGATAACAAAGTTTTATCGATTATTCAACAATACGAAAAAGCATTAGATAATCCAGATAATGTAGAAGCATATCAAGAAGCTTTTGAGTTAATGGAACAACATAATGCATGGGATTTTGAAACTCAATACAAGCAAATTTTATCTAAATTAAAATTAGAAAATTTACAGTTAAAAGTAGGTAAACTTTCTGGGGGTCAAAAGAAACGTTTAGCATTGGCAATCGTATTGATAAAAAAACCAGATTTGTTAATATTGGATGAGCCTACCAATCATTTAGATTTAGAAATGATTGAATGGTTAGAAGCTTTTTTTGCTAAAGAAAAAATAACATTATTTATGGTTACACATGATCGTTATTTCTTAGAGCGTGTGTGTAATGAAATTATTGAACTAGACGAAGGAAAGTTATTTAAATACAAAGGAAATTATTCATATTACCTACAAAATAAAGAAGAACGATTAGCACTTGAAGCAACCAATTTAGGGAAAGCAAAAAGTTTATTTAAAAAAGAATTAGACTGGATGCGTCGTCAGCCTAAGGCACGAACAACAAAATCTAAATCTCGTACAGATGATTTTTATAAAATTAAAGAAAAAGCCCATAAACGACGTAACGAACATGAAGTTCAGTTAGAAATTAATATGGAGCGTTTAGGAAGTAAAATTATTGAGCTTCATAAAATGCGAAAATCATTTGATGATAAAGTAATTTTAGACGGGTTTGAATATGTTTTTAAGCGTGGAGAACGTATAGGTATCATTGGTAAAAATGGTACAGGAAAATCTTCTTTTTTGAATATGCTAACTGGTGGTATACCTTTAGATGGTGGAAAAGTTGTTATAGGTGAAACTGTAAAGTTTGGATATTACACTCAGAATGGTATTGAAATAAAACCAGGACAAAAAGTAATTGAAGTAGTTAAAGAGTTTGGTGAATATATTCCATTATCAAAAGGACGAAAAATATCAGCAGGACAATTGTTAGAACGTTTCCTTTTTGATAGGAAAAAGCAGCATGATTTTGTAGAAAAATTAAGTGGAGGTGAGCAAAAACGATTGTATTTATGTGCTGTTTTAATACAGAACCCTAATTTTTTAATTTTAGATGAGCCTACAAACGATTTAGATGTTGTAACCTTAAATGTATTAGAAAACTTCTTATTAGATTATCCTGGTAACTTAATGGTGGTATCTCACGACCGTTATTTTATGGATAAAATAGTTGATAATTTATTTGTGTTTAGAGGTGAAGGACAAATTGATAACTTCCCAGGGAATTACTCTGATTTTAGGGCTTATGAAGACTCAAAGGTAAAAGAATCAAGGGAGATAAAGAAAGAAGTTATAAAGCCTGTTAAAACAGCTAAAAAGGCAGTATTAAGTTTTGATGAAAAGCGCGAATGGGGCTTATTAGAAAAAGATATTGAAAAACTTCAAAAAAAGAAACAATTGATTGAAGGGAAATTTATGAATGTTGAATATTCTCCTGAAGAGATTAATGATAAATCAAAAGAACTTCAAGAAACAATTGATAGTTTAGAAAAAAAAGAAGAACGATGGCTCGAACTTTCAATGAAACTTGAAGGTGAATAAATAAGTACATCATAGAGTAAAATTAAAACCCACATTTTACATAAAAAATGTGGGTTTTAATTTTAAAAACAATAGCTTTTATTCTTTATAAATCTTTACGATTAATTCTCCTTTATCATTCATTGATGCTCTATACATACCAGCTGTATTAAACTCAAACGACATGTTACCATTTTTATCAAGAGCAATGATACCACCAGTTCCACCAAGATTCGTAAGTTTGTTTTGAATAACATCATTGGTAGCTTCTTTTAAAGAAACGTTTTTATATTCCATTTGTGCTGCAATATCATGGGCTACAACACCTCTAATAAAATATTCACCCCATCCTGTAGAAGAAACCCCACATGTAGCATTATTTGCATACGTACCTGCTCCAATTATAGGAGAATCTCCTATTCTATTCCAACGTTTATTAGTCATTCCACCAGTAGAAGTACCAGCAGTAATATTTCCTTTTTTATCTAAGGCAACACAACCTACAGTACCAAATTTACTATCTTTAATATCAGTATCATAAAATGCAGATTTTTCATCATGGTCTAATTGTGTCTTCTCTTTATTTTTTATTCGTTGTAAAGATTTGAATCGTTTTTCAGTATAAAAATAACTTGGATCCATAATATCTAATCCTTTTTCCTTAGCAAAATTATCAGCACCAATTCCTGATAATAATACGTGGTTAGAATTATTCATAACTTGGATGGCTGCAGAAATTGGGTTTTTAACTGTTTTAACACCAGCAACAGCACCAGCATTTAGAGTTTTACCTTCCATTATAGAAGCATCCATTTCATTGGTTTCAGCATTTGTAAAAACTGCACCTTTACCAGCATTAAACAAAGGAGAGTTTTCCATAATATGTATTGATGCTTCAACTGCTTTAGTACTCGAACCACCTTTTTTTAAAATCGAATATCCTGCTTTTATAGCTTCTTCTAATTTTTGTTGGTATGCTTTTTCTTTTTCTGGAGTCATATTCTTTTTTAAAATAGTACCAGCACCTCCGTGAATAATAATAGCAAACTCATTTTGTTTGATATCTTTAGTGTTTTTTGTTTTTTGTTTTTTATCGTTTTTACAACTGCTTAAAAACAACAGCAATAGTAAAATAGTAGTTATTTGTTTCATTTTTTGTGTTAGTGTTTGATAATTAATTTGATATCAAAAATATGACTTTTCAATTTTATGTTACTTTTAATATTTTAGTTTTTAACAAAATTCAATTATTTGTTTGATGTTTATTTGTTTTTAAAATATTAATAATTAATTATTTATCTTAGTTAAATTCCAAACAAAATGAACTAACTAAACAAATATCATGTTAAATTCCTGTTACTTTATAAGTAGTGTACAAACATTACTAATAACGTTAATATTTTTTTTATACAAATCTCAAAAATTTAAATTAAACAGGTATTTAGGTTTCTTTTTTCTTACCCTTTTTATTGAAACAGTAAAAATAATTTTGTTAAGAACGTATCATAATATTTACTTGATTTTTTTACCAGTAAATTTTAATTTTTTAACTATTGTTTTCTTATTTTTTTATGCATCAGAAACATCTGGTGTTATAATAAAAAACAAGTTTAAATATTATCTACTAGCAATTATAGAAACAGTAGTGTTTTCTGTATTGTTTATTCTTGTTTGGTTTGTTCCTAGCCTTATAGAAAAACTTTTTATTTATGGGTTTATGGATGTTTATATGTTTTCATCATCAATATTTATAGGTTATTTCTGTATCAGAATAATTAAAATTAATTTAATACATAAAAAGAAACTTTTAGAGCACTATGAGGATGTAAAGTATAAAACACTATTATGGCTTACAGCTTTTTGTGTTATATGTATAGCTTTAAATTTTTTAGGTTTTTTTGGACGATTTTTACTTTTGAATAATAAAAGTTATCACATATTAATTGAAGTACTATTTTTGATTTCGTTATACTATATAACCATTGCTAGTTTAGTTCAAATTAACATATCAAACGTTATTAACTTAAATAAAGTTTCTTTGAATGAAATTCAAAAAGAACTTATCGATGTTTGTAAAACAATTGATCATTATATGACAAGTGAAAAATTGTATTTAAATCCTTCACTAAATTTAACTTTTCTGTCAAACTATATTAAAATCCCAGATCGATTAATATCAAAATCTATTAATGAAATTAAGAACAAGAATTTTAACAGGTTTGTACATGAATACAGAATTGAAGAGTTTAAGAGATTAGTTTTAGATAAAAAATATGAAAAATATAGTATTGAAGCTTTAGCTCATGAAGTAGGGTATAATTCACGAGCTTCGTTTTATAAAAACTTTAAGATAATTGTGGGGGTTTCACCACATGATTTTATTAAAAATAAATAAAATAGTATTTATTTATAAGTTATTAATTGTATCAATTTTTTGAGATGTCTCTAAACATGTTTAGAGACATTGTTACTTTGTTTAATATTTTGTTTTTGTGGTAATTAGCGGTTTTAATCATAAACCTTTCTAAACAATGAAAACAAAATTAAATAAACTTTTAATCGTTGTGTTTTTATCAATGATAACTGGAATAACGTATTCCCAAAACAATATTATTATTCTTCAAAACGGAGAAAAAGGTTTGGCTCCTAGGTACGTACAAATACAAGGAAATAGTCAACCAGCTATTAATTCAGCAATCGGTTTTTTAAGAAAAACTTTTAAAATTTCTTCAAACTTTACTTTTACTGAAGTGTCTAATGAAACGGATGAACTTGGTATAACCCATATAAAATATCAACAGTATTTAAATGATATACCAGTTGAAAACGCCTACTATGTTTTACATGCTCGAAAAGGAAAAGTGTATTCAGTAAATGGTGAAATATTTAAAACAATATTAAAAACTACTGGAATTCAAAAAAAATCAAGTATATCATCTGATCAAGCGTTAAGGTTTGCTTTGAAAGAATTGACAGGAAAAGCCCTTACTTGGGGCCATAATCAAATAAAATCTAAAGTAAAAGATGATAATTTAGTTTATATCTCTAAAGGAAATAACTTAAATTCAAGTGAATTAGAGCTGGTGTATAAATTTGATTTATATTCTGAAGAGCCTTTTGAAAGAAAAAAAGTATATATAAACGCATCAAATGGAGAAACTGTTTTTACTGAGGTATTAAAACATTCCGCTTTTCCTGGAATGGAGAAACATTCTTGTAAAGAAGAATCGCATACAAAAGAAGAAGAAATGTTTGCTACAGGTTCTACCCAAACTAGATTTTATGGAACTAAAAGTATTACAGTTTCTGGTTCAACAGGAAGGTATACAGCTTCTCAAACAGGAAACAGAAATATCTCTATTACTAATTTAAACGGTAGAAGTATAGGTTTTGGAAGTACACCACCATCTGGAGGTTCTGTTATTTCTAGTACTACTGCTAATGGTTTTGGAAATTCTGGTAATGAAGGTTATTATATGGCTGCTTATTGGGGAGCAGAACAAACATGGGACATGTTTAAAAGTGTTTTTGGTAGGTCAAGCTATAATGGCTCAGGTGGAAAAGTTAATATATTCGTTAATGGCTCAGGTCAAGGAGCAGATAATAATGCATTTTGGGTAGGATCTTGGACATATTTTGGAAATGCTTCAAGTGGAGCTCCTTTTACTCCTCTTGATGTAGTTGGTCATGAAATAGCACATGGAGTTACTCAAACCTCAGCGGGTTTAGTGTATAGAAATGAATCTGGAGCTATGAATGAAGGGTTTAGTGATATTTTTGGATGTTATGCTGAATATTATGCGTTCAATAGGCTAGACTCTAATGTTTGGACCTTAGGAGAAAATATTTCTTTTCAACGTTCTTTATCGAATCCTAAACAACATAGGCAACCAGACACTTACAATGGTACAAATTGGTATACAGGCTCTGGTGATAATGGAGGTGTTCATATTAATAGTGGAGTGTTAAATCACTGGTTTTATATTTTATCACAAGGTAAGCAAGGTTCAAATGATAAAGGAAGTTCATATAATGTAAAAGGAATAGGTATCGAAAAAGCAGCTCAAGTTGCTTATAGGGCACTTACAAGGTATTTAACTTCAAGTTCTAATTATTCATCAGCAAGAAATGCAGTGATAAATGCAGCAACCGATTTATATGGAGCAAATTCTTGTGAATTAGTAGCTACTACTGATGCAATGTATGCTGTAGGTATTGGCTCAAAATATTCAGGTTCTGGGTGTAGTACCTCTGACTGTTCAGTGATTGAAAATGTAATAGCTTCAAATGTATCAGTTGCAAGTGCAACTATAAATTGGACAGCTAAATCAGGGGTTTCTAATTATAAACTTGAATATAAGAAATCTACTGATACTAATTATACCCAAACTACTGTAAATGGAGCTTCTCAAACCTTGACGGGTCTTAGTTCAAATACATTATATCAAGTTAGAGTAACCTATACATGTGATGGGAAATTAGCTACATATTCATCTGTTATTTCATTTAGAACAAAAAATATTATAGATCCTCCCAAGTGTGATCCAGTTACTGGATTAAATATTTCTAATGTTTCTAAAAACTCTGTAGTTCTTTCTTGGAACAGTGTTCCTTCTATTAATTCTTACACCGTTGAATATAGAAAAGAAACTAGTAATAGTTATACAATTACCTCAGCAAATGGATCATCTATTTCAATTAATGGGCTATTACCAAATACAACTTACTTAGCTAGAATTAAATATAGTTGTAATGACGGTGGAGGTGATACTGGCTGTGATGGTGTTTCAGCATATCAGTCATATCCGTCTATTTATATGACTGGTGATAAGGTTACTTATAATGGGAAAAAATATGAAAGTTTAGCTGATAATTTATACAATATTCCTCCTACTGGTAATACACATTCATACTTATGGAAAGATTTAGGACCATGTTCTTCTAGTTTTTCAGCTTTAGAAAACGATTCACCTTATTCAAGCGAAATTAGGTTTACTACATTACAAGATGATACAAATGTTTGTGAAGCAATTAATAATATTGATATTTCTAGTATTACAACAAATAGTGCAGATGTTTCATGGTCACCAGTTTTAGGGATAACTTCTTTCGAATTAGAATATAAAAAATCTTCTGATAGCAGTTATAATTTAGTTAACGTATCTAGTTCATCGTATTCATTTACTAATTTAAGTGCAAGTACTTCATATCAATTAAGAGTTCGTTATACTTGTAGTAATGGAGATAAGTCGCCATATTCAAATACCGTAAGTTTTGTAACTGAAGGCACTACTGGAGGATGTAATGGAATACCAGAATATAGAAGTGGTGTTTTTTACCAAAAAGGTGATAAAGTTGTATACAACGGAAATGTGTTTGAAGCTCAAATTACAGTTTGGTGGGCTCCAATTTATGGTTATTGGACAAATTTAGGTCCTTGTAATAACTTAACTGTTAAGCAAAGTTTTAACATAATAACAAATCCTGCAAAAGAAGGAGTGGTAATAGTATCTTTTAATAATTTAAAAGGAACAAATATTCATGTAAATATTTCTGACTTTTCAGGAAATATTCTTGTTAAAAGGATATTAACTAAATTAAAACTAAATTCATTTAATTCACAGCATGAAATAGCTATTCCAAATCTAAAAACTGGAGTATACTTTATTAATGTTAATGGAATGACTAAGAAATTAATAGTAGAATAATTGATTTGTTTTTACAAAAAAGAAGTAGGTTACTTGTAAATACTAAGTATTTGAGTGTTTTATAAAAAGCATCTATTTTTTAAGGGGAAATTAGATTTATAAATAAATTGAGTTTTTACAATTCAATAATCCTACTTCTGGGTTTTAAAGTGTGCCATCTATATAAACTGTTTGTTTTTATAGATGGTTTTTTTAGTAATTAGTCTTTTTGTTTTTTTTAATACAAAAAGTTGTAAAAAACAACAAAAAACCTTTGAATGTTTAATTTTTGAAATGTATTTTTATTCGTAGTTTTGTTTCCATAAAAGTTGAACAATAATTAAACTAGAAATAAATGACTGATTTTGGAATTGATAAAGCTATTAAAGAATTAGGCTTAAAAGAAATAAACAATGGAACTTCAACTGGTTCTGTAAATTTTTCTAATGGAGAAATTATTGAATCATACTCTCCAGTTGATGGTAAGTTAATAGGAAAAGTAAAAACTACAACTAGAGAAGATTACGATAAGGTAATGGATGCCGCTACTTCGGCTTTTAAAACTTTTAGAACAATGCCAGCTCCACAAAGAGGAGAAATTGTTCGTCAGTTTGGAAATAAATTAAGAGAATTAAAAGAGCCATTAGGTAAATTAGTTTCTTATGAAATGGGTAAATCTTATCAAGAAGGTTTAGGAGAAGTTCAAGAAATGATTGATATCTGTGATTTTGCAGTAGGTTTATCTCGTCAATTAAACGGACAAGTAATTCCTTCAGAAAGACCAGGACACGTAATGAGAGAACAATGGCACCCAATTGGTGTGGTAGGAATTATTTCTGCATTTAACTTCCCAGTAGCTGTTTGGGCTTGGAATACTGCTTTAGCTTGGATTTGTGGTGATGTATGTGTATGGAAAGGTTCAGAAAAAGCTCCTTTATGTTCAGTAGCATGTCAAAATATTATTGCAGATGTTTTAAAAGAAAATAACTTACCAGAAGGTATTTCTTGTATTGTTAATGGTGATTATAAAGTAGGAGAGTATATTACTACTGATACTCGTATTCCATTAGTATCTGCTACTGGATCTACAAGAATGGGACGTATTGTTGGAGCTACAGTTGCTGAGCGTTTTGGTAAATCTTTATTAGAATTAGGAGGAAACAACGCAATTATTATTACACCAACTGCAGATTTAACAGTGGTTGTTCCAGGAGCTGTATTTGGAGCAGTAGGAACTTGTGGTCAACGTTGTACATCTACACGTAGATTAATTATTCATGAATCAGTTTACGATAAAGTAAGAGATGCGATAGTTGGTGCTTATGGGCAAATTAAAATTGGAAACCCATTAGATGAAAATAATCATGTAGGACCATTAATTGATAAAGATGCTGTAAATACCTATTTAGCTGCAATAGAAAAAGCAAAAGCTGAAGGAGGAAAAGTATTAGTAGAAGGAGGAGTTTTAGAAGGAGAAGGATACGAAAGTGGATGTTATGTTAAGCCAGCGATTATTGAAGCAGAAAATCATTTTGAAATAGTACAGCATGAAACATTTGCTCCAATTTTATATTTAATGAAATATTCTGGAGAAGTAGAAAATGCTATTGAATTACAAAATGGTGTAGCACAAGGTTTATCATCTTCAATTATGACAAGTGAAATGAAAGAAGCTGAGAAGTTTTTATCATATGCTGGTTCTGATTGTGGTATTGCAAACGTAAATATTGGTACTTCAGGTGCTGAAATTGGAGGTGCTTTTGGTGGTGAAAAAGAAACAGGTGGAGGACGTGAGTCTGGATCTGATGCTTGGAAAGTATATATGCGTCGTCAAACAAACACAGTAAATTATTCTGATGAGTTACCATTAGCTCAAGGAATTAAATTTGATTTATAATAGTGTTTTAATAATACTAAAAACCCCATTTAAAATATTTAAATGGGGTTTTTTATTGGGTTTAAGAAAAATTATTGCATAATTACATCTTTCCCTTTTTTTATGTTTTCTATTTTAAAATATTTTGTTTTACCAGCTTCTTTATAGCTTAAAACAGCTACATTTTCTTTTAATTCAAAAGGAAACTTCTTTTCTGTTTTTTTAGTAGTATTACCGTATTCTTTTTTAGGATCATCATGTAATTGTAAGTCATACTTAGTATTTCCTGAAGAATAATAGTGTCTTCCAATAATATATTTTGAGTTTTCTTTAGTTTCTATAGTTACGTCTATAATTTTATTCATAAAATAGAGTTTTTCAAAAACTACTTTTTTTGGAGAAGAAAAAGCTATTTTTACATCTGTACTGTTATTACCAGGCATACCACCAGTGATATTTACATAGCTAGCTCCTTTAATTGTAAAAGGAGGAGTTTTTTCAAATTGCATGCTAGCGCACTGAGTAAAACTAATAGTTAAAACTAATAGACTGAAGAGTTTCATTATTTTCATTTTGTATTATTTAGTTTCATTAAATTCAAGGAGTATGCCAAGTTACTAATTTATTATAGATTAAAAAATGTTGAATTATAGTTATTGGGAGTTAAAAGAGTGGTTTTCTAATATTGATTTTACCATTATTGGAAGTGGAATTGTGGGGTTAAATTGTGCTTTTCAACTTAAAAATAAATATCCTAAAGCCAAAATAGTTATACTTGAAAAAGGAGTTTTACCCCAAGGGGCTAGCAGTAAAAATGCTGGATTTGCTTGTTTTGGTAGTTTATCTGAACTTATAGATGATTTAAAAACACACAGCAAAGAAGAGGTTTTTAATTTGGTAAAAAAAAGATGGGAAGGCTTACAGTTATTACGAACTAATTTAGGGGATGAAAATATAAGCTTTCAACAAAATAAAGGACATGAATTATTTTTAGATACAGGTTTTTATAACGAATGTTTAGATAAGATAGATGAAATAAACATGTTATTAAATCCATTATTTAAAAGAAATGTATTTACTGTTAATGACAATGTTTTTAGGTTTGAGAATATCTATAAAAACTATATAACTAATTCTTTAGAAGGTCAAATAGATACTGGTAAAATGGTTACTCAACTATTGAAAAAAGCACAAGATTTAGATATAAAAATATTGAATGGAATTGCTTTAGAAAGTTATATCGAAGGACAAAACAAAGTTCATATCAAAACAAACAAAATTGAGTTTTTTTCCAAAAAATTATTAATAGCAACGAATGGGTTTGCTAAAGAATTATTAAAAGAAGACGTAAAGCCAGCAAGAGCTCAAGTATTGGTTACTAAGCCTATTGAGAATTTACAGATAAAAGGAACATTTCATTTAGATAAAGGATATTATTATTTTAGAAACATTGATAATAGAATATTATTAGGTGGAGGTAGAAACCTAGATTTTAAAACAGAAGAGACTACTAGTTTTGAACAAACCGACTTAATTCAAAATAAGTTAGATGAAATTTTACAAGAAGTTATTTTACCAAATAAGAAAGTTGAAGTTGATTATAGATGGAGTGGAATAATGGGAGTAGGAAATCAAAAAAAAGCAATAGTAAAACAGGTGTCAAATAATGTTTATTGTGGAGTTCGTTTAGGTGGAATGGGAGTTGCAATAGGTAGTTTAATAGGAAAGGAATTAGCAGATTTAACATGAATGTAAAAGAATTATTATATAATGAATGTGAGGCTTTTGTAAATAATCGTTTACAAACAATTGAGAACATTATAAGTTCAAATAAGAAAGCATTACACTCTGAAACAAAAAGCTCAGCAGGTGATAAGCATGAAACAGGACGTGCTATGTTACAATTAGAAATGGAAAAAGCTGGCCAACAATTAAATGGAGTTCAGCAAATGAAAGAAACCTTAGCAAGAATAGTGTTAACTGCCAATTCTAGTACTAGTTGCCTTGGTAGTATTATTGAAACAAATTTGTTTACTTACTTTTTAAGTATTTCAGCAGGTAAAATAATTGTTAATAATAAAACTTTTTTTGCAGTTTCAGTTTCTTCCCCAATAGGAAAGTTATTATTAGGAAAAACTGTTAATGACGAGCTTACTTTTAATGGAAAAAAGATAGCTATAAAAAATATACTTTAATACTAAAAGTAGGGATTGGTAACTTCTATCTGTTTTATAAGAAGTAATTATCAATCTATAACGAGTAGTTTGAATTTTTAAACAGTTTCACTATTAATCTCTAGTGAAACTGTTGTTTTTTTATCTATGTAACTATTGTGATTTAAAAATAATTTTTGCCCCTCTAAATCAGTTTCTATTAGCCAGTAAAATCCTTTATAATATGAGTTTAAAACGGTAGCAATAATAGTTGATTTTTCTACAATTTTAATTTGATGAGGATACAAAAGTAATTTTGTATTGTTAACTGTTACTTCATTTACATCATCAAATAAAGAAGCTATATACTTTTCTCTAGGTGCGTTATATAGGTTTTTAGGAGTGTTTTTAGCAAGTATTTGATTATTTCTAATTACAATCATTTTATCGGCAAAAGAAAGAGCATCACCACCATCATGCGTAGCTACAATACATGCAATGTTTTTACTTTTTAAATAAGTAAATAAATTTCTTCTTAAAGAGTTTTTTTTAAAATTATCTATTTGCCCAAAAGGTTCGTCTAGCAATAGTAGCTCTGGTTCTTTAGCAAGCGCTCTAGCAATAGCAACTCGTTGTTGTTGTCCACCACTTAAATTTTTAACTTTCTCATCAGCAAATTCGGTCATTTCAATAACTTCAAGCAACTCTTTCGTTCGTTGTTGTGCTTTCTCAGGGTAAAAACGTGATAAAAATTTTGCAATATTTTCACTTACAGTAGTGTAAGGCATTAAGTCAAAATCTTGCGCCACATATTTAAAAAAATCCATACCAGGAACCAAATGATAAGAAGGCCCTAAAATTTGAGTTTTTTTCCAAAAGATAGTACCTTTATTTACATCTAATAAGCCATAAATAATTTTCAACAATGTAGATTTTCCACAGCCACTTTCTCCCATTATGCATAGGTTTTCTCCTTCTTGTAGTGTAAAACTTACATTTTGTAAAGTGTTGTTTTGTGTAGAATATTGAAAAGAAATATTATTTACGTGTAGCATAGAACAAAAATAAGCAAAGGAATAAAATAATACCTCTTTATATTAAACGATGATTTTTAATTTTTTTATAAAAAAATGCAATAGATTATAAAAGCTACGTCTTTATAATTGAAGAGCGATTAAAAAGCTTATAAATGAACCACAAATCAGAAAATAATAAAAAACTCAAAGCATTTTTTGATAAAGAATATAATGTTCTTAAATCTTACGTTAGGTCTAAAATAAAGCAAAATATTAATCAAGATGCTGAAGATATTATTCAAGATGTTGCGCTTAAATTGTTTTCAGGTGTAAGTGGATATTCTCCTATTAATAACGTGGCAAGTTTTGTATACAGGTCATTAAGAAATAAGATTATTGATAGGATGAGGAAGAACAAACAAAATATTTCAGATGAAGATATTGATGCTTTAAAGTTAAATGAGCTTACACAAGCTTTATATGGAGCTTCTGAAGATGTTTATTCAGAAGCAATGAAGGAAGAAATTAAAGTAAGAATGTTGAGTTTAAAGCCAATATATAAAGAAATAATTATAGCTATCGATTTTGAAGGGTATACATATAATGAATTAGCACAAGATTTAGGAGTACCAATAGGAACATTAATGTCTAGAAGACATAGAGCATTAGGACTTTTATTAAAAAAAATAGAATTAAAAAATAACAAGAATTAAAACAGATGGAAAATTTATTTAAAGAAAGGGTTAAAGGAGAATCGTTAGGGATATTTATAGGAAGAATAGTTTTTGGAGTGATAGCAATTATTGGATTAGCCATATTATTTGGGTATGTAATTATGTGGTTATGGAATACATTAATGCCAGAGATATTCGGGTTACGAGTTATTAGTTATTGGCAAGCAGTAGGGTTATTTATTTTGTCTAAAATTTTATTATGCTCTGGAGGAAAACATAGTTCGGACTGCTCTCCAAGAGAAAAAAAGAAGCATAAATTTAGATCTTTTGATAAAAACAGATGTAATAAGAATGTTTCTGACTGGGAACATTATGAAAAATTCTGGAAAGAGGAGGGGAGTGACGCTTACGAAAAATTCAAAGAGCGTATAGATGAAAACAGTAATACAGATACTAAACAAGAATAAATTATGAAATTATTTATTTACGGAACAGATATAAATACTGAACATAAAGTGAAATCGATTCATAAACTATTTAATGAAGATAGTAATATAATTGATGTATCAATTGATATTGAAGATATTGATAATGTTTTACGAATAGAAGCAACTGATTTTATAGAAGAAGTTGATATTATTAATAAAGTTGAAAAGAAAGGATTCCATTGTGTGGAATTAGTTGATTAAGTAAAGAAAAATAAAAAAAAACCGATACATCTGTATCGGTTTTTATTTTAAAAGCAATTCTTAAGAATTGTAATATTTTAAGACTAAGGTTTGTTTACCAAATTCTAACTCTTTCTTCAGGTGTTATATACATTTTATCACCTTCTTCAACGTCAAAAGCTTTGTAAAAAGCATCTACGTTTTTAAGAGGCATATAAGCTCTATATTGTCCAGGAGCATGTGTATTGGTCATGATTAAGTTTTTTAAAGCTTCATCACGCATTTTTGTTCTCCAAATAGTACCCCAAGAAAGGAAGAAACGTTGCTCAGCAGTAAAACCGTCAATATCAGCAGGACGACCATTCTTTTTTAAGAAAATTTGTAAACCTTCATAAGCAGCTTGAACTCCTCCTAAATCTCCAATATTTTCTCCTAATGTATATTTACCGTTTAAGTGCATGCTATCTATAGCAATAATATCACTGTATTGTTTAACTAACTTGTCTCCAATAGTTTTAAACTTTTTTGAATCATCTTCTGTCCACCAATTTTTTAAGTTTCCATCACCATCAAAACGAGCACCAGAATCATCAAAACTATGAGAAATTTCATGACCGATAACAGCTCCAATTCCTCCATAGTTTACAGCTTCATCAGCTTTGTAGTTGTAAAAAGGAGGTTGTAAAATTGCTGCTGGAAATACGATTTCATTATTTACTGGATTAAAGTAAGCGTTTACAGTTTGAGGAGACATTCCCCATTCAGTTCTGTCAACTTTCTTACCTAATTTAGCCATGTTTTTATTATAATTCCATTTAGCTACATTAATTGCATTTTCAAAATATGTACCTCCATTTTTTAAGCCTTTTACTTGTAATGCAGAATAATCTTTCCACTTATCAGGATATGCAATTTTAACGGTTAACTTATGTAATTTTGCTAAAGCTTTCTCTTTAGTTTCTTCACTCATCCAAGGTAATTGAGCAATACGTTTTTCGAAACCTAACATTACATTATCAATCATTTCCTTAGCTTTTTTCTTTGCTTCTGGCGGAAATTTAGCATCAACGTATAATTTACCTAAAGCTTCACCGATAGCACCGTTTAAGTTTCCTAAAGCACGCTCATTTCTTGGGCGTTGTTTTTTAGCACCACGCATTGTTTTGCTGTAAAACTCCCAGTTTGCTATTTCTAAATCAGTACTTAATAAGTTAAGTGAAGTGTTAATAGTATTCCAACGTAATACTAATTTGATATCTTCTACAGAACGAGTTGTAAAAATATCATTCATTGCTTTAAAGTACCCAGGATCAGTAACAATTATTTTTTCAATATTGTTAACACCAATTCCTTTTAAATGAGCATCCCAATCAATTGCAGGTGCTAATTCTTGAAGTTCAGCAACTGTCATTGGGTTATACATTTTACGAGTGTCTCTTCGCTCTTCTTTAGTCATCATTGGTTCAGCTAAACTAGCTTCAAAAGCAACAATATTTGCTGCATTTTTTTTAGCAGTAGCTTCATCATCACCAAATTTAACTAACATTTTAGCAACAAACTCTTGGTATTTTTCTAATTTGTCTTTTACTTTTTCATCTACATAATAATCTCTAGATAAACCAAGACCACCACCACTTAAATAACCAGCATTCATACTACTGTTTTTTAAGTCGTTAAAAACACCAAAATCATAAAAACCACCACCTCCGTATTGAGCCATATTAGTTAAATATGTTTCAACATCTTTTTTAGTTTTTATAGCATCAATCTTAGCTAAATATGGAGCTACAGGAGCTATACCTTGTTTATTACGTGATACAGTATCCATGATGCTTTCATAATAGTTCACTGCCTTCTCTTGGTCTGAATCTATTTCATTTCCTTTAGAATCTTTTATTTTTGGAAAATTACCTTCTTCAATAGCTTTATTTAAAATAGCTAATACATCGGCATCCGTTTTTTTACGAAGTTCTCCAAAGCCACCCCAAGAAGTTCTATCGGCAGGAATTTCAGTTTTATCTAACCAAGTACCGTTAACATATCTAAAGAAATCATCTGTAGGTTTAACAGATGTGTCCATGTTTTCTAATATGATACCTTGAGCTTTCTCTTCAGGTTTTTTTTCAGTTTTACAAGCAACAACACCTAAAGAGGCTACAGCTGTTGTAAAAACAAGTTTATGTATGGTTTTCATTATATATAATTAGATTGATTTAATTAAATGCAAAACTTAGATGTTTTCTCTTCAATAGTATTTTTCATCCTTTTCTTTAATAAACTTTTTCGCCAGGTTTATTTAATAAGACAATAAATGGGAGAAAATGTTACAAAGCTTAACTTTTAATTTTTGATTTAGATGGGTTTGGTAATTGATCAAAGCCCATGTTAAATAATGTAAATCCAAATATATCAGCATACTGTTCAATAGTTTTTGCTACTGGGGTACCTGCTCCATGACCTGCATTTGTTTCAATTCTAATTAAAACAGGGTTAGCTCCTTTTTGTTTGTCTTGTAGTTCAGCTGCAAATTTAAAACTATGGGCTGGTACCACTCTATCATCATGGTCACCAGTTGTTACCATAGTTGCAGGATACTTTACATCTTTATTTACATTATGTACAGGTGAATAGCCTTTTAAGTATTCAAACATTTCTTTACTTTGCTCAGAAGTTCCATAGTCATAAGCCCAACCAGCTCCAGCTGTAAATGTGTGATAACGTAACATATCTAATACTCCAACTGCAGGTAGCGCTACTTTCATTAAATCTGGTCGTTGTGTCATAGTTGCTCCAACTAATAAACCTCCATTTGATCCACCACGAATAGCTAAATACTCTGATGAGGTATATTTTTCTTTAATTAAATACTCAGCAGCGGCTATAAAATCGTCAAAAACATTTTGTTTTTTTAGTTTAGTTCCTGCATCGTGCCATTTTTTTCCATATTCACCACCACCACGTAAATTAGGTACAGCATACACACCACCTTGTTCCATCCAAACGGCATTTGCAACACTAAAACTTGGCGTTAAACTTACATTAAATCCTCCATAACCATATAGTATAGTAGGGTTGTTTCCATCAAGCTTTATTCCTTTTTTATACGTTATAATCATAGGTACTTTTGTACCATCTTTTGAAGTGTAAAATACTTGTTTACTTTCATATCCATCAGCATCAAAAGCAATATTTGGTTTCCAGTATATCTCATAAGTACCATCTTCTGGATTGAATTTATATGAAGATCCAGGAGTGTTATAATTGGTGAATGAAAAATATAACTCTTTAGCTTCTTTTTTTCCTCCAAAACCACCAACAGATCCTACTCCAGGTAATTTTATTTCTCTAACTAATTTTCCATCGTAATCATACTGTAATACTTTTGAAACAGCATCTACCATATATTCAGCAAAGAAATAACCAGAACCAGTTGACGGACTTAATACATTCTCTGTTTCAGGAATAAAATCTTTCCAGTTCTTTTCTGTAGGATTTGATGCATCAACTGTAACTATTTTTTGATTCGGTGCATTAAGGTTAGTAACTAAATATAACTGAGTTCCTTTATTCTCTATAACATAAGTATCACTATTGTCAGTATCTAAAATTGTAACAATAGGATTATTGTCATTTGATAAATCTTTCATTAATAATTTATTCCCAGAAGTAGATATTCTTGGATAAATAAAAAGATACTTACCATCTTCGGTAACACCACCACTAACATATCTATGTTTTTCTTCAGGTTTAGCTCCAAAAATTACCTTGTCTTCTTTTTGACTTGTTCCTAATTTATGGTAATATAATTTATGTTGATCAGTTTTAGCAGATAGCTGACTTCCTTTAGGCTTGTCATAGCTTGAATAGTAGAAACCATCGTTTCCTTTCCATGATATTCCAGAAAATTTAACATCAACAATAGTGTCTTCTTTAATTTCTTTTGACTCAGCATCCATAATGATTACTTTTCTCCAATCACTTCCGCCTTCTGATATTGAATAAGCTAACGTTTTTTTGTCTTTTGAAAAGCTAACCGAACCTAATGATGTAGTTCCGTCTTCTGCAAATGTATTTGGGTCTAAAAAAACCTCTTCTTTACCATCTTTGTCTTTTCTATATAAAACATAATGGTTTTGTAAACCATTGTTTTTATAGAAGTACGTATAGTCGCCTCTTTTAAAAGGAACGCCTAGTTTTTCGTAATTCCATAATTCAGACAATCGATTTTTTAATTCTTTACGATAAGGAATTTTATCTAAGTAATCGAAGGTAACTTCATTTTCAGCTTTAACCCAAGCTTCAGTTTCTTTACTTTTATCATCTTCTAACCAACGATAGTTGTCTGTTATTTTTGTTCCAAAATAATCATCAACTACGGGAATTTTAGTAGTTTCAGGGTAGTTCACAGTAATGTCTCTTTTTGTGTTTTTTGATTCTTTACAAGCCATAAATATAGAGCCAGTAATTAGAATAGGAATGATTAGTTTTTTCATCTTAAAAAAGAATTAGATAATTCTCTCAAAGTTAGAAGAAAAATAGGCAAGAGTGTTACATTTTAAGAGGATTTTAACATAAATCTATTTTTTGTAATTATTATCAGTTAAAACGACTAATTTTACAATTAAGAGATTTAAAGTAAAAGTAAGGTTATAATTAATTTTAAAAAATGACAGAAAATTTAACAAAGGAAACTTTTCTTGAAAAGGTTTTTAACTATGAAAAGAATAAAGAATGGAGTTTTGAAGGTGAAATTCCAGCAATTATTGATTTTTATGCTGATTGGTGTGGTCCATGTAAGGCATTAGCTCCTGTTTTAGAAGATTTAAGTAATGAGTATGAAGGTAAAATACATATTTATAAAGTAGATACGGAAGCAGAACAAGAACTTTCTGCAGCGTTTGGTATTCGAAGTATACCTTCTATGCTTTTTTGCCCTAAAGGTGAAGAGCCACAAATGGCAAATGGAGCACTCCCCAAAAAACAAATTGAACAAATAATTGGAGACGTTTTAAAAATAAAAAAGTGATGTTAAAAACATCACTTTTTTTTATGAAATGAACTGTTTTAAGAAACTCAGTGATTATCACTACGGAAGCTTTTTTTTGGTTTTTAATTATTTGATTAGTAGTTTTTTAAGAATTGTGTTTTTAGAGCGTTAAAAACTTAAAAACATCATTTTGTTAAAAACTTCAAGGGATTTGTGAATAAGTATGGCTTTCAATTTTTAGTAAAAATTCCAATCTTTGTTTTCCCCTAACAACCTAAAAATAACACATTAAATTTTAGTTTACAGAATGGCTAGTATTGAACCAATTTTACAAGAGAATAAAGACAGATTTGTAATTTTTCCAATTCAACATAATGACTTATGGGAATGGTACAAAAAACAACAAGCATGTTTTTGGACTGCTGAAGAAATTGATTTATCTGTAGATGTTGTAGACTGGGAAACTAAATTATCAGATGATGAGCGTTATTTTATTAAGCATGTGTTAGCTTTTTTCGCAGCTTCTGATGGAATTGTAAATGAAAACTTAGCTGAAAACTTTGTAAATGAAGTTCAGTATTCTGAAGCAAAGTTCTTTTATGGTTTTCAAATAATGATGGAAAACATTCATTCTGAAACGTATTCATTATTAATAGATACGTATGTGAAAAACGAAGCAGAGAAAGATAGGTTATTTAAAGCTATCGAAATTTTTCCTGCTATTAAAAAGAAAGCTGAATGGGCATTAAAATGGATAGAGTCAGATTCATTTGCTGAACGTTTAATCGCTTTTGCAGCGGTTGAAGGAATTTTCTTCTCAGGATCATTTTGTTCTATTTTCTGGTTAAAGAAAAGAGGATTATTACCTGGGCTAGCTTTTTCTAATGAACTAATTTCTCGTGATGAAGGAATGCACTGTGATTTTGCAGTTCATTTACACAATAATCATATTGTAAATAAAGTACCTAAAGACCGAATTCGAGCTATTATTATTGATGCGTTAAGTATTGAAAGAGAGTTTATTACTGAGTCTTTACCTGTGAGTTTAATTGGTATGAATGCCAAATTAATGACACAGTATTTAGAATACGTAACCGATAGGTTATTACTAGAATTTGGATGCGAAAAAGAATACAATGCTACTAATCCATTTGATTTTATGGAAATGATTTCATTAGAAGGAAAAACAAACTTCTTTGAAAAAAGAGTATCTGAGTATCAAAAAGCAGGAGTATCATCTGGTGGTACAGGAGACATTAGCTTCGATGCTGATTTTTAAATAAGAACGACATACTGCTACCCCCTACATGCGGTAAATTTTGCTAAAACACGATTGTGTTTTTAGCATCATAATATTTTCAAAAAGAAATAAAATTATTTTAACATGTATGAGTTATTATAAGCATGATGCTTTAGTGACTCTATAAACCAACTTAAAAACCAATAGTAATAATATGTATGTAGCAAAAAGAGATGGTAGAAAAGAACCTGTAATGTTTGACAAAATTACAGCAAGGGTTAAAAAAATGTGTTACGGATTAAACCAAATTGTTGATCCGGTAAAAGTAGCGATGCGTGTTATTGAAGGGTTGTATGATGGAGTAACTACTTCAGAATTAGATAATTTAGCGGCTGAGGTAGCTGCGACAATGACTACAGCTCATCCTGATTATGCAAAGTTGGCTGCAAGAATTGCTGTATCAAACTTACATAAAGATACAAAGAAATCGTTTTCAGAAACGATGATTGATTTATATGAATATGTAAATCCACGTACAGAAAAAAAATCTCCTTTGTTAGCTGATGATGTGTATGAAATTATCATGAAAAACGCTGATAAATTAGATTCTACTATTATTTATAGTCGTGATTTTAATTACGATTATTTTGGTTTTAAAACCTTAGAACGTTCTTATTTATTAAAATTAAATGGGAATATTGTTGAACGCCCACAGCACATGTTAATGCGTGTGTCTATTGGTATTCATAAAGAAGATATTGACGAAGCAATCGCTACATACGAATTAATGAGTAAAAAATATTTTACACATGCTACGCCAACATTATTCAATGCAGGTACACCTAAACCACAAATGTCATCTTGTTTCTTATTACAAATGCAAGATGATAGTATAGAGGGTATTTACGATACATTGAAACAAACTGCAAAAATTTCGCAATCTGCGGGAGGTATTGGTTTGTCTCTACATAATATTCGTGCAACAGGTAGTTATATTGCTGGTACAAACGGTACATCAAACGGTATTGTACCAATGTTAAAAGTATTTAATGATACTGCACGTTATGTAGATCAAGGAGGAGGAAAGCGTAAGGGTTCTTTCGCAATGTATTTAGAACCTTGGCATGCTGATATTTATGATTTTCTTGATTTAAAGAAAAATCATGGTAAAGAAGAAATGAGAGCACGTGATTTATTTTATGCGATGTGGATTTCTGATTTATTTATGGAGCGTGTGCAAAAAGATGCTGATTGGACGTTAATGTGTCCACATGAATGTCCGCATTTATTTGATAGCTATGGTGAAGAGTTTGAGCGTTTATATACAAGTTACGAAGCCGCTGGAAAAGGTAGAAAAACCATTAAAGCGCGTGATTTATGGGAGAAAATTTTAGAATCGCAAATTGAAACAGGTACTCCGTACATGTTGTATAAAGATGCTGCTAACCGTAAATCAAATCAAAAGAATTTAGGAACTATTCGTTCTTCAAATTTATGTACTGAAATTATGGAATATACTGCTAAAGATGAGGTAGCAGTATGTAATTTAGCTTCTATAGCAATACCAATGTTTGTTGGTGAAGATGAAAATGGAAATAAGTTTTTTGACCATGATAAGTTATTTAAAGTAACTAAAAAAGTTATTAGAAACTTAGATACGGTAATTGATAGAAATTATTACCCGGTTGTAGAAGCGGAGAATTCGAATGTTCGTCACCGTCCAGTTGGATTAGGAATTCAAGGATTGGCAGATGCATTTATTATGTTACGTATGCCATTTACATCTGATGAAGCTAAAAAGTTAAATCAAGAAATATTTGAAACTTTGTATTTTGCATCTGTAACGTCATCAATGGAAATTGCAAAAGCAAAAGAACCATATTCAACATTTAAAGGTTCACCAATGTCTGAAGGAGAGTTTCAACACAATATGTGGGGAATTAAAGAAGAGGATTTAAGTGGTCGTTGGGATTGGAGTAATTTACGTAAAGAAGTAATGGAGCATGGAGTTCGTAATTCATTATTGGTTGCACCAATGCCTACTGCATCTACTTCTCAAATTTTAGGAAACAATGAAGCTTTTGAGCCATATACTTCTAATATTTATACACGTAGAGTATTATCGGGTGAGTTTATTGTAGTAAATAAACATTTACTAGAAGATTTAGTAGAGTTGAATTTATGGGATAACAACATGAAGGAAGATATTATGCGTGCAAACGGATCTATCCAGCATATTGAAGAAATTCCTCAAGACTTAAAAGATTTATATAAAACAGTTTGGGAAATGAGTATGAAAGATATTATTGATATGGCTCGCCATAGAGGATATTTTATCGATCAATCTCAATCGTTAAACTTATTTATGAAAGATCCAGATTTTGGTAAGTTAACATCAATGCACTTCTATGCTTGGAAAAGTGGTTTAAAAACAGGAATGTATTATTTACGTACTAAATCGGCAGTAAACGCAAAACAGTTTACATTAAACATTGAGAAGAAAGAAGAAGTAATTGAAGATGATAAACCAATGAGTGCTTCTGAATTTAAAGCAATGGTAGACGCTTCTAAAAATGGAGCGCCAGACGATGATTGCTTAATGTGTGGATCTTAAAACAATAAATTATAAGTGAAAAAAAGAGAAGTCGAAAGGCTTCTCTTTTTTTAGTAAATTCGACAAATTTTATTCAAATGATGAACTGGGAGCAATTACTATCGTTAAAACGATTTGGAGATACACAAAAACGTGAGAGAGCTAAACAAGATGAAACTCGTTTAGGATTTGAAGTAGATTTTGATAGAATTATATTTTCATCAGCTTTTAGAAGTTTACAAGATAAAACCCAGGTAATTCCATTATCAAAAACCGATTTTGTACATACCCGTTTAACGCATAGTTTAGAAGTATCTGTTGTAGGTCGTACATTAGGTAGAAGAGTAGGAAAGGAGCTGTTAAAGCGTCATCCTAAATTAGTAGAATTAGGATATACGTTTAACGATTTTGGTGCTATTGTTGCGGGAGCTTCTGTAATGCATGATATTGGAAATCCGCCTTTTGGTCATTCAGGAGAAAAAGCGATAGGAGAATATTTTAAAACAGGAAAAGGACTTCAATATAAAGAAGCCTTAACAGAACTGGAATATCAAGATTTAATAGACTTTGAAGGAAATGCAAACGGTTTAAAAATTTTAACGGAGAGTAGAGATGGTGTTGAGGGTGGTTTACGGTTATCGTATGCTACACTTGGAGCTTTTATTAAGTACCCTAAAGAGAGTTTACCTAAAAAGCCAACCAAACATATAGTAGATAAGAAATATGGCTTCTTTCAGTCGGAAAAGACTGCTTTTCAAGATTTAGTTGAAGATTTAGGATTGAAGCAGAAAGAAAGTGCAGGAATCTCCTATTATCGTCACCCGTTAGCGTATTTAGTAGAAGCTGCAGATGATATTTGTTATACAATTATCGATTTTGAAGATGGTATTAACTTAGGTTTAATTGATGAAGATTATGCTTTAGAGTATATGATTAAGCTAGTTAAAAACACAATAGATAGCGCAAAATACCATTCTTTAAAACATAAAAAAGATAGGGTTAGCTATTTACGAGCGTTGGCAATTGGAGTTTTAATTAATGAGGCAGTAGCCATATTTTTAGAAAATGAAGAAGCTATTTTAAACGGAACTTTTGATAAAGGCTTGTTAGATAAATGCCAATATGAAGCTCAAATAAACGACATTATAAAAATTAGTGTTGCTAAAATTTATAAAAGCAAAGAGGTAGTAGAAAAAGAAGTAGCTGGATATAAAATTATTGCCGATTTATTGGATGTTTTTGTAACTGCTTTAAATAATAAGTTTGATAATAAGCAATCAAATTACGATACCTTAGTGTTGAATTTATTACCACAAGAATATCAGCAAGAACGTGAAAACTTATACGATAGAGTAATGCAAATATGTAGTTATATTGCTGGTTTATCTGATGGTTTTGCAATTCGTTTACATAGAAAAATAATGGGAAATATTGTTTAGGTGAAATTATAACTATATTAAAAATAACTAAATAAGGGATGAATACTGTTTTATTCATCCCTTATTTAATTTTATAAAGGAATGTTATTTAACCTTCTGTAAATAGCATCGTTAATCATTTTACTAAAGGTGTATTTGACATCTCTATACAAAGGCCAATTTTCTTCTTTTTTAGCATAAGCATCCAGTATATATATATCGGGATCTTCCTTGTCTTCATCTAAAAAGAAAATACTATACTGACTATCTAATTGATCAAACACAAAATAAGGTCTATCCATTTTGTAACCTGTGTACTCTAATGATTCTTCACAATCTTCTCTAAGTTGTTCAAAGTCATCCGATATTGCAACAATATCAAGTCCGTTTGACTCTCCAGCCAAAGTTAAAAACTCATTAAAAACCAAAGGGAATTCTTTGCCATCATTAAACTTATCGGAAAGGATCAAGGTATCTTCTTTTGAAAGCCCTTTATTTACTGCCCAAGATTCCCCAATCAAGTTTGGGTTATCTTTTAATTTTTGCATATATTTTAATTTCATCTTTATTTCTTTTATAAATTTTATAATATTTCTTAATGTTCTTGTTAATAACAGGATACTTTATTTTTAATTCCTTAAACCCTTTTACAGATTCATCAGATTTTACAATGAATTTTACTTTTTTTCGGATAGATTTCAGGTATTCTTCTAACATCACAAATTCACGAGAACAACGTCAAAAATTATTAAAGAATTAAAAAAGCAGTTTCAAGTAACCTTAAAACTGCTATAAAATTAATAACAAATAGAGCTCGTTTATACCTACTCTTTTTTATAATATTTACCTTCTTTATCTTTCGCTACTTCAAAAAGAATCATATTAAAGTTATGATAATATAAAGGCTCTCCTGTTTCGTCTGAAATAAATAAATGATCTGAATTATCAAAAATAGTTTTGACAAAAACAGTCCAACAAGGTAGTATTTCACCTTTCAAATTACCGTATCCAATCTTTTCATTTTCTTCAAATAACGTTCCATCTGTACAATTTTCGAAATAATACTCACCATCTAAATCTTTAATGATTTGTTTTGCTTTTTTTATAATTTGTTCTTCTGTATGTTTCATAATTTTATTAAATCTATACCTGCTTTTTTTCTTTCTCTATTAGCATAAGTAAAGCTGAGTTCTAATTCTTTTCGTATCCAGTTTCTTTTTCTTGACTTTTTAATCAATCTAAAAAACTAAAAAAGAAAGAAACTATCTATTTACAAGTGACTTCCTATACAGAAATATTAAAAACATATTTTTATTTAGCTTCTATGTCTATATAACCATGAGGTGTTATTATATATAAAGGTTCACCAGAATGAGCGTCGATATATAACCCAAGTCCTCTTTCTTCAATACCCCAAATTTGAGTAAAGGAATACATATATACATCTTTATTACTCCCTTTTTCTTTACCGGATAAAATTTCTTTTTCATTGAAAAAAGAAATTTTATCTACATCATATAATGTTTCATATTCTATATCAGAATTTCTTAATAAATCATCTCCTATTTTTTTAGCTTCTTCTTTAGTTATCATCTTATTTAATTTTAAATATTTCTCCTACTTTTATTTCTTTTCTAATATCTGGAATTTTTTCAATATCAAACTCAAAATCTAAAGGTTCTTTTCCAAACTTATATCTTACTGTTTCATTTATATATTCTAAAGCATGTTTTAACTCACTTTTCGTCAAGTATTCTTTATGCTTTAATAGAATATTATACACCCAATGCTCTTTTATAAACTCTCCATAAGTATCCCTACCTCCTAGCTTTAAAAATTCTTTCAAACCAATATCTTGAGAATGTCTATAATGCATAAACTCATGAAAAAACTCATAAACAGTAGCTTGTTCTCTTAATACTATTTTCATTTTCTCTCCATCAGTTATAAATATAGCTGCTGCATTAGTTGGCATCTTTGCTTTCTTACCATTTTGAAGAAAAAATCCCTCAATAATATTGGAACTCTCTTTAGGATGTATTTCTAATTCTACTTTATGATTTTTAAGAAATTTTTTAATTTTTCTGAAATCAGATTTAGTTAATTTTTGCCCTAATCTTCTGCCTCTTCCACTTACCTTTTTAAGGAAAGAAGATTGTGAAAACCCATGCATTTCATCAAAAATCTTTCTTTTTTCTATTTCATCAATCTCTCCTTTTTTAACTAAATCATCTAACGACATAGTAAATTTAGAATTTTCTACAATTTCTTTTGCTGTTTTCTGTAGTTTTCCCTTTAAAAACACCGAAACTTCACCAGTCAATGCTATCGTTTCTAAATAAAATAAATATTTAGAGATACTTTTTCCTAACTCGGTATCATCAATACTAGTGAGGTTTAACAAAGTGTTTACGACACCTGAACTTACTTCTATAGCCCCAGCTACTGCTTTTGTTGCTGCAATTGCTGTAGTTACTTGTTTGGTTTTATACAATAAGGTTTTTCCGTTTTTAAGGAGTTTTACTAAACGACCTACTTTAATTAGGTTACCAACACCTGATACAGTAGTTAGTATATCAACTCCATATTCTACTCCTGTCAATACATTTTCCCAGAAGGCCTTTTGGTCATTTGCGTATAATAAGAATGCAGGTAGCTTTGTAAAACGTACGCCTTCTTTTTGATCTTTGTCTTTTAGTAGAAATGCAGGGTTTTTACCATTTTGTAATACCAATGGTGAAAATGGGTGGTAGCTGTATTGGTGTTTTTCTTGCTTTTCTACTATTATTTTTTGATCTCCATCTTCTCGTTCTATTGTTTTTTCTTCAAATCTACCTGTTTTTACACTAACAGAAATATCTATTAGAGGTTGGTTGCCTTTCCAGTTTATGGTAGCATTATCAGAATGAAACCCTAAAATTTTCTTAGATTGATATGCTAAAAGTACAGGAGTTTTATCAGTAATAACTACTAATTTATTGGTTTTTGGGTTGATATCGGCATATGAACTACTTTTCCAGATATTCCAAATAAAATATACATAGGTTTGAAAATGTTCTCCATTTAAACCATCAATTAGTTTGTATAAAAGTATTTTTTTATCTGCCCTTCTAATTAATAAGTTTTCAATAAAAAGATCGTTTATTTCTATACTTCCAATATCTTTCTTTTCTAGTATTTTTGAACCGTCTATGGTTTTTGTTTTTTGCCTGTGTGTGTACCTGAAATAAAGTATTCGTAATGTTTTTATAATTAAATCTTCCTCATTAATACTTAAATAGTTTCGTATGTAGCCTTTGGCCAACCCTTCTAGTAAATTCCAAAGAGAGTCAGTATTAAATTTATAGTATAATGGTTGCGCTAAATGATATACAATAGCTGCTTTATTATGTAGCTTACTATTATTATAGGCAGGAGCTATTTTTTCAATTAATTTAATTAAAAATAAATTACGCCATTTAGATTGAAAGTCTGTATACTCATTGTAATAGCTAAAAATTGTTTCGTTTAAAAATTGTAGCACTGTAGTTATATCTTTACAATAAATACGTAGCCCTATAAATTGGTAATCTTCTTCTGCTGGAGGTATGCTTCTTATTTCAGCACTATCTTTTTTATAATAATAGGATAAACAATAGCTAAAACAAGTTCCAATGGATTTTGTAATAACAGGAAATTTATGAATCAACTCACTTTCAGTATTCGGAACAACTTTAATAGTATCTGCTATTGAATTTCCATATACACTTGTATATTTATATGGAACATTAGAGTAGCTTTTTAAATAGGAAAAAGCACTTGCTTGGTAAGCAGCATAGTTACTTAAGTTATTTAAGGTTGTTATTTGAATTGAAGTAACTAGAGTGTCTTCTTGATTTACATAAAAACTATATCCGCCATTATATAGTTCTTCTGGAATATTGAACTCTTTTACATATTCTTTTATATCCTTTTCAGGATACAATACTAAGTCTTTTTGATAGGTGATAGGTTTGTAAAAAACACCTGTGGTATACTGTTGTTTTAAAAAAGCATTATTATCCTTATTTAAATATATGGTTTGTGGAATATTGACTTCTTTGTGTTGTGATCCAAAATCGCGAAAAGACTGGGTACTTTCTTCATAAGTAGCATCTCGGGTTATTTTTTTAACCAATACTTCCTGATTCGTTTTCCCGTTGGAAGTCCCTACCTTTAAAAATTTAATTAAGTCTGTTATGGTTGTAATAGTGTTCATTCTCTTTCTTTTTTTAATTGAATAATCGATAACCAAACCCAATGTTATGGGTAGGTTGGCTAAATTGATTTACATTTAACCGATAGCTAGCAAACCATTTTCCTTTTCTATTGTATTGTATTCCTAAACTTAGGTTGTCAAACTTTTGTCCATTTCCTCCAACTTCAGAAAATAGATATAGTCCGCTTCTATAGGTTTTTGGATGTTCAATAGTTTTAGTAATAGTGATTTCTCTAGGAACCTTGAGTTTATAGGATAACTGACTGTCTAACAATTTTCCTTTTACCAAATCGTAACTATAAATTTCTACATCGGTATTGTTTAAAGTATCTCGGTATATTTTTGCTGCTACAAAATTGGTGGTGTCTTTTATAAAAATGGTGTCTTTTATAATTTTGGTAATATCATTTTTATGAACATATACTTTTTTATACTTTACAGTTTGTACTTTAAAAGTGTCTATTTTAGTTTGCCAAACAGTATCTCTAACAATAGTTATTTTAGGTTTTTCTATTGTAGTTTTATTTGTTCTTCTTGAAAATAAATTGATAAGTAACAGCAATAATATGCCGACCAATATTATGCTATTGGTTTTGAGGTTTGTAAGCTTCATGATTTGTGTTTTATGATTTGAAAAAAAGTGTATGTTTTCTAAAGTGAAGAGTATTCATAGAAATAACATAAAACACGGGGTTTAAAAAAAGGAAAAAGAACCGCTAAAAGTATTGTTAGCGGTTAATAGTAATTTAGAAATACTTATTTCAAAAATAATGTTCCAGATAATTTAATAAAACCGTTATTAAAATCAGCAGAATAAAAATTAGTGGAAGGATAAGTTGACAAATAAATTACTCTTTTGCTATTTTCACTTGTTATTTGTGGTGTAAAATAATCTTTTGGAGCTTCTCGTCCGGATCCGAGAAATATTTGCTCTAATGTGCTATTTGTTTGAAAAAGAGAGTTGCCCACAATATCTGGTAAACTGATATATGTATAGCCACTTAAGTCACCGTTTGTAACTATTCCTGTTAATTGAATGGAGTAATGAAAAACATTTCCTATTATTTTATATATACCAGTAGCACCTGTAGAATTGTATTGAGAACTTCCGTTAGTACTACTAGATATAATAGGAGCCCATGTGCCTTCTTTATAAAAATCAGCTTGCATTAGCCCTGCATTACTGGTATCAGCTAATGGTAATACTACATTATTACCGGTACTAGATTCTACTGTTCTTGTTGAGGAATTATAGGATAAATTTGTTTGACTACTTGAAGCACCTACTGCATTGATAATTGGAGATTGTGGATTGGTATTATCAATTGTGATATTTGTTCCAGCTTGTATTTGTGGAATGTCAGAGGTTATAGCTAAAGTTCCTTGTTTTGCAGGTATTTCAATATTATGATAACCAGTATAGTTTTGAGGTGTTCTTAATGTAATTCTTTGGTCATTTTTTTGTTTAAATTCAAACCCAGATGACATATATAAAGCAGAATTTTCGTCAGGATGTGTGGAAAATATTCTATACTGAGCAGGAGTCATTACTGAATAATTCCCAGTGTTATTCCTTGATATAAATGATGACTTATTACTAGATTCAATTGAGTTACTTGTTTCTTTCCCATTATCAGTTACTTGTTGTAGACTTAAATCACCTTTCAAATTACTTAAATCTACAGTAAAGGTAGAGTTATCATCACGGGTAAAAGTGGCAATACCACTAGCGTCAACATTTCCAGAAACTAGCCTAGCTAAATTAGTGTCGTCTATGTATGGAGTTAAATCTATTTCTTTAACGGTTACACCATCTTTTAATAAGGCTAATTTATTACCTGCGATTTCTGATAAGGTGTATTCATGTGTTTTTTGTTCTGAAGTTACACTTACATCTCCAGTTTCATCAATTACAAACCTACGGTTTGCTTCTCCTACAGATTGCTTGCTATCTACATAGCTATCTATTAAGTTTTCAAATTGTTGTTGAGTTGGTTTATCACCAGTTTCAAAATAGGTTTTTATTGTTTTTTTATCTTGTTTCATTTTTGTTTTTTATATCTGTTTATAATTTGTTTTCTGATAAAAAAAGAACTGCTAAAAGTATTGTTAGCGGTTAGACTTTTAATTAGTATTATGGTGTGTAAACAGTTGTCAAATAAGAAAAAGAGATAATAATTCTTGTTGAATCTGCTCCAGATGTGTCATGAAAAACCGCATCTCCAGGCCTTAAGTATTCTCTTTTTAAGGATTTTACAAGAAATAATTTATTGTTAACAACATCTGGAGTTAAGTTCCCTGTATATTGAACTGCGTTTGCCCCATCTCCAGAATTAAATTCAATTACATTACCAATAGCGCTATTATTTATGCAAGGGAAAGGTAAATCAAATTGAAAAGTTCCGTTATTTGTGTTTGTTTGTTCATTTGTATCAAACAATCTTAAATCTACTACGCAGTTAACTTTGTTTCCTTGTCTTTCAAAAAAAGTTAAAGAATTACCAGGTGTTATTGAAACTCCCTGAACTAACATGTTTATAGGCCAATTTCCTTTCTCATAGAAGTTAGTTGGTAATACAGGTACAATATCATCTAAGTGAGCTATAGTTCCAGATTTTGGCTGTAATGTATGTAATGAACTTCCTACAATATTAGCTTTTATTGTGGCAGAACCAGCATTATTTTCTTCAGTGAAGTCTAAAGCATTTTTTGCAGCCCTTATTCTGCCTCCTGCTGTTATATTTCCTGAAGTACTTAAACCTCCATTAGTTTGAATGCTTTTAGTTTGTAAAAGAGCATCAAAAGTTTTTTGACCACTTATTGTTTGAGTAGTATCTAATGTAACAGAACCATCTTGTCCTGTTGCATTTATAATTGGTTGTAATGGGTTTGTGGTATCTATAGTAACATTTGTTCCAGCTTGTATTTGTGGAATATCTTCAGTAATTGCTAGAGTACCTGATTTATTAGGTATTTCTACATTTATATTTGTTGTTAAATTTGTTGCTTTTATAACAGCTTGATTTGTGTTACCAACTACACCAGCTATTCTTTTTTTAATTTTAAACCCTTCTGTAAAATTAAAATCAAATAAATAATCTTTTAAAGTATTCCCTCCTTTTGCAAAAGATTGAACATTAGCTGTAGAAGACAAGTTAAGTATAGCAGGTTCTGCTCCTCCAATGTGGAGTACTTTACCTTGCACAACGGGGTTATTTTGATTGTCTAATGTAGAAATATTAACACCTCCTACCATATTATTTTCTCCAAACAAATTATTACCCCCATTATAACTAAAAGAAGCATAAGCTCCTAATGGCTTATTACCAATAATAATTTCATTGTCATTGTTAGCTATGGTTCCAATTGAAGTAATGCCTTCTATTGAACTTATAGAGTTTATAATAGGTTGCAAAGGGTCAGTTTTGTCAATAGTAACATTTGTTCCAGCTTGTATTTTTGGAATGTCTTCGGTAGTTGCTAAGATTCCTGTTTTATAAGGCATTATTAACTGTTTCTGACCACTACTCATTACCTGATTATGATCATAGGTTAGCGCTATATAATTGCCAAAGCCACCGGGATTAAAGAAATAAATTGATTTTTCATTAAATACTCCCGTTAGATTATTTCTTTTGTGTGAAGAACTTAGAGAGTTATATACTGATTGATAATTACTATTTCCTCCTTGGTTTACAATTAACCCATTTTTTTCTTGAATTTCTATAGAATTTGTTGTTGTTTTTCCATTATCTGTAATCTGTTGTAAATTTAAACCACCTTTCAAATTACTTAAATCTAAAGTAAAAGTAGAATTATCATCACGAGTAAAAGTAGCTATGCCATTGGTGTCAACTTTACCAGAAATTAATCTAGCTAAATTAGTGTCGTCTATGTATGGAGTTAAATCTATTTCTTTAACGGTTGCACCATCTTTTAATAAAGCTAATTTGTTTCCTGTAATTTCTGATAAGGTGTACTCAGGTATCTTTTGTTCAGAAGTTAGGTTTACTTCACCAGCTGCGTCAATAATAAACCTACGGTTAGCTTCTCCTTCTCCTTGTTTACTGTCTACATAACTATCAATTAAATCAGCAAATTGTTCTTGAGTTGGTTTGTCACCAGTTTCAAAATATGTTTTGATTGTTGTTTTATCTTGTTTCATTTTTTTGTTTTTAATTGTGTTTTTTTAAATATCTGCACCTAAAGCGATAGCTTTCCATGCGTTACTAGATATTCTCACATACATAAATTGTTGTGATGAGTTTGTATTTAAAACAGAGGTTCCTATAGGGTTTGAAGCTATTGGATGAGAAGTGTTTAATGTGATACTTGTTTGCGGGGTAGAGGTATCTATAGTTTTTGTTTTATATTCTTGATCTGCGTATTCTTTAGTTATTAACACTTTATTTGTAGCATTAGTTATGTCTGCAACTGGATTTAAAACATTTATTACCCCGTTGAAGTCACTTTCTGTCGCTCCTTCATTCCATATAAACCTTTTTTTTCCCCCTACTGAAGCTGCTTCTATATCTGAGCCACCGCCTCCTCTAATGTATGTCATGTTTCCTTGTATATTAATATTTGCAGCATTAGCTGTATCTACATCTATATCTAAAAACATTACATTTACATCTTGCGTTACTGTACCCGCATTTACTGTAACATTAGGGTGAATACCTTGTGCGTAATTGATAGTAGCATTAGGGTTGTTTAATATTACACTTGGACTATGACCTCTAACATAATCAATAGTAGCAATACCAGTTCCTTCTACTTTGGCTTTATCACTATGTGGGATTAAAAAATTTATATTCCCACTACCTTTATGAGTTGCAGTTGTTATTGCTCCATAAACATAATTTCCACCCCCAGTTCCATCATAAACACCTACAATATTCATACCTGTGGTTCCATCTACATTTACACTTGAGCTATTAGTGCTTCTAAAAACTCCAGCTATAGTATTTGAAGTATTTGGAATTGTTCCTGTTCTTTTTA
This sequence comes from Tenacibaculum halocynthiae, assembly GCF_964512825.1. NCBI lineage: Bacteria > Pseudomonadati > Bacteroidota > Flavobacteriia > Flavobacteriales > Flavobacteriaceae > Tenacibaculum > Tenacibaculum halocynthiae. The sequence goes on along the minus strand of NZ_CAZELG010000012.1, from coordinate 190,955 downwards.
CATCTACAAACTGACTAGTGTTGATGCCTTTTTCGGTAGATTCTTTTTTTACAGTTAAATAAGAGCCTGCTATGTTAGTAACACTATTTTGAGGATCTATTATTAAATCTCCAAGAATATTTATTTTTGAAGAATTTAAAGTGGTTACGCCTCTATCATCATCAATAATTAACTTTGTACCATTCCCTTTGTCATCATAATCTCCTATTTTTACAACGACGTCAGATTCATCTCTTTTTCCTGTTGAAGTATAGCCCTGAGTGATAATGTTTTGAGTAGTGATGTTTCCTTTGTCAGTGATTTCTTGTAAGCTTAAGTTATCTTTTAAGTTGCTTAAATCAATAGTAAAAGTAGAATTATTATCACGAGTAAATGTAGCTATACCATTAGTGTCTAAAGTACCACTTACTAATCTAGCTAAATTGGTGTCGTCTATGTATGGAGTTAAGTCTATTTCTTTAACGGTTACACCATCTTTTATTAATGCTAATTTGTTTCCTGAAATTTCTGATAAGGTGTACTCAGGTATCTTTTGTTCAGAAGTTAGGTTTACTTCACCAGCTGCATTAATAATAAACCTACGGTTAGCTTCTCCTTCGTCTTGCTTGCTGTCTACATAGCTATCTATCAAGTCTTCAAATTGTTCTTGCGTTGGTTTATCTCCAGTTTCGAAATATGTTTTGATTGTTTTCTTATCTTGTTTCATTTTATTGTAATTTTTTAAGAAAAAAAGAGTAGCTGAATAATTAGATATTAGTAACTAGACTTTTTAGTTTTAATCTTTTGACTTTTTTAAATATGTTATAGAGTTTTTTTGAAATTAAACTGCAGACCCATCACCTAAAAAATTAATTGTTATAATTAAAGTATCGTCATTCCAAACATGATCTTTAAACCTAATACTACCGCCACTTGATTCAATAGCTACACCATTTATTTCATAATTTTTTCTATTAACAATAGTGCCACTTGCATAAAAACTAGAAATTTCATTAAAACCATCAATTTGAATGTAGTTATTAGTAGCGTTTCCATCTGAGGTAACTCCGCTTAAAACAATATCAATAAAAACTCTTTTACCTATTTTATATTTTTTTGAAGTAGAATTACTGTATGTGAATGTAGACCCTAACGAAGAGGTAGAAATAGAAAAAGTTTCTTCTAGAGTTTTAGGGATATCATCTAATGTTGCTAAAGTTCCTGTTTTATAGGGTAGTTTTAAAAATTTAGCACTTTTGGAGATCCCTTTTTTTAATTCTTCTGTAGGAAACCTTAAATTTATACTATTATTAACTTTTGTTGTTGAGTATGAGCTTGTAAAGCTTCCGTTATTTACATCAAAGTTTAGTTTTTGTTGGCTGTCTAACATGGCAACCCTTTGCTGCAATAAATAAGTTTGCTGAATTGAATTTAGCATAGCTATTTCATTAAAACTCAAATCAACTTTAGCGGTGTTGTCAAAGTTGTTTTCAAGTATTAATTTATTGGTAGTAGTGTTGCCATTATCTGTTACTTCTTGTATGTTAGATGTACTTGTTTGTTTTCCTGTGGTCAGGCTAACTGTTCCATTTTTATCAATAATAAATCTACGACCTGCTTCTCCTTCAGATTGTTTGCTGTCTATATAGCTATCTATTAAATCGGAAAATTGCTCTTGAGTAGGTTTGTCACCTTTTTCAAAGTAGGTTTTAATTGTTTTTTTATCTTGTTTCATTTTTTATGTTTTACTATAATTTTTAATATTACTAAAAACAATTTTTTACAAGGGGAAATTCCCTTTTGTATTTCTGTTGTTTCAGTGTTTTTTGATTTACATAAAAAAGAGACACTAAAAACCAGTTGTTAGTGACTAGACTTTTTAAAAAAAATGCTTTTTATTTTTTATACAACCTTAGTTGTTATAATATTTCCTGTATTATCAATACTAATTTTATAATTTTTTGTTCCATCTGGTGTTTTAAGTATTACACCCTTTCCTGCATTTGTACTAATATAATCACCTGTGGTAGTCACTTCCATTATATTTTCATCTCCTAAAACTACTTGATTAGATTTAATAGGGTATGCATCATGTCCTAACCCTGAAGAGTTATTTATTTCTTCAAACTCTGTAAAAGTTTGTCTACCTATAGCATTTCCTAAATAGGTTTCATTTAAACATTTTAAAGTATTTAGATCTATAACTTCCCATATAGATATTCTTGGATTTCTAGCTCCAATATTAACTAGTGTTTGGCTGGTTGGGTCAGTAATATCTTTTTCATAAAAAAACAATTTTCTACTTCCTATAGTAAACCCGTGAGAAGTTATAGTTATTTCAGCATTAGATGCTACATCTACAGCTTCAATTACATATTTTTTAGAAGGGTCAGATGATACTACTTTTTTACTTTGTATTAGATTTGGGTTTAAACTACCAATAAAAGTGTTGTTATTTCCATTAAATCCATATCCTGAATAATCGCCTATAGCTACGTTTCTATCCCCAGTATTTTGACCTAAAGCAAAATAACCATTGGCTACGTTATAATTACCTGTACAATACCTACCTGTCCATCTAGCTCCTGTTATTGTATTGTTCGAACCTTTTGCTTTTTCTGCTGAAAAAGCTCCAGTAATAACATTATAATTACCTTCTATATCATATCCAGAAGAAAAGCCAATACCTATATTGTTAGATCCTTTGACATTTTATAAAGCTCTAGCTCCGTATGCTGCATTAACACTGCCTTTTGCAGATTTTAATGCATCTCTACCAATGCCTAAACTTTTCCAATAATCATCTCCAATAGTAGTTCCGTTACTTACTTTTACACCAAGTCTAAAAAAAGGTACACCTTGATGTTCTAATATTACTGCATTTTTATTAGTTATGGTATTATCTTCAAGCTTACCTAAATCTATAGAGTGATTTCCTAAAACAACGTCGTTTGTAGCTCCTGTATATGGTACAAATGAATTATCCTTACTAGAAAAATTGATTACTGGTTGTAATGGGTTGACGGTGTCTATTGTAACATTTGTTCCTGCTTGATATTGAGGAACCGCATCTTTTAAATTACTTAAATCTAGAGTAAATGTAGAATCATCATCACGTGTAAAAGTAGCTAAACCATTCATATCTATACTACCACTAACCAATCTTGCCAAATTAGTGTCATCTAAATATGCTGTTAAATCTATTTCTTTAACGGTTACACCATCTTTTAATAAGGCTAATTTCTTTCCTGTAATTTCTGATAAGGTGTATTCAGGTGTTTTTTGTTCTGAAGCAACACCAACATCTCCATTTTTATTAATTACAAACCTACGGTTAGGGTCTCCAGCTGGTTGTTTACTATCTACATAACTATCTATTAAATCTGAAAACTGTTCTTGAGTAGGTTTGTCACCAGTTTCAAAATATGCTTTTAAAGTTTCTTTGTTTTGTTTCATTTTTTACTTTTTTATCGATTTTTTACTTTTTTTCTGATAAAAAAGAGGCGCTAAAAACTAATTGTTAGCGACTAAACTTTTTCTTTTCTTAATCTTCTTCTTCAGTTATTTGATCTAAAGTGTCTTTTAGACCGCTTTGTTTTAATAAATTGAGTAGAGCTTTAAAGGGGTTAACGCCGTAAATTTTATTATAATTTTCTAAAATTGATTTTATTTCAGTAACAGCTATAAAGCCTGCAATTATTTTTAAGAAAGGCACTTCGTTTACAATATGTTTTTCTAAAAAATAAGCGGATATAATTACTAAGTTATAAATGAAAAATTTAGATATCGTATTTGCAATTTTTCCACTTTTTATAGGTATTTGTAATTTTAATGCAGCAAATGCTCCGGTTATAAAATCAACCATAATTAAAAACATCATGGTAGTTAACACTCCATTTAAAGGTGATAGTAAAGCTAACAACCAAAAAATGATATGTGTTATTTTATCCATTTTTTCTTAATTTTCTATATTCTAGAACTCTTTTTTTTGGGTATGCTTTTATACTTACACTGTTTCCTTGATTACCGCCTAACAGGTAAACATATCTTTTAGATTCTTTTATTAAAAAAGCAACATGTCCTTTCCAGCTATTAGGAGATTCTCTCCATAAAACAACTACGTCACCTGGTTCAGGTTTATTTGATGAGGTGCCTACTGTTAACCAGCTTCTGGCTGTTAATTTTCTTGAGTGTTCGTAACCGGCTTGTTTGGCAACCCAACTTACAAAGGCACTACACCAAGCGGTTTCGTCTTTAAACTTTGCTCCATCAACCCCTAACGATGTAAAGTAATTTACAATTTGGGGGTGGTCTTTAGAGCCTCTTATTTCTTTTACGCCATATTGTGATAACGCTGTTGATATTAAACTATTCATACAAATGTTTGATTTTAAGCGTTAGCAGACAAAACTTTTAAGTTTTCGATTCTTTTTCTCTATACCTGATCGAGGTTTAATCTAACTTTTTCAGTTTCTGCTTAACATTAAAAAGGTTAATAAATAAATGAACTATTAGAAAAGCAATACAAATATATAACATATTACCAATTAAAACAAAACAATTTACAGAAATATTTGTAGGTTGTTTTTAACCTCTTTTTTTATTGAAATATATACATCCATTTTTCACAAAAAGAGTGTAAATAAATACACTGTTTTTCTGGTTTATTTGTATTGTGAAATTGTACAAAAAATTAAGAAAAGTAAATTGCAATCCGCACCCTTCAATTTCAATACCTAGTTTCTTTTGAAGCTTTATTGTTGATAATAGAAAGTGATTCCGACAAACCACTACATTGTTTTTTTTAGAATTTTAAAGATTCGTTCGCACAAAAATGTGGGTGCAGTTTTGGGTAAGGTTTTCATAGCGTTGTTTTTTAATTTCATATGCATTTTAAACATACAAACATATGTTTTAAAGCGCTGTTAAAATGATACTATAGTTTTGTTAAAGTATGATTTTGATTTATTGGCTGTTTTAAGTTTCTGGTAAAAAGAGCTTGGTTTTTAGGTGGTTATTTACTTATCATATAAAAAATATTACCAAAATTGTAAATCATTAACAAGTCTTTGGGTTAATTTAATAGCTAAATCAATTAAGGGAGGAAGTAGTATTTTCTGTTTTTTTTATCTTATTTGTTCATATACACTTTAGCCTTGGCGTTGAAACATGTTTAGGAAAAAGGAATATTAATTTTTTAAAAGTTAGATTTATAAAAAGATATTAGAACTGATAGGGAGGAATTGTAAAATTATTCCTCCCTATCACAAATTCATTTAAAATGAACTTTTATCTAATAAATATTTAAGTTACGGTATTTGTTTGACCAATAATATCAAAGTCAACACCATCTGGTGATGTTTTTACACTACTAAACAATCCGCTTTCTTCACAATCTGGATTACATGGTAAGCCTCCTTCATTTAAAGACACAGAATCTGCTTGTAATACAGTCAATGTAGTTGGTACTCGTGTTTCCCAAGTTCCTTCTACTTCTCCTTCTATTGATTGCATTTCTTCTGTAATTGACACGTATAAATCATCGTCCATATCCGTCACCATGCCTTGGCCGTTCCAAATTTCTCCAGTTTTTATATACCAATTTACAGCCTCTTCAAATCCTGGACGTACTGGCACCACTGATCTGGCCATACCGCTTTGTAAAAAAGCTTGAAAAATAGGATCACTTCCTTCATTATATTCAAAAGAATCTTTCCAGTTTTCTTTTTCAGCATAGAAATATGGGTAAAATGTATAAGCCATAATTTCCCAATCAAATGCTTGTTCAAAAAACTTAACAATTTCAGCATGTTCCTGTAATGGTTTTCGATTATCTTTAAGGTCTACATTAGATCCTTCTTTATAATGATCTCCAGCTGATTTGATATTGTTAAAAGGGTGTGTTATCAAGTCAATAGCAATACGTTTTAATTCACGCTTTTCTATGCTTCTATTAATTTGAGAACTTAATTCTTTTTTCTTTTCATCTGTGGTGTTACCAATATTTTGAGTTAATACATATTCATTATATTCTCTAACTCTATCATTGTATGCGTCTAAAATAGTTTTATAGGTTTCGTTTTGCCATTCTTGATAGGTTTCTTTTGATCTTTCACAAAAAACAGTAACATTAAAGTACCCTGCATAAATATTTTGGGCATAGAATGAAAACGGAATATTTTCTTTAAACGTTCCTGAAAAGTTGTAAAAATGTGAATATCCTGTTCCTCCAATTACTGTTTTTCTATCACTACCTAAACCTATGGAAAGATCTGCCTCATAGTGAGTTGTTCCTGCCCACCAGTTATAAGATGATCCTTTTTTACCTACAGTCCAATTTACAGTTCCTTTTGAGGCAACATATCCTTTAGGAACATCTATTTCATTAAATACATATCCATTAGCAGTATATGTTTGGTCATCTTTTACAAATGACTTTCCAACTTTTATTGATTTATCAATTGGAGAAGCTACATCTGCGTTGTATTTTGATGCATAAAATTGATAGTTACTCTCATTTAATTGTCCTGCATTTGTAATGCTTATTTTTTCAGGTTTTTTAGGGGTAATAGCGTCGTTATTATTGGTTTCCTTAAATTTTAAATATTCTTTAATGTAAAATTTAGCTGGTTCTGGCAACGCAAATTCATACATTAAGCGTTTACCGTAATTAATTAACTTGTTTTTATAAATTTTATCAACCCAACGATATACTCCTGTAACATGTTTATCTCCTTTGCGGTTGTCAAAACCATGAGTATTATTTTCTTCATACTCTCGTAATATTCGTGAAGTACGCTTCGTACTAATTTTTTGAACTACACGTTCCAGTGCTCTTTCTGTTACATCTTGTGCGTAAGTTTGTGCTTCTAAATTTGAATTTGAGGCAGAATTTGAAGATGATGAATTGTAATTAGTTCCAGCACTAAAGCTAATACCAAATTTTTCTCCACTAACGCTAGCATTTGCTCCAAAATTATTGGCTTTATCTTTGTTTACAACTGATGAAACCTCATTTTGCAATTCGTTACGTTCTGTAGAAGTTGTGTCGGTTAAGTTTTCTACTTCTTTTTCTGAAGTTGTTTCAGATGTTTGTTCTGATACATTTAAATTTCTTGTTGAGCGTTCTTTATATTCACGTGCCATGATATTTTCAATATGAGAAACTTCTCCAGGTACATAGCAACAAACTTCTTGCTCAACACGCCTAAAATCAGCAATTCCTAATTGAGATACTCCGTGTAATACAGTCTCTTCTGTATTTGTAGTTCCTGAACCTGTATCTTCTCCTCCTTCTAAAACTTGACAAACACCAGAGTAGCGACCGCTATATCTAGCCATAGTTCCAAATACTAAATAATCTTTAGAAATAAATAAAGAAGAGTCGAAACTAAGCTTTACTCCGTTACTTAAAGTTAATTCACCTGAAAAGTCACAATTTCCTATAGGAACGGGTAATAAACTTCCTGTGTCAGGGAAAAGTTGTAAACTTAATAAACCATTTGTTTCAGAAACTTTTCTTATTTCAGCTCTTGAAAATGTGGTTCCAGAACTATGTTTAAGTGTATAAGATGCATTTATAATATTAATATTCTCATTTCCAACATTCAAAATCATAGAAATATAGTTGTATCCATATGTTGTTGATGGTGATATTCCTCCAAAAAAAGAGTATAATTTTACCCCGTTTAAAGGGTTTACAATTACATTTGACCCTCCTATATTAATTTTCTCAATCTCTTTTGGTGTATTGTCATGTATGTTTTTATATTCTTCTCGTATTTTTTCTTTTAAAACTGAAGAAACCTCTCTAAAGCTAGTAAGTTTTTTTAACTCTTCTGACTTTAATAATTTTTTAGTTTCTTGAGAAAAACTATTGCCACCTTCTGAATTTCCAACACTATCTCCATCTCTTGATATTTCAGTTTTTTCTTGAAATTCAAATTTTGGTAATTGTAGTTCTGGAAATACGTCTACTTCCTTTGAGTATCCTTCTTTATTTAAAAGAGTTTGTTTGTTAGGGATTGCATCTCTTTTAATTTGAGTAATAGAGGCGTCGTATGTTTTTAATTCACTTTCATAACGTAACTTTTCTTCCTTTTTATGTAGTAATTCTGCTTGTTCGAGTTCTTTTAAAGAAATTTCATATTGTTTAATCCTATCTTTTGTTAAGGCGGTTTCTAAATGGGATTTCAAGTGTTTTTGAGAGTCTCTTGATGTACTAGAATCAATACCGTTAAGTTTTTTTTGAGCTGCAATAATTATATCCTTAGGTATGATTATGCTTGCCTTCGCTCTACGTGAAAACTCTTCTCTTTCTTTTTTTGCAAAAATTGGAGACCCGCCTTTAGGTATAATTGTAGGTTGAAAATTTTTAAACATTTCTAAAAACTTACGACCGATTAACACTTGAATAATTGATTCTCTTACTGTGGTAGATTTTTTATTAATAATGTTATAAAAAAGTTGATCCCACATTACTTCTTCAAAATCTACGATTCGTTTACTTACTCCATCTTTTGGTAAGTTTTTTGTTATATTTTCAAATGTAAGATTGGTTTTGTTTCTCCCCAACCAAAGTGAAAACCTGTATAATTCTGAATCTGCAGCTTTTACACTAGAGCGAGTTTTGTATGGAGTGAAACCTGTTTTATATGCTGCTAATAATATTGTTGTTTTTTCTTCTTTATTTGCTATTCCTTCAATAGCTGTAAGCGCCTTGTTGTTTAAATTTTGACCTTCTGGAAATGAAACAAAACCTGTTTCTTTCTCTTCAATTGTTTGTGGGCTTCGTAATGTTACAAACCTAAATAGGTTTGATTTAATTGGTTTTTTACTCATTTTAATAGATTTTAATTTTTTTAAATAAGCTCAATTGAGCAACTGTTTTTTGCTTTTCTAACAGTTTCTGCTTCGTGTTTTGAACTTAATTCAATAAAATGTTTGAATTAAAAGGATGAGGTTTTAAAAAAATGATTGAAATCAAGTTAAAATCTCTAAAACGCAATTACCAAAACTATACAAATGTTTGATTTTTAAATTTTTTTTGTATATTAGCAATTAATTACAGTGCAAATATAACACATTTTACAAATTAAACAAAACAAAAGTTTAATCAATTATGTAAAATGTTTAATTTTTTCAAAAATATGAAGGTATGGGGATATCAGAAAAAATAGCAACTATTAGAAACGCTTTTAATTTAAATAATTTCTCTTTTTCAAAACGAATTGGAGTTACTGGAACTACCGTAGACAGTATAATTAATGGAAGGCCACAGGCAGATGGAACTAGAAAAAAAACGAAGCCTGGATATGATGTTCTTACTGCGATTATTAATGAATTTAATATAAATCCTGATTATTTATTTGGAAAAAGTGATGTTATGCTAACATCTGAAGTAAAAAAAACTCCAACATATTCTGGAGTTCCTCAGGTTGTTTCTGTTAATGAATCAGGTAATGAAAATGTAATTTATGTACCTATTAAAGCAAGAGCTGGGTATTTAAATGGTTATGGAGATTCTAATTATATTGAACAATTACCTTCTTTTCATATGCCACATTTAAATAATGGAACTTTCCGTTGTTTTGAAGTGCAAGGTAATTCTATGGTGCGAACGTTTTTTGACGGCGATTTGGTTTTTGGTAAGTATGTTGAAAACCTTATTGACATTAAAGATGGTCGTGTGTATATTATAGTTAGTAAAAATGATGGTATCGTGTTAAAAAGAGTTATTAATAGAATTCATGAACGTGGTAAGCTTATTTTAAAAAGCGATAACAAGGATGGTAATTATCCAATGTATACTATAAATGCCGAGGAAATTATGGAGGTTTGGTATGTTTCTATGTTTGCGTCTAAGCAAATGCCTGAGCCAGTTGATGTTTATGATAGGTTGCATGATTTAGAAAGTAAAATTGTTGAATTACAAGAGCAGGTTAATAGCAAAAACTAACATAAACATTCATGTTTAAAAAAATTCTGTTGTTGCTCATTTTTACAAGCACTTCTTTGTTTTCTCAATCAAATTGGGGGAAATTTAAACAGCTGTCTACTCCAAAAAAGGTTTGGGTGTTTTTTCATCCATTCAAAGCTAAAAAAGCATTGCTTATTTCAAAAGAAGCAAATAGAGTTGCGGACTCCATACAAAAATCACCTTTATTAGATGGTGATGCTTCTGGTGGGCAAGTAGACGCTTTTCGTCATGCTTTTTGGATGGCTCGTTTACGTCAAAAAATAGGTAAAAAGGCTGCCCGCTCTCTAGGTAGAGCTCATGAAAAAGAAAATTATCAGACTTTTCAAAAGCGTAAATTAGAAGATGGTGTTGTTCCTGATAAAATATCTTCTTCTATGGATTTATTTAATAATGATGTTGGGTTAACTTTTACTAAAAAAGGAAGTGTAGCCTCTAAAGAAGGATTGATTTATCAGATAATAAACGCCATACATCAAGGAAGATTAAAGATTATTAAAAAAGATAAACGAGGTAAGTTTTTAACTTGTAAAGGTGCTGTTATTTCAAATGAATCGTTACAAGGGAAATGGGTAAATAATAAGTGTTTGGTGTTTTCTAATAAAAAAAGTTGATGCAAAAAGTATATTTTATCTCAGGCACTATGTGTACCATTGATTTATGGCAATTTGTGTTTCCTAAATTAGAAAATGTAAAGCTAATTCATATTGATATTACGCATGCTATTTCTTTTAGTGAAATTAATAATATTATTTTAACTGAAATTGAAGAGCCAGCGATAATTGTAGGGTTTTCTTTAGGTGGGTTTTCTGCTATGAATTTCGCTGTTACTTATCCAGAAAAGTTAAAGCAATTAGTAGTAATTGCAGCGAATACTAACGGATTGAATCAGAATGAAATTCAATTACGAAAAAGCACAATTGATTTTTTAGAGAAACATAAATATAAAGGTATTTCAAAAGTTAGAATTCAGCAGTTTCTCCATTTTAGCAACCATCAAAATGAAAAAGTTATATCTATTATCAAAAAAATGGATAGTGATTTAGGTAAAGAGGTTTTAATACGTCAACTAAAAGCTACTTCTTCAAGAGTTGATATTTCTGAGGAAGTTTCAAAATTAAAAATCCCTATTTTATTTATTTCGGCCGAAAATGATGCTTTAGTTTCATCAAAAGAGATAAAAGTGATTGCTAATAATGCCTTAAAGGGGAGGCATGTTAGTGTTAAAAACTGTGGACATATGATTCCTCTTGAAAAACCAGAAGAGATAGCTGAGATGCTAAAAATCATAATATAGTTGCTAAAAAAATAATCCTTAAGGTTAAATCTTCAAGGATTATTTTAGATTAAAACGTACTTTACTATTTAAAATTTTAAAATGGGGGGATTTCAATTTTTAGATTAAATTTTTTCCCACCAACATCCTAAACAGTTAACGGAAGTATTACAGCCACTTCCTGTGTCTAATCTTTTTTCAATACCTCCATTATTTGTAGCATATGCGCAATAACGAACGTCTAATTTTCCTCCTAGAATTTCTTTTTGTTTTTTTTTTTTGTAAGAATTGATGACTTTAAAAAATCTAATTGAGTTTTCATTTTCTTTTACTTTTTGGTTAGTTATTTCAAAACTAAGTGTTGTATTTTACTTTTCACTCACCCTTTTCGGGTGATTCTTTTAAGCTGTTGATATCGTTATGTACTGTTTATCAGTTTGTAATAGTGTTTTTCATTTTCTACTAATGATTAGTGAAAGCAGTTTATTTATACCCATTCTAAATATTTAATAAAACAATTCGTAAAGTTTGTTCAAGTAGCATGTACCACTTAAATTTGTACTTATTATTTAATCAATAAACAAAATAATGAGCGGATTACTAAAATCTTCTATCGGAAGAAAGTTTGCCATGGCACTTTCGGCATTCTTCCTGATGTTTTTCTTATTACAACATTTTGCAATTAACATTACCTCGATTTTTCCAGATGATGGAGCAACATTCAATAAAATGTCGCACTTTATGGGGACAAACCCGTTAATTCAATATGTAATGCAACCTGTATTAATTTTCGGAGTTGTTTTTCACTTTGTAATGGGATTCGTCTTAGAATTAAAAAACAAGAGTGCACGTAAAGTAAGTTATGCTAAAAATAACGGAGCAGCTAATTCTACTTGGATGAGCAGAAACATGATTTGGTCTGGTTTAGCGATTTTGGCGTTCGTGGTATTACACTTTATTGATTTTTGGTTTCCAGAAATCAACACCAAATTTATAAAAGGTGATTGGAGTGGATTACATGATGGAGAGTTAAGATACTTCCATGAGTTACAACACAAATTTTTAAACCCAGCAAGAGTTGGTGCTTACGTTGTAGCATTCGGATTCTTAGCAATGCACTTATTACATGGGTTTAATTCTGCATTCCAATCAGTTGGAGCAAACAATAAATATACTAAAGGATTGAAAACATTTAGTAAAGTTTATGCAATAGGTATTCCTGTTGGATTTATAATTATCGCTTTATTTCACCATTTCAATCAATAATACGAAACAAGTATGGCAACTTTAGATTCAAAAATTCCAAAAGGTCCATTAAAAGATAAATGGACAACTTATAAAGATAAAATTGACTTGGTAAACCCTGCCAACAAACGTTTAATAGATGTTATTGTTGTAGGTACAGGTTTAGCAGGTGGTTCTGCTTCAGCTACATTAGCTGAGTTAGGATACAACGTAAAAGCTTTTGCTTATCAAGATTCACCTCGTAGAGCACACTCTATTGCTGCTCAAGGAGGAATCAATGCTGCAAAAAATTATCAAGGTGATGGTGATTCATTTTACCGTTTATTCTATGATACTGTAAAAGGAGGAGATTACCGTTCACGTGAAGCAAACGTTCATCGTTTAGCTGAGGTTTCTGCAAATATTATTGATCAATGTGTAGCACAAGGAGTTCCTTTTGCTCGTGATTATGGTGGTTTGTTAGATAACCGTTCGTTTGGTGGAGTATTAGTATCTCGTACTTTTTATGCAAAAGGTCAAACTGGACAACAATTATTGTTAGGAGCATATTCTGCAATGAATCGTCAAATTGCTCGTGGTAAGATTGAAATGTTCAATCGTCATGAAATGTTAGATGTAGTTATTGTTGATGGAAAAGCTCGTGGTATTATAGCTCGTAATTTGGTTACTGGTGAAATAGAGCGTCATTCTGCTCACGCAGTAGTTATTGCTTCAGGAGGGTATGGAAATGTATATTTCTTATCAACTAACGCAATGGGTTCTAATGCAACTGCAGCATGGAAAATACATAAAAAAGGAGCGTATTTCGCTAACCCTTGTTATACACAAATTCACCCAACGTGTATTCCACGTTCAGGAGATTATCAGTCTAAGTTAACGTTAATGTCAGAATCATTACGTAATGATGGACGTATCTGGGTACCAAAAAACATGGAAGATGTAATGGCAATTAGAGAAGGTCGTAAAAAGCCAACTGATTTGTCAGAAGATGAAAGAGATTATTATTTAGAAAGAAGATATCCTGCATTTGGTAACTTAGTACCTCGTGATGTTGCCTCACGTGCAGCAAAAGAGAGATGTGATGCTGGTTTTGGTGTTAACGCAACTGGTGAGGCTGTATATTTAGATTTTAAATCAGCTATTGACCGTTATGGTAAAGAGCAAGCAAAATTAAAAGGTATTAGTAATGCATCTGCTGCTAAGATATATGAATTAGGACAAGCTATTGTAGAAGCAAAATACGGTAACTTATTCCAAATGTATGAAAAGATTGTTGATGACAATCCATATGAAACACCAATGATGATTTATCCGGCAACACACTATACAATGGGTGGTGTTTGGGTTGATTATAACTTAATGACAACTGTTGATGGTTTATACTGTATTGGAGAGGCAAACTTCTCTGATCATGGAGCAAACCGTTTAGGGGCTTCTGCATTAATGCAAGGTTTAGCTGATGGGTATTTTGTATTACCATATACAATTGGAGATTATTTATCTGGAGATATTCGTACAGGTAAAATTCCTACAGATTCTAAAGAGTTTGATGAAGCTGAAAAAGAAGTTACGGATAGAATTAATTTCTTTGTAAATAATAAAGGAGAGCATTCAGTAGATTATTACCACAAAAAGTTAGGAAAAATTATGTGGGAAAAATGTGGAATGGCTCGTAACGAAAAAGGTTTAAAAGAAGCAATGGCTGAAATTAAAGCTTTACGTGAAGATTTCTGGAAAAATGTAACAGTACCTGGCGATGCGAATGAAATGAATCCTGAGCTAGAAAAAGCAGGTCGTGTAGCAGATTTCTTAGAGCTAGGTGAATTGTTTGCTAAAGATGCTTTAAATAGAAATGAATCTTGTGGAGGTCACTTTAGAGAAGAGTCTGTTGAGTTAGATGGGCTTCAAAAAGGTGAAGCTAAGCGTAATGATAAAGATTATGCATATGTAGCAGCTTGGGAATATAAAGGTGAACCAGCTGATGCAGTTTTACATAAAGAAGAATTAGAGTTTAACGATATTGAATTAAAACAACGTTCATACAAATAAGATAGTATTATGAATTTAACACTTAAAATTTGGCGTCAAAAGGGTGCAAGTGATAAAGGAAAGATGGTCGATTATAAAGTGACCGATATTTCTGAGCATATGTCTTTCTTAGAAATGATGGATGTATTAAATGAACAATTAATTAATCAAGGTGAAGAGCCTGTTGCTTTTGATCATGATTGTCGTGAAGGAATTTGCGGGATGTGTTCAATGTATATTAATGGAGAAGCTCATGGGCCTGATCGTGGTGTAACTACATGTCAATTACACATGCGTATGTTTAAAGATGGTGATACAATTACTATTGAACCATGGAGAGCTGCTGCTTTTCCTGTAATAAAAGATTTAGTAGTTGATAGAAGTTCTTTTGAACGTATTCAACAATCTGGTGGATATATTTCTGTAAATACTTCAGGAAATACTCAAGATGCTAACGCTATTCCTATTTCAAAAGAAGCTGCTGATAAAGCTATGGATGCTGCAACTTGTATTGGTTGTGGAGCATGTGTAGCAACTTGTAAAAATTCTTCTGCAATGTTATTTGTTGGTGCTAAGGTGTCTCAATACGCTTTATTACCTCAAGGACAAGTAGAAGCTACTGAACGTGTTAAAAACATGGTAGCTCAAATGGATTTAGAAGGTTTTGGTAACTGTACTAATACAGGAGCTTGTGAAATAGAGTGTCCTAAAGGTATTTCTTTAGAAAACATTGCTCGAATGAATTCTGAGTTTTTAAAAGCAAACTTCAAAGGATAAAAAATATTTTTTTTTGCATATAAAAAAAGCGAAGTTGATCAACTTCGCTTTTTTATATTCTTCACTTATTCCTAATATTAGAACGCTTAAGGTTTTTTTTATTTAGTAAGTGAAAATAGAGATACTTTTGATTTTTGTTGATTAACCAAGCATTAAAATTCGGGGGGATTGAAATGTAAAAACAATCACAAATTCAAAGGTTTTATAAGTTTATTTAAACTTATAAAAAAAACCTGAGTGAAAACTCAGGTTTTTGTTTGTTATACCAAATAGGTTAATTAGGTTTTATAATTAAACCTTGGTTTTATCTTTTTTTAATTTTGAAACAAATCCCTTTATTTTAATCATTGTTCTCTTGTTTTTAGCGTTTGAATAGATAGTTACCGCTTTTGAAAAACTTCCAGGTCTGTTTGTGTCATAAGAAACCTCTATTTGACCCTTTTTACCAGGCATAATCGGTTTTTCTGGTTTTTTTGGAACAGCACACCCACAAGTAGATTTAATCTCTTTAATTATTAAAGGAGCGTCTCCAATATTAGTAAATTCAAATGTTCTTGTTCCTTCAGATCCTTGAGCTATCTTTCCATAATTGATAGTCTCTTTTTCAAATTTGAACTCTTGGGCTGAACTTGTTATTGATAATAGGCAAATAACTGTAAATAATAATAATGTTTTCATAATATATAAATTTAGGGTATTACTGGTTTATTTCTGTTTTAATTTTCTTAATCATATTAGCTATGTTTTTATCATTAGGATCTAATTTTTGTGCTTTATTATAACTACTTAAAGCTTTATTATAATTTTTAGTGGTAAAATAAGCTTCACCTAAACTGTCAAAAACATTTGCTTTGTATGGGTACATTTTGGTGTTTAACTCAAAAACGAATACTGCCTTTTCTAGTTGATTTGAGCGTAATAATTTATACCCATAAGTGTTTAACTCTCTACTACCCTTTGTAAACTCAGCTAGTGAAGCGGCTAGTTTATTTTCTTCATTTTTTAATTCTTTAATTGTTTTTTTCTCCAGCATTTTATGTAAATACTCAACCACAATGTATTGTGGTGAATATTTTTTCCCACTTATTATAGTAAGTATGTCTCTTTCAAAATCTTGTTTTGGGTATTCTACTATTCGTGCTACTTCTTTGTTGTTTTTATAAAAAATGAATGTTGGCACTCTGTGTATATTTAATCCTTTTTCTTCTCCATTAGGAGATGCTTTATAGGCTTCTGGCTTTTTATCTACAGCAATCACCTCTAATTGACTTTTATTAAAATGAGTTTCATCAATTACTTTATAAAATTTTGGTAATTCTCGTTTACTATCTCCACACCAGCTTCCATAAAAAGCTTTAATAGTATAATTTTGAATAGAATCTTTTAATTGGGTTATAATTTTATCATTTGTTAAATAACTATCGTAATTTTTTTTAAACCATTTAAAATTTTCATTCTCAAAAGCTTTTTTGTTTGTTTTTCCCAAAAGCATTGGTTTTCCTTTACTATCTTTTGATAGAGTGTTGAGTTGTTGTCCTGTTATAAAATAGCTTGTTAGAAGAAAAATAATTGTTATCGTTTTTTTCATGTTATATTGATTATTAAACCTTATTTTTTAATTAAAGCTCCTATTGCATTGATTTTTCTAAATCTTGAAAAGGAATAATAGTTTTTACTTTATGACTTTCTACTGGCCAGGATTGAATAATAGTTTTTACATTCAATTTTAACTCTTGGATACTATTATATAATCCTCTTTGTCTAGCATTGGCTTTACCAATAACTCCTGTTTTTGGAATCCAACAAAGGTCATCTTGGAATAGTAGTTTTTCTTTAGGGAAGTAGTATATCAAGTAATCTTTAGTATGTGCTGACTTTTCTCCTATAAAGTAAATGTTCAACTTGTTTTTATTCCCAATTATAAGGCTATCTTGTATTGTTTGAGTTTTTAATTTTTTTGGTTCAAAGTGTAAACTATCAGGTTGAATACTATGGGGTGCATTCCCTATATATCCAATATATTCTTTACTAATTTTTGTACACAAAATAGTTGCTTCTTTATGTACAAAAGCTCTTACTCCTCCTAAATAGTGAGGATGATGATGACCAAAAACAAAATACTTTATTGGTTTAGAAGGAGCTATTTTTTTTACTTCCGATATAATAAGTTCTCCATTTCTACTATTAAGAGGCGCTTCTGCTACTAACATAAAATCTTCAAACTCAACAACCATAATTTTATCTTCAGTATGTATTAGATTTATGAAATGAATAAAATCATTGTACTTCTCTGTTTTTATTTGAGTTTTGTTTTCCGGTTTTGAAGTAATAAATCTGTAATCATTAGGTTTGTAAAGTAGCTGTAGTTTATCAGGTATTATTTCTAAGTTATAAATTGCTACTTTATCAACTACTTTTTCATTAATTTTTTTAATTTTAATTTTACTCGGATAGTTTAACGTTTTACTTTTTTTATACGATGAATATATATAAGATGTAACCACATCTCCATACAATTCATCGTAGGTTAAATAGGTGATTTTATTAATTAGATTTGTTGATTTATTGATATGTAATTCAACAGGGGTTTTACCAATATTTATTGAGTAAATGTTGCTTTCTGGGCTTGTTTTTGTGGCTAATTTATTTGTGTTTTCAACAAAATAATTAAGTAAATAAATAGGGGAGTACCTAGCAGATTTAATTAATTGTTCCAAGTACATTTTATTGGTAATTGGACTTAATGTTTTTTTACCATAATCTACATGCAATAATGTGTTTTTATAATATTCAATTTTAGAATAATATTTTCTTTTACGTTTGGTTGTTAATGTATCATTTTTTAAAAATCGGTTTTGATTAACCCATATATTTCCACAGATTGAATATTTTGTTTTTTCCCAGGGTTTAAAGTTATGTCCTAACTTATTTAACTCTTCATTAAAATAAAACGTAACAAGGTTTTTATCTATAATTTTACCCTGCTTTTCCCAACATTTTTTAAGAGGTGTAGTTGTTGAGAAAGACTCCATTGTTACTATTAAAACTGAAATAATTAAAAAGGGTATACTATAAATACGCACTTTTTGTTTTATGTTCAATGTTGTGTACTTGTTTCTCATATATTGGATGTAATGATCTTCACGAAAATATTACAGATCTAGCTAGTTAAAAAAAGATAAGTACCTACAACATAAAAACTTGTATTAACAACCTCAATACCGCAGTACGTACTATTTAAATAGTAGTTGATACTTGTTTTTTGATTAATGGAGCTATTTTCATACCTTCCTAAATAATTTATGCAAACACTAAAAAAACATAGTACACAAATACTAATTCATCTTCTTTTTTGGATGTTGTTTGTATTTGTATCTTTATTTGTTTTCACTCCCTATTATTGGGCTGAAAATCCATTTTTACAGTACTTTTTTATATTGGTTGTACTAGTTTATGTTAATAACCAATTATTGCTTCCATTTTTTGTAAGGAAGAAATGGTATCTTTTGTATACTCTTTTATTTCTTTTAATTTCATTTTTAGCAACACAATTATATTGTAATGTATTTGCACTTTGTGGTTGCTCAATTATGAAGTGCTTAAGTGATTATTTATGGCAAACTCTAGTACCGCTTATCTTTTTTGCATTTGTATGGATTTTATTCAGATATATTGATCAAACTAAGGAAGTAGAAAAGATTAAGCAAGAGAGAACAGAAATGGAATTGAAATTTTTAAAATCACAGATAAATCCACATGTTTTATTTAATAATTTAAATACAATTTATTCTTATTCAATTGAAAAACCGAATGAAACACCAGATTTGATTTTAAAATTATCAGATAATTTAAAACATGTTTTATACGAGAGTAATGCTAAAAAAGTTAGTTTAAAAAAGGAGATCCATTTTATTAAAAACTATATTGAGTTTCATAAAATTAGAACTGAAGGTCTTAAACAAATAAATTATGAAGTATTTGTTGATAAGGATTACCATCAAATAGCTCCTTTATTACTTATAACGATTATTGAAAACGCTTTTAAGCATAGTAGTGTTAATAGTATTGTAGATATACAATTAACGGTAAAAAACAACCGATTAAAGTGTGTTTGTAAAAATGATTATGATAATACTAAAAAAGTAAATGAAAATACAATAGGGTTAAATAACTTAAAAAAACGATTAGATTTATTGTATAAAGAAGATTATGAGTTGTTAGTAGAAAATCGTGGTCAATACATTGTTACACTTATATTAAACTTAGCGTAGGTAAATTATGAATTGTATTATAATAGAAGATGAAATGCCAGCGCAAAGAATTTTAAAAAATTATATTAATAAAATTCCTGATTTAACACTTCTTGATAATTTTCAAACAGCTACGAATGCTAATGAATTTTTTAAAAAAGAAACTGTTGATCTTGTGTTGTTAGATATAAATTTACCAGATATATCTGGGTTAGATTTTATTAAAACTATTAAAAATCCACCAAAAATTATCATGACAACAGCTTACCCAGATTATGCAGTTGATAGTTTTGAACTGGATACCATTGTTGATTATTTAGTGAAACCTTTTTCTTTTGATCGGTTTTTGAAGGCAATTAATAAAGCTGAAAATCGAATTAATCATCAGGAAAAAACACAAAAAAAAGCCATTTTTTTAAATATAGACAAAACAATACATAAACTATATGTAGAAGATATATTATATATAGAATCTGACAGAAATTATGTTACATTTTTTACTCAAAATAAAAAGCTAAGTGTTATTGATTCTTTAAAAAAGTGGGCAGAAGTATTGAGTTCAAAACAGTTTATTCAAATACATAAATCATATATTATAAATATAAAAAAGATTGAAAAATACTCAGGAAGTAACGTTTTTATAAATACACAAAAGCTTCCGTTAGGAAGAACGTATAAAAATAGTTTTTCAGAAAGTATTAATTCTAGTAAGAGTTAAATAGTATTACTAAGAAATATGCTTGCTTAGTTCATTTTTAAATTCAACTTTTTGATCTATAAAAATCGCTAAAGATGTTGCTTTTTTAGTGAAACCATAAAAACTGTTAAATGAAATTTCATTTTTTAAGTGTACAACTAAATTATGACCTAAAGAATTTCCAAAAGGTGAAAAATACTTAATAGTAGTTTTTTCTGGTAATTCTTTAGATGAAATTTCTATTTTTTCAATATTTTCAAAAGGTATAGCGGCTTTTGATAAAATACCAAACTTTAATATTAATTGTTTTTTTTCAGTATCAATATAACAAGGTCTTTTAGATAATGATTTCATAACTGCAATTACCTGAAGAGCAGTATAGGCACTTAAAATACCTAAAACTAATGAACCATTAATATTACCCTGTTTCATCATAGTGTGTGTAACAAACATTTCTATAATTACAACTAATAAAAAACCAAGAACTAAACTAATAGCCGTTCCTTCTTTATGATAGGTATACTCTAAATCATCATATTGTCGTTTTTTCCAATTTAAAAGACTATAGTAAATAACTGCAATTTCAGTAGCTAAAATAATTCCTGCTTTTGAAGGTAAAATTTTAGTACAAACCTGTTGGGCCTGATCAAAAAAATCTAAAGTAGCATCATTGTTTTTTCTTATTTCTTTGGCTGATTTTCGTACAGTTATAATTATATATACTAGTAAAGAAGTTTCTAATAATGGTATTAATACTACTTGTATTCTAGATAATACTTCTAAGTTTTCTTTTGGAAGAATATAATTTGAAATAACAAAACCTAAAATAAGAACAGTTATAATAGATTTTTTAGAGATCTCTTTTTTTCTAATTAAAAAGAAATGAACTAAAGGTATAGTAATTAAAAAATCGATTATTACAAAAGGAGATAAATTGGGAGTAAAAAAAGATGATTTTACCATTACTATAAGTGATAAAATCATCAATAAAGGAATTCCGTAAACTATTAAGCTTTCTCTTGTTTTAAAAGTATTTTGCATAACACATTTATTATTTAAATTACTACTATTAATTAGTAGCTTTAAAATGTGTTTTGTTACGGTTTTTTAGAATTATTTTCTCTTGTAAACGATACCGTTTTTCATTACAAAAACAACATTTTCCATAGTATTTATATTTACAGTAGGGTCTTCATTTACAGCAATAATATCAGCATAAAAACCTTTTTTTATTTGCCCAATTTCAGTGTCCATTTTTAAAATTTTGGCATTGGTTATGGTTGCTGCTTGAATTGTTTCCATAGCAGGCATACCTACCTCAACCATATACCCAAATTCTTTTCCATTATTACCATGCTTAAAAACACCAGCATCAGTACCAAAAGCAATACCAACTCCTTTTTTATATGCCTTTGCAAAAGTTCCTTGAATTTGAGGGCCAACTTTTAAAGCTTTTGGTACTACTATGTCAGGATAAAATCCTTTTATTTTAGCTTTTTCTTCTACTTCTTTTCCAGCGGTTATCGTTGGAACTAAGTATACATCGTTTTTAATCATTAATTCCATTGTTGTAGTACTCATGTAAGTACCGTGTTCAATAGTTTTAACTCCTCCTAAAATGGCACGTTGCATACCTTCATCACCATGAGCATGGGCAGCTACATGCATTCCATAATCTTTGGCTGTTTCACAAATAGCTTTAATTTCTTCAATGGTAAATTGAGGGTTATCTCCACTTTTAGCAACACTTAAAACACCACCCGTAGCCGTTATTTTAATACAATCAGCACCATTTTTATAACGTTGGCGTACAGCTTTTTTTGCATCTTCAACACTATTAACAACCCCTTCTTTAGGTCCAGGGTTACCTGTTAAAACTCTACTACTACCATTTGTTGGGTCAGCATGACCTCCAGTGGTTGCTAATGACTTACCTGCAGTGAAAACTCTTGGCCCTGGAATTTTACCAGCGTCAATAGCTTTTCTAATAGCAATGTTTACTCCAGTACCACCTAAATCTCTAACAGTTGTAAAACCTTTTAACAATGTTGTTTTTGCAAAACCAACGGAATTAAAAGCAACATCAGCTTCATTTAAAATATATCTATTTAAACGTGTTTTAGCACTAAATTCTTGCTCTATATGCACATGCATATCAATAAGCCCAGCCATAACCACTTTGTTCTTTAAATCGATTGTTTTTGCAGTTTTACTTTTTGGAGCTACATAACCATCAATAACATTAACAATTTTATTTTGTTCAACTATAATTGTTTGTTTTTCTTTGATTTTTCCTTCTTTGGTATCAACTAATTTACCACACAATATATACGTAGTTTGAGCTTGAATTGAAATAGTTGTGATTAGAAGTAATAGTAGAAATTTTATTTTAGTCATAGTATATCGTGGTTAATAAAACCCTAAATATAAGCTTTTAAAAAACTAAATAATAGTACTCTTTAGAATTCACAAAAAAGTTTGTTTTTAATAAATTTTAATGAGAAATAAGAAAATATAAAGTTTATTGTTTAAAAGATTGATAATTTAGAAGCTGTAGTAAACTTTTCTAAAAATTGTATTCCTTTAAAAGAGTTTCCTTTTTTATTTAACTTTGGACTCCAAACTGTAATTGCATAATGTCCAGGATGTACAGCAACAATACCACCTCCAACACCACTTTTACCAGGTAAACCCACCTTAAAAGCAAATTCACCAGACTCATCATAAAAACCACATGTTTGCATCAGAGCATTGATTCTTTTAGATTGACTTTGTGTTAAAACTTGATTATTAGTATGTGGATTTATACCCTTATTAGCTAAAAACAAAAAAGTGTTTGATAGTTCTTTAGCACTCATTTCAAGAGAACAGATATCAAAATAAAAATCTAGTACTTCAGAAGGGGCGTTTTGAATGTTATTAAAAGACTTTATAAAATTACACAGGGCAATGTTTCTATAGCCAACAGATTTTTCAGAAGTAGCTATTTTACTAGAATAGTTAATTTTTTCAGAACCAGATAAATTTCTGATAAAAGATAAAAAATCCTCTTTAGGATACTTTAATTTACTTAATAAAATATCAGCTATAACTATAGCACCAGCATTAATGAATGGGTTTCTAGGTATTCCTTTATCGGTTTCAAGTTGTATTAATGAATTATAACTTGTGCCAGAAGGTTCAACACCTAATCTATTCCAAATGGTTTCACCAAGTATGTTGTATGCTAAACTTAATGACAATACTTTTGAAATACTTTGAATAGAAAACTTTTCAGCATAGTCACCAACTCCGTAATTAGAGTTATTGGTTGAAGCAATGTATATACCAAATTTATTAGTGTCAATATTTTGTAATTCAGGGATATAAGAAGCGATTTCCCCTGTATCTTCAATCTTCTTTATTTCAAGAAAAAGACGTTGTATAATAGTATCAAAACTCATTTGTTTATTCTACTTTTTTATCATGTACTTTTGTAGGTACATGATTATTCCAAACTGTTAAAATATCAGTAGCAACACTTGCACCACTTCCTGCAGCTATAGCAAATTGACTTCTCCAACCAGCAAGCGTTCCACAAACATATAATCCTTCTTTTATTAAGTGATTAAAATTGCGTAGTTGAATTCTATCTTTCATGGCATTGGCCCTTGAATGACGTTCAATATATTGTTCAAGTCCAGCAATATCAAAAGGCTTTGAATAGTTTAATGCTATTACAACGTTTTTACTGAAATATTCATTTTTATTTGTAACAATTTTATACCCTTTTTTATCGTCAAGCACAGCAACAACTTTTTCGTTTTCTATTTGAGAAACGTTTGGATATAAGTTTTTTAATTGGTCTCTACCTTCTGTTAAAATATCTTTACCTAAGGTGCCAGCTGGTAATCCTAAAACATTATTAAATAAAGCATCTTTTAAATGTGAAGAACGTTGATGTAAAATTATACCAACTTTTTTATTTAAAGCATATTCTTTTTTTTGAGCAGACCCTAAAACTAAGGCACATTGCATACCAGCAACACCACCTCCAACAATTAAAGTATTAAAAATCATTTACGCCATTAACATTTTAATGTTTGCAGCAAATAATTTAACAGCAATAGCTAATAATACTACACCAAATATTTTTCTAATAATTTTAATACCGTTTTGACCTATCATCTTTTCAATTCTAGCAGAAGTTTTTAATACCCCATAAATTAAAAATACATTTAAAAGGATAGCTATTAAAATGTTTTCCCAAGAATATTCAGCTCTTAAAGAAAGTAATGTAGTTAAACTACCAGGACCTGCTATTAATGGAAATGCAATTGGAAATACAGAAGCATTTAATGCTTCATCATCATCTTCTTTATATAGGGTAATACCTAAAATCATCTCTAAAGCAATAAAAAACAAAATAAAAGCTCCAGCTACCGCAAAAGAATGTACATCAATTCCTATAAAACCTAATAGCTGTTCTCCTAAAAACAGAAATATTATCATAATAACACCAGCAATAACAGATGCTTTTTCTGATTGTATATGTCCTACTTTTTTACGTAAGTCAATAATTATGGGTATGTTACCAATAATATCGATTACCGCAAATAATACCATAAAGGCTGTAAAAATTTCTTTTAAATTAAAATTCATGATACATTGTTTTTCATCTGCAAAATTAGATAAGTAAACTTACAATCTGTTATTTTTGCATTAAATTTTACACAAACGTAATATAAGACTTTATCTTTTAGTTTGTGAAATTAATTAATTTTCAAACACAAATAATATAAAACAATATATGTTTCAACTAGGAAAAACAATTGTTTCGGAGGATCTTATAGAAAAAGAATTTGTTTGTAATTTATCTGCTTGTAAGGGTGCTTGTTGTATTGATGGTGATGCTGGGGCTCCTTTAGATGAAGAAGAAACTAAGATTTTAGAAAAAATATATCCACAAGTAAAACCTTTTTTACGTAAAGAAGGTATTGATGCAATTGAAAAACAAGGAACTTGGATTAAAGGTGATTTTGGCGAGCTTGAAACTCCTTTAATAAACGATGCTGATTGTGCGTATGTTATTTTTGATGAAAAAAATACAGCTTTGTGTGCTATTGAAGAGGCCTATAATCAAGGTTTAGTTGATTGGAAAAAACCAGTATCTTGTCATTTGTACCCTGTAAGAATAAAAGACTACAGTGAGTTTTCTGCAGTAAATTATGATAAATGGGAAATTTGTGATGATGCTTGTTCTTTAGGAAAAGAGTTACAGGTTCCTGTTTATAAGTTTGTGAAACAAGCATTAGTAAGGAAATTTGGACAAAATTGGTACGATGAATTAGAAAAGTTAGCAGAAAATCATAAAAAAAAGCAGTAACTTTAGAAATCTAACCATAAAAAAAAGACTTTGCTGAAAAAGGTATTGTTTTTCATTTTTTTTATAACTTTTATTTCGTTGTCTGCTCAGCAGATAAGTTTAAATAAGTTACTTAAAGTTATAGAGAAAAAGTATAATGAAGAAAAATATAAAGAACTACTTTTAGAAGTGGTTAAAGAAGATTCTTTTAAGTTAAAGAGTACTAAAGATAGCCTGCTATTTTCAAAAATTATACATTTAAAAGCAAATGCTCTTTATCAATTAGGCGATTATAAAAAAACTATTCTTTTTTATAATATAGCTATTAATAATACTCCTAATTCTGAAACTGGAAAAAACCAAAAGGGAATCATATTGTTTGATCGCGCTTTTGCTGAATATTATCTTCAACAATATACTAAATCATATAAAACAGTAAAAAAAGCTGAACAAATTTTAAGTGCTCTTGAAAACCCTGACTATGACTGCTTATTATCTATATATGCTGATATTAGTGGTACTTCAACATATTATGGTTTTTTTGAAGAAGCTGAGTATTATATAAAAAAAGGATTAAAAATTTATCAATTAAAGTATAAAAAAAGTAAGGTAAAGAACACTAATCAGGCCTCTAAAGAAGTAATATTTAAGCATAAATTAGTGTATTTATATAGTAGAAAAGGAGATGAGCTTAAAATGTTAGAAGCTTTAAAGGAATTTGAAAGTTTAAAAAGTGAAAAGAGATTTAACGATAAAGAACAACGACTTTTTGCTATTTCATTAAATCATGTTGGCGATTTTTATCTTAATTTTAGAGATAAGCTAAAACAAAAACTTCCTTTACAAAAAGGGAAAGAATATTTATTAAAAGCGATTGATGTTTTAAATATAAAAAAACATCCTGATGATTTAATTGAAATTAAATTTAATCTAGTAAAACAACTTAGGTACAGTAAAGAATTTGAAAAAGCTTTAAAGGAGAGCCGGAAAATGATCGATTTAGCTAAAGCAGATGATTTTAGAGCTCCTTTTTTTTATGCGCAAAGAGGCATAATTTATGCAGAGAGTGGAGATAAAAAAAATGCAATAAAAGAGTTGTATCAAATGGTTTCTTTAATACATAAAGGAGCTGATTCATTAAAAAAAACCGGAGCTAATTTTGTGCCCAATAGTGATATAAATCATACAGGTTTACTAGTAGAAATTCCTGACATATTATTAAAACACTTTCCTAATGATAGTCTTGTTTTTCAGCAATCATCTAGCTTCTATAAAATGGGACTTCAGCAATTTAAAAACTGCTATGAAGGTGAAGAATTTAGCAACAAGCTTAAAAATTATTACAATTTAACTATTGGAGGGTTATTAAAAACAAAAAGATTAGGTTTTGGTTCTTTAGAAAATGATGAAATAGTAAATGCTATTGAAAACATTGAAAACAGGTTGGCATGGAAAGAGTTTATTTATAATAGAAATTATTCAAAAACATCAATTCCTGATTCTATCATAAAAAAAGACTTCATACTGAGAAAACAACTAGTTTTTGCAAGAAAAAATAATGATTCTTTACTGGTTTTAGAATTAGAAAATCAAATAAAAACATATAAAACTTTTTTAACTAAAATCTACCCTGTAATATCAAAATCAATTCTTTCAAAGTTTAAAGTTAACTCTTTTCAAGAGCGATTAAAACACGATGAGGTAGTTTTTAGATATAAAATAATAAAGAAAAATTTATATGTCTTTAAAATCACTCAAAACAATATTGAAATTAAGCTAGTTGAATATCTAAAAAACTTTAAAGACAAATTAATCAGATATATTCAGTTGCTTAAAAACATTGATGAAAACAAAGTTATTTCTCAAGAGATTTTTAAAAAATTATTTCCTTTTAACCTTAATAATTATAACAATATAATTATAATTCCTGATGGAATACTTTATCATTTACCTTTTGAATCATTACTAATTAATGAAGAAGAGTATTTGATAAAAAATCATGTTGTTAGTTATGCTTCTGATTTGATTTTTACCAAAACAAAAGATTTTAATTTTCATAAAGAGAATGACTTACAATTGTTTTTGCCTACTTATGATTTTAAAGATTCTATAAATAATAAATACGATACTAACCAGCTGAAAGGAGCAAAAGAAGAAGCTTTCTTCATTGCTAAATTATTTAATTCTGAATTGTATACTGGTCAATTAGCTACAAAAAGTAATTTTTTTAAAAACATTCAAAGAGCATCATTAGTTCACTTAGCAATGCATGCTGAAATTGATAACGAAAAGCCAGAATTGAGTTATTTTTTATTTGGAAATTCAACCAAGGAGAATTTATATTTAGAAGAATTATATGCTTTAAAATTGAATGCTAAGTTAGCAGTTTTAAGTGCATGTAATACAGGTACAGGCTCATTAAGTTCTAATAAAGGAGCAGTTTCATTACAACGTGCTTTTACATTTGCAGGTATACCAGCCACAATTTCTAGTTTATGGAAAGTTCCAGATAAAGAAACTTCGCAAATTATGCGTTTATTTTACACTCATTTAAAAAACGGTAAAACAAAAAGTAAAGCATTACAGTTAGCTAAGAAAGAGTATTTAGAAACTACCACCGATCCTTTTTTATTACATCCTTATTACTGGGCTGGTTTTGTTTTAAATGGAAACACTGAAGCGATAGTAAGTGAACCAAACGTCAATAAATACGCATACTTAGTTTTACTATTAGTATTTAGTATTGTTTTACTACTAGTTTTCAGAAAAAAGTTAATTAAGGTTTCTTAAAATACTTTTTGCTTCTTGTTTTTTATAATCTCCTGATGAATCAAGCACTTTTTCTAAAGACTTTTTAGCCTTAATTACTTCATTGTTTTTTAAATAAGCTAAAGCTAAATACCAATGTGTTTTTATGTTAAATTTATCAGTGATTTCTAGTTGTTTATTTAATACCTCAATAGCCTTATCTGAGTTGTTTAATTGTAAGAAGCTAATTCCTTGATACAATAAATAAGCATTGTTTTTATCTTCAGAGTATGCTTTTATTAGTAATGTAGAAGCTTTTTTATAATTACCCTTTTCATAGGCTTCGAAAGCTTTTGTTGAATTGTTTTTAGATTCAACTCCTCTAGTTATTGGTTGGATAACATTCCTATAAGATTCAAAATATTCAGCATACAAATCATCTGTGGATGTTTTTTGATTAACGATTAAAGAATACCCAATAAAAGAAATTAAAACTGCTATGGAAGCAGCAACAAACAAATAGCTCCTATTTCTTTTTTTAGAATACTTATTGTACTCTAATTCTTGTAAAGAAGCTTTCATTTTGGCTCTTTCTTCTAAAGAAATTACCTTTTTTAAATCATTTTCAAAACCTTCCATTGTTATAACTCTTTAATTATCTCTTTTAATTGTTTTAAACATCTAGATTTTTGACTCTTCACAACGTTTTTGTTTTCATAGTTTAAGTAATCAGTAATATCTTCAATTGTATAGCCTCTATAATAAAAAAGCTGTAATATTTCTTTACATTTCTTTCCCAACTTATTAAATCCTGTTTGAATTTTTTGTTGTTGATTAGATACTGTATTTGAAAAAATATCAACTTCAATTGTTTCATAGTCATTCGTTTCTACAACTTTTAAAACAGTTTTCTGTTGCTTCCGATTTTTTTCATATAATATATATTTTCCTATTCCAAATAAATATGTTTTTAAAGAACATGTTATGTTGTCTAACTTTCCTTTAAAAGCTTGCTCTTGTAAAGCGATAATAGCATCTTGATAGCTGTCTAAAACATCGTCTTCTAATACAGAAATTTTTCTCCCAAAAGCTATAAAATCAGCTCTATATTCAATGTAGAGTTTTTTTAAAATACTTTGATCTCCTTTTTTTAGTAGCAATATTTGTTTGCTATCATTCATCTATTAATGTTTTCTAAAGTTAAAAGTAAACAAAACAGGTTAACAAAAAAATTTCTTCGAAAAATGTTAACCTTTTAGTTTTTGTTTCATTAATAATAAAAACAGGTATACTGATGAAGGTAAAAACAAATAGTAAACTTCTTTTATTTATTATTCTTTTAATTGGGTTTTCACAAGCTTCACAAGCTCAATTATGGAAGAAACTAAAAAATAAAATTGAAAAAAAAGTTGAACAAAAAGTAGGAGAGAAGGTAGATAAGGAAGCAGAAAAAATTCTAGATAAAACACTTAATGGTAAAAACAAGAAACAGAATAAATCTTCAAAAAAGAATTCTAAAATAACAACTCATAAAGATTCTTTAAAGCTTAAAGAACCTGTTTTAAAAAGTAATACATCTATAACTCCCACATTTAAATCATATTCTAAGTTTGATTTTATCTCAGGAGAAAAAATAATTGCCTATGAAGACTTTTCTCAAGATGAAATAGGTGATTTACCAGCTCGATGGAATTCTACTAATTCAGCCGAAGTTGTAACTATTGAAGGAATAGATGGTAAATGGATGCAATTGGTAAAAGGAGCTGGCGCTTTTGTTCCTGATTTTATTGAAGAGTTTCCTGATAATTTCACATTTGAATTTGATATTATATATAATTATGACATTGCTGAATATTGTTTAGAAAGAGAGGTTTCAGTTATATTTTCTGATGTTGAAAATCCAGAATATGATTTAGAAAAAAATGCTCCAGGAAATAATGGCTTCAGCTTTACTATAGCAGGAGGAGTTAGTTATCATGGGGAACTCCGATATAAAAAATATGCTTCTGATGCCAAACTTAACTTAAGTAGTAAAAAAAGAAATCAGTTTTTAGAAACAGACAACAAAGGAAGAGGAAAAAAAATGCATGTTGCTGTTTGGAGGCAAAAAAGAAGAATGCGCGTATATTTTAATGAAGAAAAAGTTTTCGATATTCCACGAGCTTTTAGTAAAAAACAAACACTTAAAAATGTTCGTTTCTTTTCATCTATCACAGAAGAAAATAACAATTATTATATATCCAATGTACGATATGCTATTGGAAAACCTGATGTACGTGGTAAATTGATTACTGAAGGTAAGTTAGTGAGTTACGGAATAACGTTTGATATTAATTCTTCTTTAATAAAAACTTCTTCTTACGGAACATTGAAGAAAATTGCTTCAGTTTTAAAACAAAACCCAAAGGTAAAAGTACTTATTGTCGGACATACTGATGCTGATGGCTCAGCTGACACTAATTTAATATTATCTAAGAGTAGAGCTAAATCAGTAAAAGATGTTTTAGTTACTGAATTTGACGTAAGCGAAAATCAATTGTCATATAAAGGCAAAGGAGAAAGTGAATTGCTAAATGAGGGTACCTCTTCTGAAAGTAAAGCTAAAAATCGCCGTGTCGAGTTTATAAAACAATAATCATTTATAAAACCAATTAACTATGAAACGAATAATCACTTTTTTAATCACCTTTATTACTATAACAATCAGTGCACAAACATTACAGTTTAATAAATCTGTAACGATTGAGGTTACTTCTAATGAAGGAGATAAGGTTCCGTTCGAATATTTTTTCAGTACTAATCAAAAAGATTTGAGCTGTATGAAAGTAGATCCTTCAACAATGGAAGATAGTGGAGAAGCTGCTGGAGAAATATATATGGTGTTTAGTAAGAAACAAAATATTGTATATATGAACATGATGGGTATGAAAATGAAAAAATCAATCGGAAAAACGGATATGATGCAGTATAATAATTATGATAAAATAGATACTGCTAATATTACACAAACTGGAAAAACAAAAAGAGTTCTAGGCTACCTATGCTATGAATATCTCGCTAAGACAAAAGAAGCTACTACTCATGTTTGGGCAACTACGGCAAGTTTTCCTATAACTGGAACTTTTATACCCATTTTAGGAATGCGTAATGAATCCAAAGTGATTAAAGGTTTTGTGTTAGAAATAGTATTAAAATCTAAAAACGGAAATGGTAGAGTAGCTGTTACAGAAATTAACAAAAACGCCAAACTAGTCATTAATACTAGTGAATATAAATCAATGGGGTTTTAATTAAAAAAATAAAACATGAAATTAGTAATTACAATTATAGCATTTTTTTTATTAGTTGGATGTCCAAAGGATAAAATATCTACAAAATCAACTGAAAAATCAAGTACTAAAAAATTAGAAAAAATAGATGCTTGTGAACAAACTACTTTAGCTAAAGTTGCCAGTATTATGGGGTGGGATATATCAGAAGTAAAACAACAACAAAACTTCAGCTTTAAAGATTATAATTTTTCTGATTGTAGTTATCGAAAAAAGGAAACATCGGAATCAGTAATTTTAAAAAGCTATCATAAAAGTGATAAAGCTATTGAAAATAAGGTGCTTGAAAGGCAGTTTTCTAGTTTTCTAACTAAAGGGAATCAGAAATTTACTTATAAAGAAATTGAAGGTTCAGGAACTCAAACAATTTTAGGTGTTTATATAAATAGAGGACTACGTTTTTATCACCTAAGAACAAGAATTCAAAACAGCTATGAGTTTTCTTCTGAAATATGTACAACAAGCACAAATCAAGAATTTACAGAGAAGCAACTTAAACAGTTGGTTACTTTATTACATCAATAAACACACACATCATGAAAAACTTAATTACAATTATTGCATTATTCTTTGTTTTTACCACAAATGCTCAAATTGAGATTTCTTATAAGTTTAATGAAGAAATATCTGAATTGGAAGAAATAACACCTAAGAAAATGTTGAATTTTATTCATAAAAATCCGAAATGGGTTGGGTTTAAATTGATCGTTAAAAAGCGTTATTATAAAAAAATAAAAAAGCAAGGATTGCGCTTAAAAATAACTCCCCTGTTACTTAAACAAGGAAAAACTGTTTATAAAGGAAAACCTGTGAGTGAAATACTATTTCCTGGTGATTTGTTTTTCCCTGGAGATCTTTTTTTTCCAGGTGATTTATTTAATGAAATGGATGATTCAAAATATAGTGTTAGTTTTTTTATTGAAACTGTAAATAAAAATAACGATTGGAATATGATTATTAAGCCTCTTAATGAATTAGTTTTTGTTAAGGAATAAATGTGTAAAAAGATGAATAAAAAATTATTATTGATAAGTGTTTTCACTTTTTTTTCTTTAAAAATGAGTGCCCAATTTGAACTTTTAGATGAACCTGAAGGAAGTAATCTTGGTATTATTTATTCATTAAGTGTATATGATAATGATATTTTATATTCGTTTATAAGTAATACAAATAATGGAAAGACGAATGGAGTTTTTATAGGGAATGGAAATAAAGACGATAGAGTTGAACTTCTAAAAGAAACTAACTCGAGAGCATATTTTCATGCAACAATAGGACAAAGCGAACTTAGATTACATGAAGAAGGAAAATATACAACAGGTAAAGATGTATATGCTAAAATAATTCAACCTACCAATTCTAATAGTGTTTATAAATTAAGTCCCCTTAGAAATTCCTTTATACCAGAAAACAGATTTACTGCGAGTAGTGCATCTGGGAGTGATAATGTTAACTTGGTTGCAAATGACGGGTTGATAACTATTGACACGATTACTGAAGGTGGTAATAACAAACTTCTTTTGCGTCACTTTATTAAAAACTCTATAACTTCTGAAACAAGAGAGTATAAATTAAGTAAAGAACTATTTAATGCTAAGCCTAGAAGCTTCTTTAGTTGGAATAAAAAACTGTTTTTTGTTGCTGATGTAAATGGTGAAAAAGACCTGTATAAAGCTGATGCTTTAGGTGATGGTGATGTTAGAGTTACCCAAAATAAGGTTTCTAAACCTACAAGTTTTAAAGGAGTGAACCCTAATAGTTTTCTATTATCTAAAGAGTATATTTATTTTTTAGGTAGAGATGGTTTTTATACAGAAATAACACCAGGACCTGTAAAAAGAAATTATCCAACTGCGGTTTGTTATACTAACGGGGATATTGATTTTGGTAGTACAGATACAGGAATTTATAACGGAGATGATGGTTCATTAGGGTATAAATCATACACAGAAACCGAGCATTCAGAAGTTGTTTTAGGTAAAGTAAATCAGCAAATATTATATTATGTAAAAGGAAGCTTTGGAGGTTCTTTTTTAGCATTACCTAGTAGAGAATCATTAGGTATAAAAACGGAAAGTAGTACTCAAACGTTTAAGTTTATTCAATTAAAGAATAAGGTATATATACTTTCAAGACTGGGGTACAAAAAAACAAAATTGTATAGTGCAAATGGGTTACTTAATAATACAAAATCATTTGAACCTCCTTTTTTTTCAGGTTCTATCGAACCCTTAAACTCTTTTGGTCCTCTAAAGATAAACAATGATAAAGTGTATTTTTTAGCTAAGTATACAGTATCTGGTGTTAACAGGTTTCAATTACTATCTTATATAGAAGGAGAATCTGAAATAAAAGTTGCATTTGTTTTTCCAGAGGGAATAGATGTAAATATGTCTAATTTTTATGCACACACTACTGGTTTTGTTTTTACAACAAATAATGGTAAAATATATACATGGAATATAGAAAAAAGATCAAAAATTATTAACCCTAATAATACCACAAGGGGAGGGGTTTTACAAAATATAGCTAATTTTAAATATCAACAAATTAATTATTCTGTAGAGTTAAAAAGTACAGCTAAAGAGGTTAAAAAAGTTAGAACTCAAATTTTAGATACGCTTTCTAATCAATATAAATTTGAAATAGTAACATTGCCAAATCAATATGAAAAAAAGTATATTTCAACATTGTTCTATAACATAGGAAGTATAGAAGCAACAACAACTTTAAATAAATTCGAAATAGAGTTATCATATAAAAATGAAATGTTTTCTGATAAACCTATAATAGATGTTAATAAATTAACAGTATTGATTTATGAAAATGGTGCTTGGAAGGAAGTAACACCAACAAGTTTTAATAAAACTAATCAAACAATAACTCTTAATGAATCATTAAGTAATAATGCTTATATTTTTCTTAAGCTTAATCAAGTGTTATCAACGGGTAGTGGTTTAAATACTATTTCTAATCAAGTAAGTATGTACCCAAATCCAACATCTGAAAAAATAACGTTGCATTCAAAAACGACTAAGTTTATTGATGAGGTTCAGATGTTTTCTGTATTAGGAAAAACAATGTTTGAAAGCTCTTTTAAAAATACGACTAAAACGGTTTTAAATTTACCTCATTTAAAGAAAGGTGTTTATGTTGTAAAAATAAGATCAGGAAAAACTATTTTTTCAGATAAATTAATTATTGATTAATTTTTTGAAAGAATAACTATATCTAAATTAAAAAAGACCACATTATTATTGATGTGGTTTTTTATTAATATCTTTATTTTAAAGAAGATATTCTTGATGCGAAATCTATAAATTATAATAGTATTTATATCTGTTAGCTACCTTCTTTTTTACGACCAAGAATAAATAAAGTACATTGATGGCAATTCAAGAAGTAAAAACATATAATTTTCAAAGTATATTTTCATTACAGTTAGTGGAGTTTGAAAAAGCTTGCATTGTTAATGAGCCTAAACAAGTTGATGATTATAAAATTTTTTGGATAAAAGAAGGGAAAGGAACTTATAATATCGATTTTAAAAGTTATTCTTTTAATGGAAATGTATTGTTTTTCTTATCACCAGGACAAGTTTTTACAGTAGATTCAGAAAAAATAAAAGAAGCATATCAATTAAGTTTTTCAAGAGATTTTTATTGCATTCAAACTCATGATACTGAAATAGCATGTAATGGTGTGTTGTTTAATAATGTTTATGAAACTCCATTTGTATCTCCTACAAATAGAGATACTGAAAAATTAAACTTTATATTAAGTAACTTGATAGAAGAATTTGAATTAGAAGAAACGGCGCAATATGATATGTTGCAGTCCTTTCTTAAGCAGTTTATTATTTATTCTGTACGAATTAAAAAAGGATATGATACTGTAAAGGAAGATTTAGAAACTAAATTATTTAAAGATTTTAGTTTATTAGTAGAACAAAATTTTAAAAAACTACATAGCGTTACTGATTACGCTAAACGATTAGGAGTATCTCCAAAATCTCTTACAAAACATTTTCAGAAAATAGGTACACAAACTCCAAGTGATTTTATTAAGAACAGAATAATTATAGAAGCTAAAAGACAGCTTATCTATTCTTCTGATGCAATAAAACACATTGCTTTTGATTTAGGATTTAATGATCCAGCTTATTTTTCTCGTTTTTTTACTAAATCAGCGGGGCAATCTCCAAAGCAATTTCAAAAAGAGCAAAAGTCATAAGCTCTTCTAATATTTAACTTTATAAAAAACTCGTAACACAAGGGGAAGCTACGAGTATAGAAGGGTTTTAATTCTAGATAAATAACATTTGTTAGCTTGTTGTTTGTCTAGGTTAGCAAATATATAGTAAGCTGTAATTCAAAACATTAACATAGGTTAATAAACTTCTTTTTTTTATTTATTTCATACTTGTCCAAGTAACAGGAACTTTTGTCCATTTTTTAAAGTGTGTCTCCGTCGCATCTTTGTATCAGAATTAAAAACAAAGAATTATGAGAGCTGAAAATATCCAATGCCCTAACTGCTGGGGATATCAAGAGTACGATGATCAATTTCCTGAAAGAGAAATGTGTAATTGTGAAAAAACAAATAAATAAAATTTAAAATAAATAAAATTATGAGTACAAGAATTGAAACATTAAACCCTGACACAACTACTGGAAAATCAAAAGAATTATTTGACGCTGTGCAAAGCAAACTAGGATTTATTCCAAATTTAATTAAAGTTTTTGGTAATTCACCAGCAACGTTACAAAGTTATTTAAGCTTAGGTGAATTAACAGCAAGTGGTAATTTTTCTAATAAATTTAGAGAACAGTTAGCGTTAGCAATTGCTGAAGAAAATAAATGTAACTATTGTTTATCAGCTCATACAGCAATTGGTAAAATGAATGGTTTATCTGAAGAAGAAACTGAAGAAAATAGAAAAGGTAAAGCTTCGGAAGAAAAAGTACAAGTAGGGTTGCAATTTGCTCAGAGCATAACTAAAAATAGAGGAAATGTAACTTCAGAAGAAATTAAGGCTTTTAAAGAAGCAGGATATAATGATAGTGATGTTTTAGAAGTAGTGTTAAATGTTGTAGCTAATACATTAACTAACTACGTAAATCATATTGCAGAAACAGAAATTGATTTTCCAAAAGTAGAAGCTGGAAAATATACAGTAAAGGCATAATAAAAATAATAAATAATTTAAAACTTAAGAACACATGAAAAAAGTAATAGCAATCTTAATCGTATTAGTAGGATTTGCATTTCAAGCAAATGCACAAGAAGTAAAAACTGTAGCCCTAGAACAAACTAAAGGGGAGTTTACACAAAAATCATTAACACTATCAGAGGGAACTTATGTTTTTGAAATAGCAAATAATAAAGTAGGTCATGATGTTGGTTTTGTATTAGCACCTAAAGGTAAGGTTGAGCAGAAAGATCATATAAAAAATGCATATGTAACTTCATTAGTTAAAAACAATGGAAAGTCTACTTCTAAAAAAGTAACTCTTAAAAAAGGAGAGTATGTTTATTTTTGCCCATTAAACCCAACACCACAATATACATTAACAGTGAAGTAATACATTGCTTACGTAGTTTTTAGTATACCTCTTCAGTAAAATGAAGAGGTTTTTATGTATATATTATTGTTTTAAGTACGCTAATGTTTGAAAAATAGTCGCTTACGGTATTTTTTTAAGATCATAGGTTTAAAATATTAAACTTTGAGATAGCTAAGAAAGTTGAGTAAAAGAAATATAAATCACGATATTGATTTCCTTAAAAATAAGAGAAATAGTATGGTGCTTTGTTTGATTTGTTGATTTTTTTAGTGTCTAATTAAATATATATACTAAACTTAAAATTATGTCAACAGTAAACAGTCAAATTACAGATGCGGTTACCACTAGCATGAATGAAGCAAACAAATTAATGCATGATGTTAGTACAACTGAAGGAAATACTGCAAAATTAGAAGCAGATGTTAAAACAGTTAGTCAAGATCTACAAACAATAGATAATGATTTAACAATGTCTAAAACGATAAATACAAAATTAAAAGATTTAGATTCTGCATTAAGTGAAGCTGTAGAGTTATTAGAAGTAGTTTCAATAATTCCAGAAATAGGAACTGAAGCATCAGAGTTAAAAAACGTATTATCAACGTTCAAAAAACCTATAGATGAGGCTCTGGATGTTTCTAATAAAGTAGAAAAAGTAGTTGCGCCAATTAGAAATGCTATTGAAAAAGTAGAGCCCAAAGTAAAACAAATTGACGAGGTGTTATTAAAATTAATGAATGCTGAAAATCAGTTTATAGCTACTTTAGGAGGTGCAATAAATTGTATTAATAGTCTTCCAAGTTCAACAGTAAAAACGGAGTTAGTAAACGAAATTGATACAGTAGCAGGTAAGGTTGATCCTGTAGTTTTAACATTTGATGATGCTCAAATAAAAATTTTAAATGGTATAGCTGAAGCTACTGAGGAAGTTGAGAAAATTAAACACTTAGTAATGGGGCTAGTAAGTCTAGAAAATCAAATTAATGCAGTGATGAATGTTTTAAATCCTTTAATTTCTGCTTTAAATTCAGTTAAAAATGTATTAAGTCATACAATACGTGTTCCTTATGGAGGGTATCCTAAAGTTTGTTATAAACATGTTTTAGGAGTAAAAGTACCTTATCCGTGTGGTTGGCATACCGTTTACTTTTCATTTAGTGTAGAACAAATTATAAAAGGAGGGCTGAGTGTTATAGGGCCAGTTATGGATTTGCTAAATAAAGCTATGAATGCAGTTTTACAACCAGTATTAAGAGCGTTAAACTTAAATATACATTTACCATCTATACCAGGGCTGAGTATTCTTAATGATTTATCTGAAGATTTAAATTCATTTATAATGAAAGCAATTGACCCTATAAATAACCTTGTAAATGAACTAAATGTTTTTGAAAATATATACAATGATGTTGAAGGATTTATTGCAGAAGTTGAAAAAATAAACAAAGCATGTACAGTACAATTAAAATAACTTGTTTTGATAATGTATTAACTTGATTGTATTGCCTCATCATAAATTATGATGAGGTTTTTTTATAATGAGAATAATGTTTCCTCGTTTATTATTTGATTATAAATGCCGTTTATTTTTTGATACATAGAAGAGAAAAATAATTTTCGATCCACTTCGGCATTTCCTGATATTTTTTTTGATAATTGAATTTTTTTATTAAATGCGCTAATAGTTTCTTCGCAAATAAGATTGTCATCTATTCGTAAATAAGATGTTCTTATGTAGGGTATTAGAAGTGTTTTTGTTTTTTTTGAATTGAAAACTACAGTGTTATTTAAACAAACTAATTTACTATAATACATTTTGTTTTTTACACTTGAATTTTCATCCCTAGATTCTTTTTTAATTTTGTTTTCTATACTTGTAATCATTAATTTTAATTCATCACATAATTGTATTGCTTGTTCTTGGTTTGTTAACTTTATTTTATAACAATAATATATTTGATATAAGATACTATTAATTGTATGATCATCCCATATTTCTATACAATTAACCT
Organism: Tenacibaculum halocynthiae; assembly: GCF_964512825.1. Classification (NCBI taxonomy): domain Bacteria; kingdom Pseudomonadati; phylum Bacteroidota; class Flavobacteriia; order Flavobacteriales; family Flavobacteriaceae; genus Tenacibaculum; species Tenacibaculum halocynthiae. The sequence goes on along the minus strand of NZ_CAZELG010000012.1, from coordinate 151,727 downwards.
TTTTAAACGCATTTTTAAAACAAATAGATTCATATATTAAGCTTGAAGAAATATTAAACTTTTCAAAAGCTATCTCTCCTGTTTTAGAATTTTCTTTTGAATTAGGTAAGTTTAATAAAATATATATTTGAAACCTTTGGAGTAAGCTGTTTTGTGGAAAATAATATAAAGGTATATCTTTTGCAGCGTATAATACTTCAGAGTTTTCTAGTTTGGAAAATAGATTAACTAACTTATTACTTTTTATAAAGAAAGACTCTAGGGTGTTATTCGTTTGAAAGTTATAGTTTTTTTGAACCACTATTGATTCCTTTTCTTTAAAGCTATAAATATTGTTCAATGAAACTTTGTAGAATTTAGCAAGAGAAAGAGCTTCCTTAAAAGAAAGCTCAGTTTTATGATTTATTCTTCTATAGGCCGCATCGTAATTTATATCTAAAACGCTAGCTATTTCTTCTACTAGAGAAATATTGTTAGGTAACTTTTGTTTAATTTGACAAAAAAAATATTCTATCTCTTCGTTCATTTGTTGTCTTTTGTAAAAAATGCAAATCAAAATTTCAAAAAATGTAATTTTTTGCGTTCTTCTTTATAGGAAATGAATTTTATTTGTATTATGATAGAGTATACTTTTTGAAGGGTGTATATTCTTTCTTATAGAGATTTTGTATGTATTGCAAGAATTCTTTAATGATAGTCTTCTCTTTTAAGGGAAGGCTATTTCTGTTTATGATACTAGCTTAATAATAGTTTGATAGCTAGCAATATACGAAAAAAATAATATTATGATATTATTACTCCTCTCTTATTAAAAGGTTGAATTATTTGTAAGTTACTCTCTTTTATTGTGTCTTTCTTAAAAGTAAAAGTTTTGTCTTGCAGTGTATTGTTTTCAAAGAAAGTTACTTGAAAACGATTGTCTAAAGCAAATAATTCTGGTTGAATTAATTCAATTTTGGCAATAGAATTACCTGACAAAAGGTCTATTTTTTTACGAAAAACGGAAGTGGTTTTAGTTTCTGAAAAACCTTGAGAAACAATGACAACCATTTCAATAGCAATGTCTTTTTTATTAATAATATATACGTTCCAGTCATCTGTTTTGTGAACTTCATTGTGCTCTAAAACAATTGCCATTTCTACACCTGAAACTTCTGGTATTTGTATGTCTTTTTTCATCTAAAGAGAATAATTTAAACTTATAGCTATAGTATCTTTGTTAAGGTTACTATTTAATGATATTTTAATTTTATTATTTTTATAGGCTTTGGTAAAAAGATATGAAGATATAAATCCAATACTTGCCCCAGCAATTACATCATAAACATCATGTTTTTTTGCATAAATTCTTGAGTATCCAACATAACTAGCTAATAAGTATGCAGGAAAACCATATTTCCAACCATATCTTTTTTGGATAAAAGCAGCTCCGGTAAAAGCAGCTGAGGTATGTCCTGAAGGAAAACTATAGTTTCCTCCACCTGGTCTTTTTTTATTAATAATTCTTTTTAATGTATGGGTAGCTATAAAAGAAACCCCAAAAGCTTTTATAAATTGCCAATAAGGTTTATCGTTATTTTCAAAAATAAAAGTGCTACCTAAAGCAATTATAGGAATTCCAATCTGAATAATGTCTCCAGATCTTTCTACAAAGCTTTTTTGTGAAAAAATATTAATACTAAAAGAGCAAATAAAAAAAATCAGACAAAAATGCCTCATGTTTTTAGATGATAGATTTAAATTGCTCTAAAAAACGTTTGTCATTTTCATAGAACATACGAATATCTGGAATTTGATATAAAAGCATTGCTATACGCTCAATTCCCATTCCAAAAGCATACCCAGAATATTTAGTAGGGTCAATATTACAGTTCTTTAAAACATTAGGGTCAACCATTCCACAGCCCATAATTTCTAACCATCCAGTACCTTTGGTAATTCTGTAATCGGTTTCAGTTTCAAGTCCCCAATAAATATCAACTTCAGCACTAGGTTCAGTAAAAGGGAAGTATGAAGGACGTAAACGTATTTTAGATTTTCCAAACATCTCTTTAGTGAAATATAATAAAGTTTGTTTTAAATCGGCAAAAGAAACATCAGTGTCAATATATAAACCTTCTACTTGGTGAAAAATACAATGCGCACGAGCAGATATGTCTTCATTACGGAATACTCTTCCTGGAGAAATGGTTCTAATTGGAGGTTCGTTATTTTCCATGTAACGAACTTGTACAGATGATGTATGCGTTCTTAATAAAGTATCTGGATTTTTATCTATAAAAAATGTATCCTGCATATCACGAGCAGGGTGATACTCTGGTAAATTTAAAGCGGTAAAGTTATGCCAATCATCTTCAATTTCAGGTCCTTCAGAAACAGTAAACCCAATACGATTAAATACCTCAATAATTTGATTTCTTACTAAAGAAATAGGATGGCGTGAACCTAATTCTATTGGTTCAGAAGGACGAGTTAAATCACCATAAATCCCTTTGTCTTCAATAGCATTATCTAAGGCATCATTTAATTCAGCAACTTTACCTTCAGCAGATTTTTTTAGATTGTTTAAAGCTTGCCCAAAATCTTTACGCAATTCAGCATCAACATTCTTAAATTCAGCAAATAAGTCTTTTAACAATCCTTTGCTTCCTAAGTATTTAATTCTGAATGTTTCAACTTCTTCTTTAGACGTTGCTTTAAAAGCTTTTACGTCACCAATCAATTCCTTTACCTTATCTAACATTATTTATTAATCCAAAAAAATTAAGTTGCAAATTTAAGCTTTTTTAGTTAAAAAATGAGGAGATTTCACCTAATAACGAAAACGATGTAGAAAAGTGAAAAATAAAGTACAAAATCAAATTTAAGAAATTGTAAATTAATTATATTTGCCAAGTAAAATTGTTAAAATTATAATAACACAACAATTAATTTATGGAATCTAAAATAAATGCTTTTATGGATTACGTTAAGGAACGTAATGCGTACGAACCAGAGTTTTTGCAAGCTGTACACGAAGTAGCAGAAACTGTAATTCCGTTTATAGAAAACAATCCAAAATACCAAGGAAAAAAATTATTAGAGCGTATGGTTGAGCCAGAACGTACTTTAATGTTTAGAGTGCCTTGGGTAGATGATAATGGAGAAACTCAAGTAAACAGAGGTTATAGAGTAGAGTTTAACTCTGCAATTGGTCCATATAAAGGAGGGCTACGTTTTCACCCTTCAGTAAACTTATCAATCTTAAAATTTTTAGGATTTGAACAAGTTTTCAAAAACTCATTAACTACATTACCAATGGGTGGTGGAAAAGGTGGATCTGATTTTAACCCTAAAGGGAAGTCAGATAACGAAGTTATGAAGTTTTGTCAATCTTTTATGACTGAATTATCTCGTCATATTGGAGCAAATACTGATGTTCCAGCTGGAGATATTGGTGTTGGAGGAAGAGAAATCGGATTTATGTTTGGTCAATATAAACGTTTGCGTAATGAATTTACTGGTGTTTTAACTGGGAAAGGTGCTTCTTGGGGAGGTTCTTTAATTCGTCCAGAAGCAACTGGTTATGGAGATGTTTATTTCGCTGAAAATATGTTAAACTATAAAGGAGATTCTTTTAAAGGGAAAACAGTAGCAGTTTCAGGTTCTGGAAATGTAGCGCAATATGCAACTGAAAAAGCAACTCAATTGGGTGCTAAAGTTGTTACTTTATCTGATTCTTCAGGATACATTTACGATGAAGAAGGAATAGATGCTGATAAATTAGCATTTGTTATGGAAATCAAAAATGTTCGCCGTGGTAGAATTGGTGAATATGTTGAGAAATATCCATCAGCTAAATTCTTTGCAAAAGAAAGACCTTGGGGTGTTAAATGTGATGTAGCTTTACCATGTGCAACTCAAAATGAGTTAAACGGAGAGGAAGCAAAAGCATTGGTAGCTAATGGGTGTATATGTGTTGCTGAAGGAGCTAATATGCCATCAACACCTGAAGCTATTGAAGTATTTCAAAATGCAAAAATTTTATTTGCACCAGGAAAAGCTTCAAATGCAGGAGGAGTAGCAACATCTGGTTTAGAAATGTCTCAAAACTCATTACGTTTGTCTTGGACACGTGAAGAAGTGGATAGTAAATTACATGGTATTATGAATAGTATTCATGAAGCGTGTGTAAAATACGGAACGCAAGAAGACGGATATGTAGATTACGTTAAAGGAGCTAATGTTGCAGGTTTTGTAAAAGTTGCAGACGCAATGTTAGATCAAGGAGTAGTGTAAGTTTATTTACTACAAATAATATTAAAAAGGCCTTATAGATTTTAATCTGTAAGGCCTTTTTCTGCGAAAGTATTTAGGGGTTATAAAAAAGAACTTGGTTAAGAAAAAAATCAATTTTCACATTCCGTTATAATATGTATCTTTACTGATTAAGAGAAGATTCTGGAGTGGGATTTTATCTAGCTAAAAATCAATAATATAAAGTGTTTTTTGATACTGAAAGTATTCAGGTTTAAAAAGCATTCTAAAAACATACATATAAATTATGAGTTGTAGCGGTTGCTCAACTAACAAAGATGGCGTTCCTAAGGGGTGTAAAAGCAATGGAAATTGCGCTACAGGATCTTGTGGAAGTGGAAATAAACTAGCTGTTTTTGATTGGTTATCGAATATGACTTTGCCAACTGGTGAAGCACCTTTTAATATTTACGAAGTACGTTTTAAAAACGGAAGAAAACATTTTTACAAAAACTTAGAGAAATTAACTATTTCTATGGGTGATATAGTTGCTGTAGAAGGAACTTCAGGACATGATGTCGGAATAGTTTCTTTAGCAGGTGAACTTGTGAAAGTACAAATGAAAAAAAGAAAAATTGAGTCAGATGGTGAAGAGGTAAAAAAAATATATAGAAAAGCTTCTCAAAAAGATATTGATGTTTGGCATAATGCCAGACAAAGAGAACAAGAAACTCAAAGGAAAGGTAGAGAAATCATTAGTAAATTAGGATTGAAAATGAAGTTGTCAGATGTAGAGTATCAAGGAGATGGTACCAAGGCAACCTTTTACTATACTGCTGATGATAGGGTAGATTTTCGTCAATTAATTCGTGATTTGGCAAGTGCTTTTTCTATTAGAGTAGAAATGCGCCAAGTAGGAATGCGTCAAGAAGCTGCCAGATTAGGTGGTATCGGTTCTTGTGGACGAGAGTTGTGTTGTTCAACATGGTTAACTGATTTTAGAAAAGTTAATACAGCTGCAGCACGTTACCAACAGTTATCTTTAAATCCATTAAAATTAGCAGGTCAGTGTGGTAAATTAAAATGTTGTTTAAATTTTGAGTTAGATACTTATCTAGACGCATTAAAAAAGTTTCCTAAACAAGATTTGGTACTTAAAACAGAAAAAGGTGATGCTGTTTTTGTAAAGATGGATATTTTTAAAGGGTTACTTTGGTATACATACAAAGAAGAGAGCTTCAAATGGTATAGAATATCATTAGAGCAAACTCAAGAAATTATCGAGTTAAATGCCAATAATGAATTGGCTTCTCCGTTAGAAGAATATGAATCAGAAATTGTAGAAGAACCAAAAGTTGATTTTGAAAATGTGGTTGGACAAGATAGTTTAACACGTTTTGATGCTCCAAAAAAACCGAGAAGAAATAAAAGAAGAGGCAAAAGAATTAGTAATAATAAGGCAAAAGAGAATAAAACTAATGTGTCTAGGCCAAATAAAACTGTAGCTGATAATCAAAAAACTGATAGCAGAAAACCTAGGTCAAACAGACCTAAAAATAATAATAAGTCAAAAGTAGGGGAGGTAAAACAGAAACCAAATCCAAACCAACAAAAAAGAGCACAAGGTATTAAACCAAAGGGAGAAGTAAAGAAGAATCCAAATCAACAAAAAAGTACTCAAGGGGCTAAACCAAAGGGAGGGGTAAAGAAGAATCCAAACCAGCAAAAAAGTACTCAAGGGGCTAAACCAAAGGGAGAAATAAAAAAGAATCCTAATCAACAAAAAAGAACTCAAGGCCCTAAACCAAAAGGTGAAAATCCTAATCAGCAAAAAAAGACTACAGGTAATAAACCAAATAATCAAAGAAGAAGAAATAATAATAAAAAAGGGAACAATAACGGTAATAAAAATGCTGAAGACAATAAATAAAAGTAGTGTATTGATAATGTTTTTTATAGTAACTTTTTTATTCATTTCGTGTGATAAAAAAAGGGTTTTTGATGAGTATTTACCAATATTAAATCAAAAATGGAGTAAACACAATACATTACAATTTGCTTTTACAGCAACAGACACATTACAAAAACATAATCTTTTTATTAATGTTAGAAATAATAAAGATTATCCTTTTAGTAATTTATTTATAATTGCTCAGATGAGTTTCCCTGACGGAAATGTAATTACTGATACTTTAGAGTACGATATGGCTGATGGAGCTGGGAGGTTTTTAGGAGAAGGTACTTTAGATATTAAAGACAATAAACTTTTTTACAAAGAAAAAATAATATTTCCTGCTAAAGGAACCTATACTTTTAAAGTACGTCAATCTATGAGAAAAAATGGAAATGTTGATGGAATAGAAGAGTTAGATGGGCTTACTCATGTAGGGTTTAGAATTGAAAAAACAGAATAATGACAGAAGAAAAAACAACTAATTTTAGAAAATATATTAAATGGTTTTGGGGAATCATTTTAGGTGGATTTCTTTCTATTTGCTTACTATTTTTATTGGCATCATGGGGAGCTTTTGGACCATTACCATCGTTTGAAGAGTTAGAAAACCCTAAGAGTGATTTAGCTACAGAAGTAATTTCTATTGACGGAAAAACATTAGGGAAATATTATGTAAAAGCTAATAGAACCCCAATTCAATATAAAGATTTACCTCAAAACTTAGTAAAAGCTCTCGTTGCAACTGAAGATGAGCGCTTTTATGAACATTCAGGTATTGATTTTAGAGGATTGGCCAGAGCAGTTTCTAAATTAGGAGCTGGAGGAGGGGCAAGTACTATTACTCAACAACTTGCAAAAAATCTTTTTACAGGAAGAGCTTCAACAAATAAAATTAAAAGGGTTCTTCAAAAACTTAAAGAATGGGTAGTTGCTGTTAAACTTGAACGACAATATACTAAAGAGGAAATTATAACTATGTATTTAAATACGCAAGGATTTCTTTTTAATGCAACAGGTATACGTTCTGCAGCTCGTATTTATTTTGGAAAAGAGCCAAAAGAATTAGATATACAAGAGTCTGCTATTTTAGTAGCAATGCTAAAAAACCCTAGACAGTATAATCCTTACAGAGAACGTTCAAAAAAGAAATCTTTACGACGTAGAAATGTTGTGTTTTCTCAAATGAAAAAAAATGGGTTATTAACTGATAAAGAAAAAGATTCATTACAAAAATTACCATTAAAAATAAGCTTTACACCAGAAAGCCATAGTGATGGTTTAGCTACTTATTTTAGAGAAAATTTGAAACAATTTTTGAAGAGATGGGCAAAGGATAATCCTAAATCAAATGGAGAGTCATACAATATTTATAAAGACGGATTAAAAGTATATGTTACTATCGATTCTCGTATGCAAAAATATGCAGAAGAAGCTTTAACAACACACATGGCAAATTTGCAATCTTTTTTTAATAAAGAGCAAAAGAATAATAAAACAGCTCCTTTTTATGATTTGGAAAAGTCTGAAATAGCTAGTACGATACGAAGAGCTAAGCAAAACTCTAATCGTTATAAAAGAATGAAAGCTGCAGGTAAATCTGAAAAAGAAATAGACAAGGCTTTTAAAACAGAAACAGATATGCGAGTTTTTTCTTGGAAAGGAGATCGTGATACTGTAATGACTCCGTACGATTCAATACGTTATTATAAATATTTTTTGCGTTCTGGTTTAGTATCTATTGAACCACAAACTGGACATATAAAAGCATGGGTTGGAGGGATTAACAATAAATACTTTAAGTATGATGCTGTTCAGCAACAAAAGCGTCAGGTAGGTTCAACCTTTAAGCCTTTTGTATATGCTACAGCTATTAATCAATTAAAAATGTCACCTTGTGATAAGTTGCCAAATACGCCTTATACAATTCCAAAAGAAAAATATGGAATGCCAAAAGATTGGACACCTAAGAACTCAAATGATAAGTACGGTGGTGAATTAACCTTAAGAGACGCATTAGCGCAATCTACCAATGTTGTTACTGCTCAGTTAATAGATAAGGTATCACCAATAAATGTAGCTCGTTTAGCAGCTTCTGCAGGGATTAAATCAAAAATAGAAGCAAATCCCTCAATAGCATTAGGGGCCATTGATTTATCATTAATTGAAATGGTAAGTGCGTATTCAACCTTTGCAAATAAAGGATTACGTGTTAGTCCTATGATGATTACTCGTATAGAAGATAAAAATGGGACAGTTTTACAAGAGTTTGTTCCTGAAACGAAAGAGGTTTTAAGTGAAGAATCTGCATATGTAATTTTAGATTTGATGAAAGGTGTTACCTTATCAGGTTCAGGTGCTAGACTTCGTTCAGCATGGACAAGAAGAAAAGAAGCAACTACAGGTTTTCCATATAAATTTACAAATCCTATTGCTGGAAAAACAGGAACTACTCAAAATCAATCTGATGGATGGTTTATGGGGATTGTTCCAAATTTAGCAACTGGAGTTTGGACTGGTGGAGAAGATAGAGCAATACATTTTTATGGTATTGGTTTAGGTCAAGGTGCAACAATGTCATTACCAACTTGGGGGTTGTTTATGAAAAAGTGTTATGAAGATAAAACACTAAATATAAGTAAAGAAGATTTTGAAAAACCTCCAGGAGAATTAACAATTAATATTAATTGTGAAAAAGAACCAGAAGTAAAAGAAGGAGAAGAAAAGAAAGAGGAAAAAAAGGAAGAAGAGGATACAGATTTTTAAAACAGAAACAAACAACTAATATGATTAATAAAGAAGTAAATAATGTGCAAGAAGCTGTTGATGGTGTAAGCGATGGAATGACATTAATGCTAGGAGGATTTGGATTATGTGGAATTCCGGAAAATGCTATAGCTGAACTTGTACGATTAGGAGTTAAAGAAGTAACCTGTATTTCTAATAATGCTGGTGTTGATGATTTTGGATTAGGATTATTATTACAAAATCGTCAAATAAAAAAAATGATTTCATCGTATGTTGGAGAAAATGATGAGTTTGAACGTCAAATGTTATCAGGTGAATTAGAAGTAGAATTGACTCCTCAAGGAACTTTAGCGGAAAAATGTAGAGCTGCACAAGCAGGATTTCCTGCATTTTATACACCTGCTGGTTATGGTACTGAAGTAGCAGAAGGAAAAGAAACACGTGAGTTTGATGGGAAAATGTATGTGTTAGAACCAGCCTTTAAAGCAGAATATGCTTTTGTAAAAGCATGGAAAGGTGACGCAGCAGGAAATTTAGTATTTAAGGGTACTTCAAGAAACTTTAATCCGAATATGTGTGGTGCAGCTAAGATTACTGTAGCTGAGGTAGAGGAATTAGTTCCAGTTGGTGAGTTAGATCCAAATCAAATTCATATACCTGGAATTTTTGTACAACGTATTTTTCAAGGAGAAAAATATGAAAAGAGAATCGAACAACGCACAGTAAGACAAAGAAACTAATTATGGCTTTAGATAAAAACGGAATAGCAAAACGTATTGCAAAAGAGGTTAAAAACGGATATTACGTAAACTTAGGTATTGGAATACCTACATTAGTTGCCAATTTTGTTAGAGAGGATATAGAAGTAGAATTTCAAAGTGAAAATGGAGTACTAGGTATGGGGCCTTTTCCATTTGAAGGAGAAGAAGATGCTGATATTATTAATGCAGGAAAACAAACAATAACTACTATGCCTGGTGCAAGTTTTTTTGATTCAGCAACAAGTTTTTCAATGATTCGAGGAAAACATGTACATCTTACTATCTTAGGAGCAATGGAAGTAGCTGAGAATGGAGATATTGCCAATTGGAAAATACCTGGGAAAATGGTAAAAGGAATGGGAGGAGCAATGGATTTAGTAGCAAGCGCAGATAATATTATTGTAGCAATGATGCATACTAATAAGCGAGGAGAATCTAAAATCTTAAAAAAATGTTCTTTACCGTTAACTGGAGTTGGTTGTGTTACAAAGGTAGTAACGAACTTAGCAGTTTTAGAAGTAAAAGATAATACATTCCATTTGTTAGAAAGAGCTCCTGAAGTTAGTGTAGAAGAAATCCAAAATGCTACTGAAGGAACATTAGTAATTAATGGAGATGTTCCAGAAATGGAAATTTAAAAATGACATTCATAAAAAAGTTTTATAGAGGAATATATCCCATATTGGCGATTTTGCTTATCCTTATTTTTGATAAAGGTATACAAATAGAACCATCTTGGTTAGGAATAGCAATAGCAGTAGCTTTAGCCTATTTTTTATCACCAAGAAAAAAGATTATTCAAACACAAACAGGAGAAAGAACCCAATTAACTTGGGTTTTTCTTAAAAAACCTATTTTCTTAGATTAATGAAAATAACAAATAAATATATTAAGTTTTTAATTATTTTAAATGGAACATTACTCCCTGTTATTCTAATTTTTCTTTTATTTCAATTAACTAAAGAGTTTTTTCCAAACAATAATAATTTCCCTGATGGGATTATTCTGGGAGAAGAATTAGAAACAGCAAAAAAGGATAGTCTTGTTTTACAAGGGTTAAAATATTATACTCCTATAGATTTATACAATTCTAAAAATAAATACCTTCCAATTTCTTTGTTAACTTATGAAGAAGAAAAGAGGGTGAAAAATTTAGTATCTGTAGCTAATGATATTGGAGACTCTCTTTTAAAATTTGTAAATATTATTTTTGTAGACGAAAACTATCAGGTTATAACTTCTTTATTGAAAAAGAAAGCATCTATCCTTCAAATAAAGCCTCAGAGGAAAAGATATAAATTAGAGAGAGATGAATTAGATAAGACTGTAAAATATATTGCATATTTAATAGCTTTTGAAGACTCAAATAAAGATGGGAAGTTAAATTCTGGAGATAATCATGATTTATATCTTTCAGATTTAAATGGTAAAAATCTTATAAGAATTACAAATAGTATTAATCTTGATAGATTTGAATTTACGAATTCGAACTCTCAAATTTTTATTAAATATACCGATAGAGAAAATATCAGAGAAGAATACAAAAAACAAAAATTTGCTATTTATGATATAGAATCTTCAAAACTTTTAAATATGTCTAGTATTGATAAAGAACTTGATAATTTAGAAAAAATAATTATTGAATAATTTTTAAATGAAAATAATCTCATATAACGTAAACGGAATAAGAGCAGCTTTAAAAAAAGGATTTTTAGAATGGTTACAGCAAGCAAAACCAGATGTAATTTGCATTCAAGAAACTAAAGCACATAAAGAACAATTAGATGTAACCGAATTTGAAAATGCTGGTTATCCATATCATTATTGGTTTTCAGCAGAAAAAAAAGGCTATTCTTCTGTGGCAGTTTTTTGTAAAAAAGAACCTAAACACGTAGAATATGGAACAGGAATTAAAACAATGGATTTTGAAGGTAGAAATCTTAGGGTAGATTATGATGATGTTTCTATTATGAGTATGTATTTACCGTCTGGAACTAATAGCGCTCGTTTAGACTATAAGTTTAATTACATGGATGAGATTTTAGAATATGCTACAGAGTTAAGAAAATCAATTCCTAACTTAATTATTTGTGGTGATTATAATATTTGTCATGAAGCTATAGACATTCATAACCCAAAAATGAAAGGAGTTTCAGGATTTTTACCAGAAGAAAGAGAGTGGTTAGGTAAGTTTATAGACAGCGGTTTTATTGATAGTTTTCGTTTTATGAATCCGGAACGACAAGAATATTCTTGGTGGAGTTATAGAGCAAACTCTAGAGCTAATAACAAAGGTTGGCGATTAGATTATGCTATGGTAACTGAACCTTTAAAGGAAAAAATAACAAGGGCTTATATTTTACCCGAAGCAAAACATTCTGATCACTGTCCTATCGTGGTAGAATTAGATGTGTAATTAAATTTGAACTACCCTTCTTTTTAAAAGAAAAACAATGAAAACGTTACTTAAACTACTATTAGTTTTTACAGGAACAGTTATTGCGCAACAGCCTATTGATAGTATTTATATTCCTGTTGATAGTGTTGAAATAGCTGTTGATTCTATTTTTAGAGCGAAAGATACTACTAAGAACAGACAAATAGATGCCCTTTTTTCTGATGCTGACTTAAAAAAAATTGATAGTTTATTAGTAGAAGAAAAGTTTAATTCTTCATTGTTTGATAGTATCCAATATGTAATAAACGATAAAGATATTATTGGAAATTCAACTAAAATTTTATCAACAGAACTACTTAAAAAGCGATTGGTTGATTTAAATGCGAATACTCCATTTAATTTAGCATATAACCCGTCATTAGACAAGGTTATAAATAGTTATTTAAAGTATAGAAAAAAATACTATCCTGCTTTAATGGCTAAAGCAAAGTATTACTTTCCCATGTTTGAACAATACCTTGATCAGTATGATGTTCCGTTAGAAATGAAATATTTAGCAATAGTTGAATCAGCTCTCCGTCCTAATGCTCGTTCTTATGTTGGTGCAACTGGTTTATGGCAGTTTATGTATGGAACAGGAAAACAATTTGATTTAAAAATAAGTTCATATGTTGATGAGCGACAAGATCCTGTAAAAGCAACTGTTGCGGCATGTAAGTATTTAAGTCAGTTATATAAAATTTTTGGTGATTGGGATTTAGCGTTAGCTGCATATAATTCAGGGCCAGGAAATGTTTCAAAAGCAATAAAACGATCAGGAGGGTATAAAAATTATTGGAATATTAGACCTTTTTTGCCAAGGGAAACTGCGGGGTATGTTCCTGCTTTTTATGCTACAATGTATATTTTTGAATATGCTGAGAAGCATGATTTATATCCAGAAGCTCCCAAAATTTTTCATTTTGAAACTGATACTATTCATGTAAAAAGAACAATAAGTTTTGATCAAATTTCTGAAAAAACAGATATTGATGTTGATTTAATTTCTTTTTTAAATCCTGCATATAAATTAGATATAATACCATTTATAGAAAATAGAAGTTATGCTGTTCGTATTCCACGCAAAGAAATGATAACTTTTTTAGAAAAAGAAAAGGAAATTTATGCATTGGCAGATGAAGATGATAGCAAAAGAGAAAAACCTTTACCGAAGTATTTTGAAATGGATAAGCGTATACGTTATAAAGTACGTAGTGGTGATTATTTAGGTAAAATAGCAAGTAAGTTTGGTGTACGTGTAAAAGATATAAAACGATGGAACGGTATGCGTTCTCATCGTTTAAAAATAGGGCAGCGTTTAAGTATTTATCCTAAAAAATTAGCGATACCTAAAAAGGTTTCAAAAAAACAAAATAAACTTCCAAAAGGGAAGCATGAAGTGTATATTGTAAAAGAAGGAGATTCATTATGGACTATTGCAAAAAAATATCCAAAAATTTCTGTCGAACAAATTAAAAAATGGAATAATATTTGGAGTATAAAAAATCTTAAACCAGGTATGAAGCTAAAAATATTTAAAAGCTAATAGATATGAAAAAAATAATGTCATTTTTAATAGCCGCACTTTTGTTAATTTCTTGCGAAAAAGGAACAAAATCTAGTGTGACATTACCAACATCAATAGGAAACACTAATAAAATATTAGTTGTTGCTAAGGGTAATGAATGGGCAGGTAAAATAGGAGACGAAATACGGACTGTTTTTGGTGAACACCAGGTTGGATTACCACAACCAGAGACGTTACTTTCTGTGAGTCAAATAGATCCTACAGGCTTTAAATCATTTATGAGAAACGGAAAAGCAATCCTTTTTATAAAAAAGGGGCAAAAGGAAAGTGTTACTGTTGAAAAAAACAAATATGCAGCTCCTCAAGTAATCGTTTATGCTACGGCCAAAAATGAAGAAGGAATCGTAAATTTAATAAACAAAAGAGGTAAAGAAATAATTAAAATATTTCAAAAGGAGGATATTAAATTTATTCAAAATATTTTTAAAAAAGAACGTCTTGATGAAACTAAATTTAAAACAACGCAAAATTTAGGTATTTCAATTGATATTCCGAAAAGATTTAAATTGGTAGACGATACTGGAGATTTTTTATGGTTACGTCAGCATTTAAAAAGTGGAATTGCAAGAGGTGATGGAACAAATAATGTTTTAATTTATAGTGTTCCGTTAATTAATGAAGGAAGTGTTGCTGATAATATCACAGAAGTTAGAGATTCTATTGGAAAAAAATATATTCCAGGAAGTAAAGAAGGAATGTATATGATTACTGAACAAGCATACACACCTTTTACTTACAAAGCAGAAATTGATGGAAAAAAGGCATATGAAACTAGAGGGAAATGGGAAGTTAAAAACGATTTCATGGCTGGTCCTTTTTTAAATTATACAGTAGTTGATAAAAAAAATAATAGATTAATAGTTTTTGAAGGGTTTACTTATGCTCCTTCAGTAAATAAAAGAAATTTTCTATTTGAATTAGAGGCGATTGCAAAGTCAATGAAAATAAAATAGAGAATATTACCTAAGAAATAATACAACCAACAGGCTCATTAATTTAATGAGCTTGTTTTTTTTGATGAAATAAAATTATAGAAATGTAAAACATAGACTTTAAGTTTTTAAAACCGTTGGTTTTAATGAATAGATTAAATAAGAAAAGTTATTTTAATTATATTTGATACAATTAACTAAAAACTTAAAGTAATGGAAATAAATTATTTAGCAATTTTAGGTGCAGCTTTTATCCCTATGGTTATAGGCTTTCTTTGGTACGGACCAATGCTCTTTCAAAAGGCATGGATGAAAGAAATGAATTTTACTTTAAAAGATTTAGAAGGAGGCAATATGCTTTTGATATTTGGAGTAAGTTTTGTGTTTAGTATTATGCTTGCTTTTGCAATACAATTCTTGGTTATTCATCAATTAGGTGTATTTTCAACATTAGCAGGTGAACCTGGTTTTATGGAAAAGACTGGAGGAGGTTTTGCTTATTATGAAGAATTTATGAGTAATTTTGGAGATCGTTTTAGAACTTTTAAACATGGTGTGTTGCATGGAGTTATAAGCGGTTTGTTTATTGCTTTGCCTATTATAGGTACAAAAGCATTGTTTGAAAGAAAATCATTTAAATACATAGCTATAAATGTTGGTTATTGGACTATAACGTTAGCGTTAATGGGTGGAATAATTTGTGAATGGGCATAATTTTATAAAAAATAGTCGGCAAATAATATTTAATGAAACTGTTTTCTACTATTGAAAACAGTTTCTGTTTTTTTATATAAAAGAAAACGCTTTTCATTTAGGTGTTTATACTATTTTTAGAATTATAATATTATACTTATGGATAAGGAAAAAATTATAAGCATTATAAACGAGAAATATGCTCCTTTGAATGATGAATGCAAATTAAAATTTGCAAGAAATTCTAAGGTATTAACTTTAAAAAAAGGAGATGTATTAGTAAAAGAAGGACAAAATTCAGATAAAGCGTTCTTTATAGTAAAAGGAAGTGCAAGAGCATATTATTTAAAAGATGGGAAAGACATTACAGATTGGTTTGCTTTTGAAAATGATTTTATATGTGCTATTAATAGTTTTTTTCAAAAAATACCAAGTCCACACTATATAGAAGTTTTAGAAGAAACGCTACTGCTTGAAACTTCAAGAGATAATATAATGAAATTATCAAATGAGTATCATGCTTTTGAAAAATTAACTAATAAAGTAGCCACAAAAACAATGTTAAAACTTCAGGCTAGAATTGTATCTATGCAATTTCAATCAGCCGAACAAAAATATCAAAATATTCTATTAGCCTATCCACAAATTACCCAAAGAGTGCCTTTAACACATATAGCATCATTTATTGGAATTACTCTTGAAACATTAAGTAGAATTAGAAAGTTGCATAGCCGAATTTGATATAAATCAAATGATAATTCATAAAATGAATAGACCTTTGTAAAAAAAGTAAGGTGAAACAAATTCATTTTATATCAGGAATAGTAATAACTGTTTTCATAAGCCTCCATCTATATAATCATTTTTACAGTTTGGTAGGGATAGAAAAACATATTGACGTTATGGATACACTTCGTATGTTTTATAGAAATCTGTTTTTTGAAATATTGTTATTGTTTTCAATCTTAATTCAGATTGTATCTGGAGTGAAACTCTTTTTGATTAAAATAAATAGTGCAAAGAATTTTTTTGAAAAACTCCAGTTATGGAGTGGCCTTTATATAGCTTTTTTCTTAGTTATTCATCTTAGTGCTGTTTTTGTAGGTAGACTGTTTTTAAAATTAGATACTAATATTTTTTTCGGAGTAGCTGGATTAAATACGTTTCCTTTTTTTTTGTTTTTTATCCCATATTATGGGTTAGCTATTATTTCTTTTTTTGGTCACTTAGCATCAATACATAGTATGAAAATGAACAAAAACATGTTAGAAACTAGTCCTACTAAACAAGGATATATAATTTTATTTCTTGGAGTGTTGTTTTCTATCGTAATACTTTATGGATTAACAGATGGTTTCAAAGGGATTGAAATTCCAAAAGAATATAATGTTTTAATAGGTAAATAAAATATAAATGGATTTAACTACAAATTGGGGAAAAATAAGAAATCATTTTAATAAAAGTTTTCGTTCAAATTTTCATGTTTCAATTGCATCAATAACTTCAGACGGTAACCCAACTGTAACACCAATTGGTTCTATGTTTTTGAATGATAATCAAGCTGGTTTTTATTTTGAAAAGTTTACATCTAAGTTACAAGAAAGCAAAAAAAAGAATATTTGTGTTTTAGGAGTTAACAGTCGTAGTTTTTTTTGGATATCCTCTTTATTTAAAGAAAGGTTTTCTACAAGCCCAGGAATTAAACTTTATGGTGAATTAGGAGAAAAACGTAAAGCAACACCTAAAGAAATAGCTAGGTTAAATAGAAGAATGAAATTAACCAAAGGTTTAAAAGGGAATACTTATTTATGGAAAAGTATGGAATACGTACGTGAAATTAAATTTACAAGAGCAGAGAAAATAAATTTGGGAAAAATGACTAAAAATATATAAATGAACAACTATTTATTTATAGCAGGTATCTTATCTTTTCTTTTAGGAGTAATCCATTCGGTTTTAGGTGAATATTTAATTTTTAAAAAGAAAAGAATAAAAAAAGAAATAGTTCCTTCAAAAGATAGTTTAGAATTAAGAGAAAGGCACTTAAGAATTTTATGGTCTACATGGCATTTAGCATCAGTATTTGGGTGGTGTATTGCTGGGCTATTAATAAAAATATCATTAATAGAAAACTTTCAAGAAATTGAACTAGTTAATTTTATATTAGAACTAATTAGCTCTACCATGTTTTTTGGAGCAATTTTGGTTTTGATTGGAACAAAAGGGAAACATCCTGGTTGGTTTATACTATTGTTAATAGGGTTTTTAATTGTTGTTTCTTGTAAAATAATGTAAATTTTATTTTATAAGTATAAATATAAGAAAAGTGTCAATAGTAATATTGATACTTTTTTTATGTAACGAAATAGGTAAAAACTATACATATAAGTGTCAACTAAATAATTAACCAAAATGATTACACGCTTTTTAAATTTAGAATGGAAACAATATTTTCGTTCATCATATTGGCAAAGGAGTATTGGAATTAAAATTTTATTAGGTTTTTTTGCTTTATATTTTGTTATAATGTTTCTGTTCTTAGGGGTAGGGATATTTCCTGCGTTAAAAAAAATGTTCCCTGATAAGGATCCTTTTATAATAGTTAACGGATTTCTGTTTTTTTGGATTATGGGTGATTTAATTGCTCGTTTTTTTCTTCAAAAACTACCAGTTATGACAATAAAACCACTGCTAACTTTACCTGTGAAAAAGAATAAAATTATTAATTACGTTTTAGGTAAGTCTGCTGCGTCATTTTTTAATTTTTTACCACTATTTGCAATTATTCCTTTTGGTGTTGTTTTATTAACAAAAGGATATGATACAGTTCAAATTTCTATATGGATGACAACTATGATAATAGTGGTTCTAATCATTAATTTTTTGAATTTTGTAATAGAAAATGCAAGTGCTAAAAGTGATTTGTCTTTTTTACCGTTGATAGTTATTGCTTCAGGACTATTTGCTTTAGATTATTTTAATATAGTTTCTTTCTCTAACTTGGTTTCAAAAGGAATTTTAGGGATATCAAACAATCCAATTTTAATTTCTATACCTCTTTTACTGTTGGTTGGTTTATACTATGCAAATTATTTAATTTTAAAAAGTAATTTGTTTCTAGATTCTGCGGTACAAAATAAAGTAGAAGAAGCTAAAACTTCAGATTATACTTGGACAGAGCGTTTTGGAGATATAGCTCCTTTTATGCAATTAGACTTAAAACTAATTATGCGTAATAAAAGAACAAAATCTACTCTTTGGATGTTAATAATTGGGCTTTTGTACGGGTTGTTTTTTTATCCTCAACCACAATATGCAGATAAAGAATTTTTCTTTGCATTTATAGGAATATTTACAACAGGTATTTTTTTAATAAACTTTGGGCAATTTATTCCGGCTTGGGATAGTGGATATTATAAAATGATTATGAGTCAAAATTTTAAATATGAACGATATTTAAAATCTAAGTTTATGTTAATGAGTATGAGTGTAATTATTCTTTTTTTATTAGGAATACCTTATGTTTATTTTGGATGGAAAATTTTATTAGCTCATTTTGCAGCTGCCATTTATAATATTGGTGTTAATACACACGTAATTATGTATGGAGGTACATTTAATCGTAAGAAAATTAATTTAGACGAAAAAGCTGCATTTAATTATCAAGGAACTGGAGCAGTTCAATGGATAATAGGTATCCCATTAATGCTTATTCCAATGGGGATATTTGGTCTTGTAAGTTGGTTGGTAAATTTTGAAATAGCTATAATCTCATTAATTTTTTTAGGGCTTTTAGGTATTGTATTTCACCAAAAAATTATGAAAGCTATTACTAGAAAATACATAGCTAATAAGTACGCTATGATACACGCATTTGATCAAGAAAACTAATCAGAAAACATTATGATACAAGTAACAAAACTTACTAAAAAATACGGGAACGCTCAAGTTTTAAGTATAGAAGAATTACAAATTCCAACAGGACAATCATTTGGTTTAGTTGGTAACAATGGAGCAGGTAAAACAACATATTTTAACATACTTTTAGATTTAATTCGACCAACAACGGGTG
The DNA here is from genome assembly GCF_964512825.1 of Tenacibaculum halocynthiae. Lineage (NCBI taxonomy): Bacteria > Pseudomonadati > Bacteroidota > Flavobacteriia > Flavobacteriales > Flavobacteriaceae > Tenacibaculum > Tenacibaculum halocynthiae. The sequence goes on along the minus strand of NZ_CAZELG010000012.1, from coordinate 132,309 downwards.
AAATATCTAATAATAATGTGTTAGTTAATAAAAGTGAAGATTGGAAAACATTTACAGGTTCATTTATAGATGAAAGTTTTTTAATAGGGTATTTAACACCTCAAGAATATTTTGAATTTGTTGGCGATTTAAGAGGAATGAATAAAGCAGATGTTAAAAGCTATTTAAGTCAATTTGAAGACTTTTTTAATGATGAAATTTTAGGAAAGAAAAAGTACTTAAGAGATTTAAGTAAAGGGAATCAGAAAAAAGTTGGAATTATAGCAGCAATGATGGGGAACCCACAAGTAGTTGTTTTAGATGAGCCTTTTGCTAATTTAGATCCAACGACACAGATTAGATTAAAAACAATCATTAAAAAACTTACTGAGAACAAAGAAGTTACAGTGTTGATATCTAGTCATGATTTAAGTCACGTAACAGAAGTTTGTGAGCGAATAGTTGTACTAGATAAAGGAAATGTTGTAAAAGATTTAAATACATCAACAGAAACTTTGAAAGAATTGGAGAGCTATTTTTCAGCATAATATAAAAATTACCATTTTATTACTATTTTTACGCATTTACACAATAACTTAAAGGTATAGTTGTTGTTAAAGTAAATGCGTATTTTTTTATGAAAAAACTATCCAATATATTAGTTTTCAGTATTGTTCTAACTATCATAGTATCATGTAGTGTGAAAAAGAATTCTATTATAAGTCGAAACTTCCATGCATTAACTACCAAATATAATGTGCTGTTCAATGGAGAGCAAGCATATTTAAAAGGGCTTAAAGAGATTGAAGACAAGCATAAAGATAACTTCTGGAAGCGATTAGCTATTGAACCAATTACGTTTAATGATAGAAAAATACAACAAGTATCATTAAAACCAGGTAGTGGTTTTGGAAATGATGATGCGGTAGAAGAAAATAAAAACCTTACTAATTTTGATAAGGCAGAAGAAAAGGCTGTAAAAGCAATTCAAAAACATTCGATGAATATTAATGGGTATGAAAAAAATCGTCAAATAGATGATGCCTATTTATTACTAGGGAAAGCAAGGTATTATACGCAACGTTTCATTCCTGCAATAGAGTCTTTCAATTATGTAATTGCAAACTATCCAAATGCTAATCTAATAAATGAAACTAAAATTTGGAGAGCTAAAACTAACATTCGTTTAGACAATGAAAAGCTAGCAATAGAATCATTAAAATTTTTATTAGAAGTTCAAGAAAATGAAAAAGAACTTCCTGATGAAATAAGAGAACAAGCACATACAGCTATGGCTATGGCTTATGAAAAAACAGATACAATTCAAAAAGTAATTGAGCATTTAACAAAGGCAGTTACAATATTTAAAAATAAAGAACAGTCAGCTAGAAATATGTTTGTTCTAGGACAGATTTATAGTGAATTAGATAGGAAAGATTCAGCTAGAATGGTATTTAAAAAATTAGCTGATTATAAAAAAGCACCTTATAAATATAGAATAAGAGCAAATGTTGAATTAGCCAAAAATACAGCAAATGATTCATCATCAGTGCTGGTGTTGAGTAGATTAAAAAAATTAATTAAAAATACAGATAATCGTAAGTTTTTAAATGTATTATACTACCAAGCAGGAGTTTTAGAAGTTGGTAGAAATAAAACACAGAATGCTATAAATTACTTTAAAAAGTCACTAGCAGCTAAAAATAATGATGATTATCAAAAAACATATACATATGAACAACTGGGGAATATCGCATTTAACAAGCAAAAATATGTTTCCGCAGGAGCTTATTATGATAGTGTTTTAACTGTTACATCTAAAGAGTTCGATCAAGAAAAAAGAATACGAAGAATACGTAGAAAAAATAAAGGATTAACAACCCTTAGGAAGTTTGAAGAAACTGTAAAAACAAACGATAGTGTTTTGAACCTTGTAGCGATGAGTAAAGATGAACAAGTTTTGTTTTTTGAAAAGTATATTGAAAAAATAAAAAAAGAAGATGAAGAGAATAAACAACAAATGTTGAATTCTCAAAACTTTGGTAGCTCATTTGGAGGTATTGGAGCCAATAATAGTGGTAAAAAAGGGAAATGGTATTTTTATAATACACAAAGTGTAGCGTTTGGTAAAGTAGCTTTTGAAAGAGTATGGGGAAATAGAGTTTTAGAAGATAATTGGAGGTTGTCAGACAAAAATTCACTTTTAGGTGAAGAAGAAAGCTCTGAAAATGATTCTCCTACAGAGGTGAAAGTTGATCCAAGATATGAACTATCAACGTATATTGATGCTATTCCTAAAGAATCAAAGGATATTGATAAACTAAGTGATGATCGTAATGAAGCATTATATCAACTAGGCTTAATTTATAAAGAACAATTTAAAAATTCTGAGTTAGCAATAAAAAACCTTGAAAAGTTAAAGAAACTTAGAAAAGATGATAAAATGGAGTTAGCAATTAGCTACCATTTATATCAGGTTTATAGCCAGATAAATGATCAAGAGAAAGCAGATTACAACAAGAATATTGTGTTAAACAAGTACCCTGAAACTAAATTTGCACAAGTAATAAAATCTCCAAACAAAAAATTAATTGAAAATAAAAAAGAAGATCAAGTTGTAAAAAAGTATAAAGAAATTTATTATTTGTACAAAGAAAATAAATTTGAAGAAACTGTAGTTGAAATCGATAAGTTTTCTTCATCAATTCAAAATTCAAATTTAATTCCTAAATTAGCACTCCTAAAAGCCTTGTCAATAGGTAAGTATCAAGATAAAGTAGCTTATGCTAAAGCTTTAGAGTTTGTGTCTTTAAGTTATGCAAATACTATTGAAGGAAAAAAGGCAAAAGAGATCATGAAAAAACTGAAAAAAATAAAATAACCTTATTAAAACTCCCCTTAAATATGTTTAGTAAAGAAAGTAAAAAAACGAATGTTAAATCTGTCTCAGAAAGAAATGTAATTGGAAAAAACACAAAAATAACTGGTGATATTATTTCTGAAGGTGATTTTAGAATTGATGGTACTTTAGAAGGTAACATTGAAACTAAAGGAAGAATTATTATTGGTGAAACAGGTTTCATTAAAGGAAAAGCTGAATGTACTAATGCAGATGTTGAAGGGAAATTTTCAGGAGATTTACAAGTTTCAAATACGTTAACCGTAAAAACGTCAGCTAATATTACCGGAGATGTAGTTATAGGCAAGTTATCAGTAGAGCCAGGAGCTACATTCAATGCAACATGTTCTATGAAAGGAGCAATAAAAGAATTGAAGAAAGATGGGCAAAAACGTGCCGAAAAAACCGCTTAACAAATACATTCGGTTTACCACTATTGCTTTTCAAATGGGTTTAACCATTTATTTAGGAAACTTACTAGGTGAATGGTTAGATACCAAATATTCAAATGAAGGAGGCTTATATGCTAAAATATGTACATTAGTGGCCGTTTTTTTAGCAATGTTCTCCGTTATTCAACAAGTTACAAAAATTTCAAAAAACAATGATTAAACGAATTTTGTTTTTTCTTGCTGCAGTACTTATAGTTTTAGCAGTAAGTTATTTTCCGCATAATTATGTTATAATAGCAAAAGAAATTCAATTATCATTCTCATTACTAGGAGTATATTTGTTTCATGTGGTATCAGCAACTATAGTGTATCTTATAGTTGAATTTGTGGCAGATAAAATGCCCAATCAAGCAGGTTATGCATACTTAGCTTCCATATTTTTAAAAATCGGATTTTTCGTGTTAGTTTTTCAAGCTTCAGTTTTTACAAATGAACAACTTACTAAGCCAGAAAGGTTTTCATTAGTAATTCCGTTGTTTTTGTTTTTAATTCTTGAAGCAATTGCTGTTTCAAAACTATTGAACAGCAAATAGTTTGCTAGTTTTTACTAGAAATAAATCTCATGAAAACATTCTCATAAAAACTAAATAAAAAAACGGTTTGTAGTTTTAATTAATTGTTTACCTTTGCACGGAAATTTAGAGACCACAACCCTATATTTAAAAAGGTATGATGATAGCAAAAAAATCTATCAAATTTTTAACAGTTTTAGCATTGGTTTTCACTTCTTTTGGAGTGTTTGCTGGTGGAGGAGATAAGAAATCTTCCGAAAACGACGGTGGAAAAGTAGACACCAAAGAAGAAATTAAAAACTACATCAAGCATCACTTAGCGGATTCACATGATTTTTCATTGTTTTCTTATTCAAACGATGCAGGTGAAAGAAAGCATGTAGGCTTTCCTTTACCAGTGATTGTTTGGACTAGTAAAGGTTTGAAAACATTTATGTCGTCAAAATTTCATCATAATGATGATGGTAAGTTAGTTGTTGATGCTGGAGGTGTTAAGTTAACTAAAATTCATAGTAAAATTTATGAGTTAGATGCTAACGCTACAACAGTTGCTTTTGATGAAACTCATCATGCAACTAATGCACACAAGGTGTTAGATTTATCTATAACAAAAAGTGTTTTTGGAATTTTATTAGCAGGATTGTTAATGTTTTTAGGTTTTGGTTCGTTAGCTAAAGGGTATAAAAAAGGAGCGATTCCTACTGGAGTTGGTCGTGTTTTAGAACCATTGGTTTTATACGTAAGAGATGAAATAGCAAGGCCAAATATTGGAGAAAAAAAATATAAAAGATTTATGCCATATTTATTAACGGTGTTTTTCTTTATTTGGATATTAAACTTATTAGGATTAACACCATTAGGTTTTAATGTTACAGGTCAAATTGCAGTAACTGTATGTTTAGCATTGTTTACTTTAGTAGTTTATATAACTAACGGATCGAAAGATTTTTGGGCGCATACTTTATGGATGCCAGGTGTTCCAAAGATTTTAAGACCAGTATTAGCTGTTTTAGAATTAGCAGGGTTTTTACTAATCAAACCATTTTCATTATTAGTACGTTTGTTTGCAAATATTACAGCAGGTCACTCAGTAGTAATGGGTATTGCAGCACTTATGGTGTTGTTGAAAACTGAATTTGGAACAGTAGGTGCAACAGGTATTTCATTTTTGTTAACTATGTTTTTAACAATTATTGAATTATTAGTAGCTTTTTTACAAGCATTTATTTTTACAATGCTTTCTGCTTTGTTTATTGGAATGGCAGTAGAAGAGCATGATCATGCACATGATCACTAAGAATTATTATAGAGTAGAATAAGAATTTGTTTAATTTAATATAAATCAATTAGTATGTACAATTTAATTGGAGCAGGATTAATCGTAATCGGTGGAGGAATCGGATTAGGTCAAATTGGAGGAAAAGCAATGGAAGGAATTGCTCGTCAACCTGAGGCTGCTGGTAAAATCCAAACAGCGATGATCATTATCGGAGCATTATTAGAAGGATTAGCATTTGGTGCTTTACTTTTAGGAAAATAATTCCGAAACAAAAACAACGAAAACATTTTCTGCAACGGTTGGTTGCAGAAATGTTTTTAAAATTAAACAACAAAAAGACAATAATTAAGTATTATGGATATTTTTAATGATTTTTCGATAGGATTATTTGCAATGCAATTAACTATCTTAATTCTATTATTATTTTTATTAGCAAAGTTTGCATGGAAACCTATTTTAAATTCTTTAGATGAAAGAGAAGAAGGTATTCAAAATGCATTAGATCAAGCAGAGAATGCTCGTAAAGAAATGCAAAACTTGCAAGCTGATAATGAAAAGATGATAAAAGAAGCACGTGCAGAGAGAGATGCAATGATGAAAGATGCTCGTGAAATTAAAGATAACATTATAGCAGAAGCAAAAGAAGAAGCACAAGAACAAGCTTCTATCATGATTGAAAATGCTAAAGCAACTATTAAGCAAGAACAACAAGCAGCTGTTGCTGAGTTAAAAAAGAATGTTGCTGAATTATCTATAGGTATAGCACAATCTGTTGTTAAAAAAGAATTAGCTTCACAAGACGAACAATTAAAACTTGTTGAAGGAATGTTACAAGACGTTACTTTAAACTAATTAATCGATGAAAGGAGCAAGACCAGCATTACGTTATGCAAAAGCAGTTTTAAATTTAGCTAAAGAATCAGGTAATGATGCTTTAGTAAATGAAAACATGCAGCTAATCGTAAATACTATTGCTGAAAGTGATGATTTAGAGACAATGTTAAAAAGTCCAATAATCAAAGCTAAGGATAAGCAAAAAGTTTTAGTTGCGCTTTTTGGTGATAAAGTAGATACTATAGTAAAAGGTTTGTTTAATTTATTAGAAGAGAACAAACGTATGCTTATGTTAGAACCAATAGCTAAGCAATACACTATTATTTATGATTATCATAAAAGTATGCAAGTTGCTAAAGTTACTACTGCAGTAGCTTTAACTAAAGAGTTAGAAGATAAAATACAAGCAAAAATTGTTGACCTAACAGGTAACAGTGCTAGTATAGAAAATATAGTAAATCCATCTATTTTAGGAGGGTTTATTTTACGTGTTGGAGATGTGCAGTATGATGCAAGTATTTCTAATCAATTTAATGAATTAAGGAGAGAATTTGACAACAGTCATTATATTCCAAAAATTTAATTTTACGTCAAAAGATATAAGATGGCAGCAATTAAACCAGCTGAAGTATCAGCAATTTTAAAGGAACAATTAACAAATTTCGAAGCGAAAGCTTCGTTAAATGAAGTAGGAACTGTATTACAAGTAGGTGATGGTATTGCTCGTGTTTACGGTTTATCAAATGTACAATACGGTGAATTAGTTGAATTCGATAACGGATTAGAAGGTATCGTATTAAACTTAGAAGAAGATAATGCAGGTGTTGTATTATTAGGTGCTTCTACATCTGTAAGAGAAGGTTCTACTGTAAAACGTACTGAAAGAATTGCTTCTTTAAGAGCTGGAGAAGGAATTGTAGGACGTGTTGTAAACACTTTAGGTCAACCAATTGATGGTAAAGGACCAATTGAGGGTGATACTTTCGAAATGCCTTTAGAGCGTAGAGCTCCTGGTGTTATTTATCGTGAGCCTGTAACTGAACCTATGCAAACTGGTATCAAGTCTATTGATGCAATGATTCCTGTAGGACGTGGTCAACGTGAGTTAATTATTGGTGACCGTCAAACTGGTAAATCAACAGTTGCTATTGATACTATCTTAAATCAAAAAGAATTTTATGATGCAGGGCAACCAGTGTACTGTATCTATGTAGCTATTGGTCAAAAAGCTTCAACTGTAGCGGCTATTGCTAACATGTTAGAAGAAAAAGGTGCTTTAGCATATACAACAATTGTTGCTGCAAATGCATCTGATCCTGCTCCAATGCAGGTATATGCACCTTTCGCAGGAGCTGCAATTGGTGAGTACTTCCGTGATACTGGTAGACCAGCATTAATTGTTTATGATGATTTATCTAAACAAGCAGTTGCTTACCGTGAGGTATCTTTATTATTAAGAAGACCTCCAGGACGTGAAGCATATCCAGGAGATGTATTTTACTTACACTCAAGATTATTAGAGCGTGCTGCAAAAGTGATCAATGATGATAAAATTGCAAGTGAAATGAATGATTTACCTGATTCTTTAAAAGGAATTGTAAAAGGTGGAGGTTCTTTAACTGCATTACCTATTATTGAAACACAAGCAGGTGACGTTTCAGCATATATCCCAACAAACGTAATTTCTATTACTGATGGGCAAATATTCTTAGAGTCTGATTTATTTAACTCAGGTGTACGTCCAGCAATTAACGTTGGTATTTCTGTATCACGTGTTGGTGGTAATGCTCAAATTAAATCTATGAAAAAAGTATCTGGTACTTTAAAATTAGATCAAGCTCAATACCGTGAATTAGAAGCATTTGCTAAGTTTGGATCTGATTTAGATGCAGCTACAATGAATGTGATTTCTAAAGGACAACGTAATGTAGAAATTTTAAAACAAGCTCAAAACGATCCTTTTACTGTTGAAGATCAAGTAGCAATCATTTATGCAGGTTCTAAAAACTTGTTAAAAGATGTGCCAGTTAAGAAAGTAAAAGAATTTGAGAAAGATTATATAGAGTACTTAAATGCTAAGCATAGAGATACTTTAGATACATTAAAAGCAGGTAAATTAACTGATGAAGTAATTGATACTTTAACAGCAGCTGCTAAAGAGATTTCAGCTAAATTTTCAGCTTAATAATAGTTAAAACAATATTCCCGCAAATTTTGCGGGAATCTTATAAATTTTAAGTGCAATTACATGGCAAACTTAAAAGAAATACGAAACAGGATTACTTCAATTAAATCAACAATGCAGATTACCTCTGCCATGAAAATGGTATCGGCTGCTAAGTTGAAAAAAGCTCAAGATGCAATTACGGCAATGCGTCCTTATTCATCTAAGCTTACTGAATTATTGCAAAGCTTAAGCGCTACTTTAGATAGTGATGCAGGTGGAGCATATTCAACGCAAAGAGAAGTAAACAAAGTGTTGTTAGTTACGATAACCTCAAACAGAGGTTTATGTGGTGGTTTTAATTCTTCAATTATAAAAGAAACAGTTAAAACGATTAATGAAACATACAACGGAGTTACTGTTGACTTATTTACAATTGGTAAAAAAGGAAACGATATCTTATCAAAAGAAAATAATGTTATTGAAAATAGAAATGATATTTTTGATGAGTTAACTTTTGATAACGTAGCTTTAGTTGCAGAGCAATTAATGGATTTATACGTAGGTGGTTCTTATGATAAAATAGAAATCATTTATAATAGATTCAAGAATGCTGCAACTCAAATACCACAAGTTGAACAGTTCTTACCTATTAAACCAATTGAAGGTGACGCAAACGTAAATTTAGATTATGTTTTTGAACCATCAAAAGAAGAAATTGTTTTAGAGTTAATTCCTAAATCATTAAAAACTCAGTTATACAAAGCTATTCGTGATTCATTTGCTGCTGAACATGGAGCTCGTATGACTGCAATGCATAAAGCAACTGATAACGCTACTGAGTTACGTGACGAATTATTATTAACGTATAACAAAGCACGTCAAGCTGCAATTACTAATGAAATTTTAGAAATTGTTGGTGGTGCTGAAGCATTGAATAATTAAGAAATACTAATAGATATTTTTATAAAACCAGAAAACATTTAAGTTTTCTGGTTTTTTGTTTGAAGACTTTTATCTTAGTTTTTAAAAATTTTATTTATGAAAAAAATACTTTTTATTTTATTACTTACCACTTTTTCTTTAGAAGCTCAAATTACCTATGTAGGTAATCGAGCAATAAATATTAATAACACATTTTTAGATTTTGATATGGCGATAATTGCGACTTCGTATGGAGGAAATATTGCTGTCTCAGAAAAATTTATTAATAACCTTAATAAAAACTCATTAGAATATTATATTGTAAAAGGACAATTATTATATAACACTAAAGGGTTAGACATTTTTACAAAGTATATTGACAAAAATATAATAAATATCGATGATAGGATATATATTAAAGCATATGTCAATCTTTTAACTAAAAACATTGATGATTATAATTATTATCTTAAATTGATAAAAGATAATATGCTAAAAACAAAATTAAAAATACAATATATTATAACATATTACTACAACATTAATCCTAAAAAGAAAAAAGAGATTATTGATAAAATAGAAGACTTACTACAGTCTAATATTCCACTTACAGATCAAGACAAGTTGTTTTTAAATTTATCAATAGTAGATTTTAAAGATTGGGATAGTAAAAATGAAAAATTTTCTTTTCTTTTAGATGTATATAATAAATTTAAAGAATTAATAAATAGTCGTCTTTTACTCGAATATCTTAATGAAGATTGTGAGAATAAAAAATGTAAGGAAATTGAGAAAGAAATTGCTGTTGAAAAAAATGCATATAATCTAATAGAAAAAATTTTACTAGAAGAAGATTTGTTAGAAGAAAAATTAACTAATATTATTGAAAGAAGCCCTAAGAATAAATTACAATTAAAATCTTATATTTTTACTTATCATAAAAGATTAGAATTATCTGTTCAACTTCAATTTTTTATTTATGGAGCAACTAACCATAAATTTAGTATTTCTTTTGTAAATTATCTAAAAGAATCATTGGATAGAGATATATTAATAACCAATATCCTGAAAGGAAAAGATATATTAAGAAAAAAGAAAGTGCCTTTAAATGAAGACCTACTACAAAAACAAAATGACGAAGAGTTATTTGCTCTTTTAGGAATTAAAAATCATCTTATGTTATTAAAAAAGAATAAAGAAATTTATATGAAAAGTTCCAGTATAAGAAAACAAGCAACTTTTGAAGAGTACTATAATCCAGATTCATACTTAACTTATCTTAAAAATAATCCTCTTCATAATGAAACCAGGTTTTTTGAAATAGAAAACTTAAAACAATATCAGAAAGTATTGAAACAATTGAAAAGTTTTAACAAGTATAACCTTTATCAGAAACAATTATATTTTAATACACTAATACACAATGAAAAATATTTTAAATCAAGTAATTTTACATCTAAAAATATTATTAATAGCTTGATAGATATATTTATAATAAATCAAGAAGAAGGAAACCCTGAAGGTTTAGATGAAAATAATAGAATTATACATTACTTTTTATATGTAGACTGGCCTATAAGATTAGCTTCTTCTTTTTCAGATTTATCATGTTTGAAAAAGCTAACTTCAACACTCAGTAAATATGATATAAAAGATATAATAGATTCATTGAAGATAAAAATAAAAACTCATCAGAACAATAAAAACTTAAAGAGTATATTAACTTTATTATTAAGTATTTACGAAGTAGATTAATTTTAAAACGATATTTTTTTGATGTATTTCTGATTAATAGAATTTAATTTACTTTTTAAATTAACAATGCGTTAATAAAACACCTAAGTTAAGAGATGAAGCGATAAGAATTGTTAAATTACTTCTCCACAACTTAGACCTGGATATCAAGAAGGAAAATCTGTAAGGGTTGGTTATACTATCCTCATAACTTTTAATGTAGAGTAATAAATAAAAAAAGCGAACCAACTTGGTTCGCTTTTTTGTTTACATTATTTTCTAAGCTAAATAGATACTAAGTTTTTAATTGCCTTGGATTTTTGATTATTTCTATTTACTAAATATAGATAAACTAATAAGGGAATGAGTCCATGCGGTATTCTATATAATACTAAATATATGTATTGATGCATAATACTCAATGATACATCATAACTTAGACCGCTTATTATTCTTGCAAAAGCGGTAATAAAACCCCAAAAGCAAGCATATAGTAACATCGTTTTTGCTACTTTAGGTATAAATAAACCAATTGCAATAATAAAATCTATAATCCCAGCTATAAATAATAGGTTTTTAGCGCTTGTTTCTGTGATGGGTAATATATTTAACGTCATTGTAACAAAGTTACCTGGTAACGGATAAAAAACACCAATAGCATACATTCCATGACAAGTAAAAGCCAAAGCAATGAAAATTTTTAACTTAAATATCAATTGATGAATATTTCGAGTTTTTAAATAATATACTAATGCTATTGGAACTCCAAATTGAATTGCATGTTCAAAGAACATAATTAAGTGATAAAATTTATTTTTAGTAATTAGCATCGCTAATACTACTATACTAACTGCTCCTAATTTCAAGATTGCTAGTTGCCATTTTTTAGAAGTTTCAGTAATAGTGAGTGATATTATTGCACAAACAGTGTATAAGCCACCTATACTTTTGGTTAAAAACTGTATAGCATGATCAGTATTTAAGTTTGTAACATACGATTGCCAGGATGTATTAAAAACAAAATTAATTATAGGTTCTAATAGTTGCTGATCCCAAAATACACTTCTATAAGGAGCATCCCAAAACAAATGTTGATATGCTCTACCAGAAAAAATAAAAAAGGTACTGATTTTTAAAAAATTAAGAAGAGTTGTTCGATTCATAAAAAGATCAAATATATAATTACTACGATTTTCCTTTGTTAACTATGCGTTAGTAGATTATGTTTATAGGGTTAACATATTGTTTAGTAGTTTATTATACTATTAATTCTTTTTTTTGGTTATATACTAATTATCAGTAAAAATATATTTGTAACTAAATTCTATTAACTAAACATAATCCCCCTTCAAGATGAAAAAATCTTTTTTAAACATACTACTTTTTTTAGTAGTTACTTCTTACGCATCAAATGATAAGTACCGATTAATTCTAACAGATAATCCAGCGACTACAATTATGATTGGTTGGAATCAGATTTCTGGTACAAGCCCTAAAGTGCATTACGGCACTACAGACTATGGAACAAATTGGCAAAATTATCCAAGTTCAAAAAGTATAGATCGATCAATTTCTTATAAAGGAATGAGTAATACTTTTGCTAAATTGACTGGCTTAACCCCAAATACCAATTACTATTTCGTTATTACTGATAGTCAAGGAACCAGTAGCCGTTTCTGGTTTAAAACTGCTCCTAGTAATAATCAAAGAATGTCATTCATTGCAGGAGGAGATTCTAGGAATAATAGAACCCCTAGAAGAAATGCTAACTTGTTAGTGTCAAAATTAAAACCAACAGCTGTTTTTTTTGGTGGTGATATGACTAACGGAGATTCAAGTTCAGAATGGCAAAGTTGGTTTAATGATTGGCAATACACAATAGCTACTGATGGAAGAATGTTTCCAATAATACCAGCTAGAGGAAATCATGAAGATTCAAACAATAGCATTTATAATTTATTTAATGTTTCTTCATCTAATGTATATTATGATATTACTTTTGGAAATAATTTGTATACAATTTATACATTAAATTCTGAAATTTCTGCTGGCGGAAATCAATATTCTTGGTTGAACCAAAAGCTAAACGGAAATAGTTCTATATGGAAATCTGCTCAATATCATAAACCAATGAGACCTCACGTATCTTCAAAATCTGAAGGGAATGATGAATATGCTAACTGGGCTCAGTTATTTTATGATAAAGGTGTTAATTTAGTTTTTGAATCAGATTCACATACAGTTAAAACAACTTGGCCCGTGAAACCTTGTTCAGGCGGAAGTGGATGCGATGATGGTTTTATAAGAGATAATAACAATGGAACTACTTATGTTGGAGAAGGTTGTTGGGGAGCTCCATTACGTTCTTCAAATGATGCAAAAAACTGGACAAGAAATAATGGTACTTTTAATCAGTTTAAATGGGTTTTTGTTGAAGAATCAAAAATTGAAATTAGAACAATTAAAGTAGATAATGCAAATAATGTAGGTTCAGTAACTAATGATAATCCATTTACTACCCCTTCTAATTTAGATGTTTGGAACCCGTCAAATGGAAGTGTTGTAACTATTATAAACTCGAACGTGAGTTATCCAGAAGTAACTCTAACTAACCCGATTGATGGTTCAACTCATAAAGTTAATATAGCAATAACTATCAATGCGAATGCCTCGGATAGTGATGGAACAATAGCTAATGTGAAGTTTTATGTGAATGATAACTTAATACAAACAGATACAAGTTCACCGTATTCAACCAGTTGGACACCTAGTGTTAATAATCAATCATATATTTTAAAAACTGTAGCAATAGACAATGATGGAAATGAAACAACATCAAAAGAAATTTCAATCTTTGTAGGAGAGGTATCAAAAACAATAACATCAACAATTAATAGTGGAGATGATGATGCTGAACAATATGAATCATCTGGTAAAATGTATATGAATAGTTCTGATTTAGAATTAGTGTATGATGGAAGTTCAAAAGGAAACCAGCACATAGGTCTACTATTTAGAAATTTAAACATACCTACAAATGCTACGATAACAAGTGCATACATTCAATTCACTACAGATGAAACTAATTCAGGGAATACTTCATTAGGGATAAAAATTGAAGACTCGTCAAATGCTCAAAATATAACTTCTCAAGGGTATAACATTACATCAAGATCGTATTATAATAAAACGATTAATTGGAATCCAAACTCATGGACTACAGTTGGAGAATCTGGGAATAAAAAAAAAAAACACCAGAGTTAAAAGAATTAGTACAAAAAATAATAAATAAATCGAGTTGGAGTCTTGGTAACTCAATGATGTTTTATATCTCAGGAACAGGAGAGCGAACTGCTGAATCATATGAAGGAAGTAGTAGTAAAGCTCCAAAATTAGTTATAACGTATACAACTGGTAGTTCCGACGGAGGAGGAAATACTCCAAAATGTGAAGATGTTTATGTAACTCTAGTGTTTGATAAATATTCAAAAGAAACTTCATGGACATTGAAAAATAGTAGTAGTGAAACGGTAATGAGTGGAGGAAATTATACCCAAGGAAATGGAGAGTCAATTACGGTATCTAAGTGCTTACCAGTTGGGTGTTATGATTTTAGTATTAATGACACCTATGGAGATGGAATTTGTTGTGATTATGGAAACGGTTCATATAAAGTAACGAAAACTGACGGTACAGTTTTGGTATCTGGTGGTAGTTTTACAAGTTCAGATACTAAACAATTTTGTTTAATGAATACTTCTGCAAGAAAAAAAGAAAAGAAAGAAACATCATTAAAATCAAAAATTACTCTTTATCCGAACCCTACTTCTGATAGATTATTCATTAGTGGAGGTGAAAACACATTATTATGGATAGCGAAAGTTCTTGATATTTCTGGTAAAAAAATACTTGAAGCACCTGTAATAAATAGTTCTATAAATATTTCAAACTTAACTAATAATTCAATTTATTTTATTGAAATATTTAATGAACTTGGAGAAAATAAACTGTCAGAAAAAATAATAAAGAAATAATTAATAATAAGAATGACTTTTAAAAAACGGATTATTAATTAGTAATCCGTTTTTTATTGAGTAATTAGTTTTAAAATACTTTGCGGATCAATTCCACATTGTAGTTGTAATTCTTCAGTAGTTCCGTGATGAATAAAATTATCAGGAATTCCTAAGACTTCTATTTTACCTTGATAGTTATAGTTTGAGGCAATTTCTAAGATAGCACTTCCAAATCCACCATTTTTGCAACCATCTTCAATAGTAATTATTCTATTAAAGGTTTTAAAAATATTTTTAAGTATTTCAATGTCTAGTGGTTTTACAAAACGCATATCATAATGAGCAACAAGATCTTTATTTTTAATGTTATATACCGCTTCAGTGACATTTTTAGCTATTGTGCCAATTGATAGTATAGCTATTTTATTACCTTCTTTTAAACAAGTTGCTTTACCAATTTCTATTTTATTAAAAGGAAGCTGCCAATTTTTGATGTTTCCTCTTCCTCTTGGATAGCGAATTGCTATTGGTTGCTTTAATTCTTTTTGAGCAGTGTATAATATATTTCGAAGTTCTATTTCGTTTCTAGGAGCAAATATTATTAAATTAGGAATACATCGTAAGTAAGCAATGTCAAAAACACCATGATGAGTAGCTCCATCTTGACCTACTAGTCCAGCCCTATCTAAACAAAAAATAACTGGTAAATTTTGTAGCGCTACATCATGAATTACTTGATCATATGAACGTTGTAAAAAAGTAGAGTAAATATTACAATAAGGAATTAACCCTTCAGTAGCCATACCAGCAGCTAAAGTTACTGCATGTTGTTCAGCAATACCAACATCAAAAGTACGTTCAGGAAACTCTTCCAACATAAATTTTAATGAACTTCCAGTTAACATAGCTGGAGTAATACCTACTATTTTTTTGTTTTTATGAGCTAATTCAACAATTGTTTTTCCAAAAACATCTTGAAATTTAGTAAACTCATTTTTTTCTTTCGGTAAAACATCACCTGAAATTTTATCAAATTTACCAGGAGCATGATATTT
The DNA here is from genome assembly GCF_964512825.1 of Tenacibaculum halocynthiae. Classification (NCBI taxonomy): domain Bacteria; kingdom Pseudomonadati; phylum Bacteroidota; class Flavobacteriia; order Flavobacteriales; family Flavobacteriaceae; genus Tenacibaculum; species Tenacibaculum halocynthiae. The sequence continues at coordinate 116,461 of NZ_CAZELG010000012.1, read as the reverse complement.
TACTTGATTTTCTTCTGCTTGGCGTAATCCTTTTCCTTTTGTAGTAATTACATGTAAAAACTTAGGACCAGGAACATTTTTTAAGCGTTCAAGTTCTCTTAATAATTCTTCAAGATTATGACCATCTATAGGACCAGAATAATCAAAATTAAGTCCTTCAAAAATATTATGTTGTTCTACATCGTATCGAGTAGATTTTATACGAGTTAAATAATCTTTTAAAGCACCTACTGAAGGGTCTATTCCTATAGCGTTGTCGTTTAAAATAACTAGTAAATTTGCATTAGTGTCTCCTCCATGATTCAAAGCTTCAAATGCCATTCCGCTAGCAATAGATGCATCACCAATAACAGCAATATGATGTTTGTTTTTTCCTTGTAGTTTTGAAGCTATTGCCATACCTAAAGCTGCAGATATTGAAGTAGAAGAATGCCCTACGCCAAAAGTATCATATTCACTTTCACTACGTTTTGGAAATCCAGAAATTCCATTTAACTGACGATTTGTATGGAATACATTTTTTCTACCAGTTAAAATTTTATGAACATATGCTTGGTGTCCTACATCCCAAACTAATAAATCTTCAGGAGTGTTAAAAACGTAATGCAATGCAATTGTTAATTCAATTACCCCTAAGCTAGCACCTAAATGCCCTTCTTTAGTTGAAACTACATCAATAATAAAATCGCGTAATTCTTTAGCCACTGTAGGTAAATTATTTACAGTGATTTTTCTTAAATCAGAGGGATATTCGATAGTATGTAATAGGCTTTCTGACATTAAACAAATGTACAAAAAGCATTATATAACCCTACTGTAAGCATAAAACTTTGTAGTTTTGTAGTATGAGTAAATTATATGTAGTGCCAACGCCAATTGGAAACCTAGAAGATATGACTTTAAGAGCAATTAGAGTTCTTAAAGAAGTTGATGCTATTTTAGCTGAAGATACACGTACAAGTGGGAAGCTATTAAAGCATTTCGAAATTGCAACACCAATGCAATCTCATCATATGCATAATGAACATAAAACGGTAGATACAATTATTAGGCGTTTGCAAAGTGGTGAAACTTTTGCATTGATTTCTGATGCTGGAACTCCAGCAATTTCTGATCCTGGTTTTTTACTAACACGAGCTTGTATTCAACACGAAATAGATGTTGAATGTTTGCCTGGTGCTACAGCCTTTGTTCCAGCTTTAGTTAACTCTGGTTTACCAAATGATAAATTTGTTTTTGAAGGTTTTTTGCCTGTTAAAAAAGGAAGGCAAACTCGTTTAAAATTACTTGCTGAAGAAACTAGAACGATGATATTTTATGAAAGTCCGCATAAGCTTTTAAAAACATTAACTCATTTTGGTGAATATTTTGGTAACGATAGGCAAGTGTCAGTATCTAGAGAATTAACAAAATTATTTGAAGAAACCAAACGAGGAAGCGTAGAAGAAGTGTTATCATATTATACAGTTAAACCTGCTAAAGGTGAAATAGTTATTATTGTTGATGGTAAAAAATAGGTTTCTCATTCTAAAAAGAAACTAATTGATATTCTGGATACTGTTTTTGTAATAATTTTTCTGATTTTTCAGGAATAACTTTAAGGGTTATATATGTTATAATTATTGAAAAGACAATCATGAAAGAAGAAAACATACAAAAGAATAGTCCCATTTCATAAAAATCTTTGTTGGTAGGTAAACTAATATCGAAAATGTAAAAAAGAATAAGAGTAAGACTTCCAATGCCTTGAGTTTTTATGATGTCTTCTAGCATCCATCTTTTTCCTGTTTTCTTATTTTTTTTCTTTAAATTTTTGCTAGAATAATAAACTGCTATGGTTTGTAGTAGACAAAGAGATAAATAGGTCGTAGTATATATGTAATAAGCAAAATTTAGTTGTTGAATTTGATAAAAAGACAATAACATTAATACAGTTAAAATGATTTTAGGAAGCTTAAACCAATCTTTAATAAATTGAAATACAATTTTAATATATTTTTTATTTAGTTGCTTTTGTTTTTCTTCAATTACATCCATAAAACCAAATATTCCAAATTTTTTAAAAGAAATATCTCTTGCTTTTTCGAAAGATAGTTGTGGTTTATTATCCCATATTTGCTCAATATCATTAGCTAAATGATCTACAAGTTCAGTTTGTACATCATAATATTCTACATAATGCTGTCGGGTAAATATATACAACTCTTCTATATGTTTTTCTGTTAGCTTTTTCATAATGATAATTCTCTTTTTATGTTTTCAATTTTAGTGTATGCCATTCGAAAAATTTTGTAACCTGTATGCATTGCTACATAGTATAAAGGAATTAATAATAACCACACTTTTTTTTGAATTACTTCAGAAGTGTATGGTATAAATTGGATAACCATGTTAAGAATTAAAAAAGTAAAAGAGAAATAGAAAACCCCATAGTTTATATGAACAGATTTCCCAAATTTTTTAAAATAGAGTATAACTGTGTGTATTAAACAAAAAACAATGGGTATTATGTACAAGATAATGTTTAGCTGTTTAAAATATTTCAAAGAAATACTTTGAGCTAAAAAAAAGTAGGTTAATGTAAGTGTGAAAAAAACTAATACTTTTTTAAATGATTTAAAGAAATCTATAAACATTTTAGAAAATTGTTTTCTGTAAAGAGTATTTATAGTTTTCCAACCGTTTTTATGGATTTCACGTAAGTTTTTATTCCAACCAGATCTTTCTAAAGCATTTTTAAATTCACTTTTAAAAAGTGTAGTTTCAGAATTTAATTCAATATCAGAGACTAAGTGATCCACCATTTCTATCCTTTGATCCCAATATTCAATTCCGTTTTCCTTTAAATAATTATCTATGAATTGTATTTGTTCCTTAGTTAATTCCATACTTATTCAATTAAGTAATTATATTTTTCTTTGATAGTATTCATTTTTGAGATAAAGCTTTCTCCTGAAAGAAATAAACCAAAAAAAGAAATAAGCATTGTATTAAAAAGGGAAGAATTCCAATCACCATTATTATTACCAATTTTTGATAAATTAAAAAATTGAAAAGCTATATTGATTATGATTCCTCCTGCTAAAGAGTATGAATGAACAATTTTTAATTTTCCAAATGTTTTTATAAATTCTCTTGTTTTTAATACATAATATGTGATGTATCCAATCAATAAAATTATTGGAAAATACAAAGTGTTTATGTTTTGTAATTTATTCATATAAAAACTAATGCTAGCGACTATGCTTATTATAGCTAAGTTTCTTGGTTTAATTGTCTGTTGAACCATATCTTTTAAAATAAATAAAGCATCAGACCAAAACTTTTTCTTCAATATTGAATCATACCTTTTTTTTAGTTCTTCTTTTCTACTTAACATATATTTTAAAAAATGAGTATGAAGTCGTTGGTCTTCATAAAAAGCAGGAATATTACTCACTTTATTTTCTATTTCTGAAGCGATATGATCTACCATTTCAAATCGGATGTCTATATATTCGACACCAATAGCCTCTAAAAAATTATTTATTTGTTGTACTTGTTCCTTAGTTAATTCCATTAAAAAGAATATTTTTTCAACAATGTAAAGTGCTTTTTATAAAGCTTTATAGCTAGTTGAAACATAAATAAACTAACAACTAAAATCATTGTTTTTAATAAATCTAAGCCATCATGTTTGGTTATAAAAGAACCAGAAATCATAAAAGGAAATAAAACTACAGCCAACACTTGAGTTTCATATAAAAACCTGAAAGATGTTTTTTGCTTCGTAGAATATATATGGACGTAACCTAATATGATTAATAAAGAAAGAGCATAGGATACGGTTTGAAAAGTAATGTTTGCGATATCCGTTATAAGGGTTGAAACATTTAAAGAAATACTATCATTGAAACCTATTGAGAGTAGCATTAGAATAAATATACTCCATATTTTTATAGCATGTGGTTTTCCATATTTTTTCATTTTATTTATAATAAGTAAAGGTTTTACATAGCAATACCCTAAATAAATACTAGAAGAATTTTGTAAAAGAACATTCCATTTTTCAGTTGCTTTATTAAATGAATGATCAAAGTCTTTTTCAGTAAGCATAGTGCTTTCTATTTCCGAAATTATGTGGTCAAGTACTTCAACTCTAATATCTATATAGTAAACCATTTTTTTATCTAGATACTTTTCTACTTGCTGTGTTTGGTTTTTAGTTAGCTCCATACTTAATCTAAATTTAATTTTGGATTTACTAATTGCTGCATAGTTTTTAAAAACTCTTGCATTTCTGCTAATTTATTAGCCGTTTCTTTTGTACCGCTTTCAGTCAACTTATAGTACTTGCGTAATCTGTTTCCAACTTTAGCTACTTCTACATCTAATAAGCCTTCAGCTTCTAGTTTGTGTAAAGCAGGATACAAAGCGCCTTCAGTAATTTGCAATTCTCCTTTTGTTTGTTCTTTTACTTTTTGTGTTATTTCGTAGCCATACATTTTATCATTTTGTGCTAAAAGTTTTAAAATGATGGTTTGTAATGAACCTTTATATAATTTTTGATTTCCCATTTCGTTACCTGTCTTACTGTTTTGCATTTTAAAAAACGCTTAAAACATGGTGTAAATGTATGCATAATTTTCTTATGTATAAAATTCTTAGGTATTATTTTATGGAAACTCTAACTATTCATTCGTTATTAGTTTGTTACTTTTGCATGATATTACTTAAAGAATGGCAAAATTTTACAAATTATCTATAAAAGAAGTTATTAAAGAAACTACTGACGCAGTTTCTATTTTATTTACAATTCCTGAAACATTAAAAGAAACTTTTTCGTTTGTAGCAGGACAATACGTTACTTTAAAGAAAGAAATAAAAGAAGAAGAAGTAAGAAGAGCGTATTCTATTTGTTCATCACCTAAAAGTGGAGAGCTTAAAGTAGCAGTAAAAGCTGTTGAAAACGGGAGGTTTTCTTCATATGCAACTTCAGAACTTAAAGCAGGTGATGAAATAGAGGTTACTGCACCAGAAGGTAAATTTATATTGCAACCAGCAACTAATAAAAATTATATTGGATTTGCTGCAGGAAGTGGAATAACTCCTGTGCTTTCAATGATAAAATCAACATTAGAAAATTCTACTTCTACATTTACATTGGTGTATGGAAATAAAAGTGTTGCTGATACTATTTTTTATAAAGAATTAGGTGATTTACAACAACAATATCCTGAGCAATTTAAGTTAAATTATGTTTTTAGTAGGGAGCGTAATGAACCATCGTTATTTGGTAGAATAGATAAAGGCAATGTTAATTATTTTATAAAGAATTTATATAAAGAAATTTCTTTTGACGAAGCGTTTTTATGTGGTCCTGAAGAAATGATAAAAATAGCTTCTTCAGCATTAAGTGAAAATGGATTAAGTGAGAATGAGATTCATTTTGAATTGTTTACAGCGTCAGTTAATGAGGAAAATGTTTCTGAAATAAAAGATGGTGAAACAGAAATTACTGTGATGTTAGATGATGAGGAAACTACCTTTACAATGAAACAAACAGATACGTTGTTAGCTGCAAGTTTACGAAATAAACTTGATGCTCCATATTCATGTCAAGGAGGTGTTTGTAGTAGTTGTATAGCTTTGGTAACTGAAGGTAAAGCTGTGATGACTAAAAACTCTATTTTAACAGATGATGAGTTAGAAGAAGGATTAGTTTTAACCTGTATGGCTCATCCAACGACAGCTAAAGTAACTGTAGATTACGACGAGGTATAATTTGTTGAATACTCTAGTAGTTTAAATGATGGCTATTATTTATAAATAAATAAAAATTAATGGATTTTTACGATTTAAAAAATGCCTTTTTTGTAGGTGTAGTAATGTCTTTTATGATTGGTCCGGTGTTTTTTATGCTTATTAAAACAAGTATTTTAAAAGGCGCTAGAGCAGCAATTGCATTTGATATAGGTGTAATTTTAGGCGATATATTTTTTATGCTTATAGCATATTTTGGAAGTAGAAGTTTATTAGAAAAAATTAAAGATGACCCTCGATTATTTTTAATTGGGGGTTTAATATTAATTGTATACGGATTAATAACTTACTTAGATAAAAGTAATAAAAAGGAGGTTGAAGTTTGTGAAGTAGATATTCCAGAAAGCAACAACTATTTGAAATTAGTTTTAAAAGGATTCGCTTTAAATTTTATTAATGTTGGTGTTTTGGCAGGATGGTTAGGTATAATTGTGGTAGTAGGCCCAACATTAAATATGAATCCTAGTTATATGTTTTGGTACTTTTTTACCGTAATAATTGGGTATGCTTTAAGCGATCTAGGTAAAATACTTTTAGCGAAACAATTAAAAAGCAAGTTAACACCATTGGTAATATATAGAATCAAAAGGGGGATGGGAGTTTTATTAATAGTTTTTGGAGCGCTTATAATGTTAAAAAGTTTTATACCTAAAGATCAAATAGATAGTTTGTTCCAAAAAGTAGAGCAAACAACTAAAAACCAATAATAACTTTGGCTATCCAGAAGTAAATTAAAATTCCAAAAATATCGTTACTTGTAGTTATAAATGGACCGGTAGCTATTGCCGGATCAATTCCTCTTTTATTTAAAAATAAAGGAATAAAAGTACCTACCAAACCAGCTACAATAATAACTACAAAAAGAGATACAGAAATAGCACTAGCTATATTCATGTCTTGTTCAGTAGCAAAAACATATATAAAAAGTAAAATAGCCAAAGCAAGTCCATTAATCATTGCTAAAGATACTTCTTTTAATAACCTATCGGTAATGCTTCCTTTTACATCATCATTTGCTAAACCTTGAACTATAATAGCTGATGATTGTACACCTACATTTCCAGCCATCGCAGCTATTAACGGAGTAAACATAAAAAGAATTGCGTTTTCAGCAATAGCATCATCAAAAAAACCCATAATTCTTGCTGCACCTACACCACCTATCAAACCTAAAAATAACCAAGGTAAACGTGCTCTAGTTAATTGCCAAATAGTGTCATCAGCTTCTACGTCTTGTGTAATACCTGCAGCTAATTGATAATCTTTTTCTGCTTCTTCTTTAATTACATCAACAATGTCATCAATAGTAATACGTCCAACTAAAACACCCAATTCATCAATTACAGGAATCGCTTCTAAATCGTATTTGCGCATAATGTTAGCAACATCTTCAGCTTTTTCATGAACGTCAACAAAATCTACTTTAGGAATATATACATCAGCAATTTTTGACCGAGTAGAGGCCATTAAAAGATCTTTTAATGATAAACGTCCTTTTAGTTTTCCATCATTATCTGTTACATAAATAGAATGAACTCTGGTAACTTCTTCTGCTTGTTTACGCATTTCTTTTACGCAAGTAAGCACATTCCAGTTTTCATTAACCTTTACTAACTCTTTAGCCATTAAACCACCAGCAGTATCTTCATCATAACGTAGAAGTTCAACAATTTCTTTAGCATGTTCTTTATCTTCAATTTTTTGAATTACTTCCTGTTTACGTTCTTCAGGTAATTCAGCAATAACATCAGCAGCATCATCTGTATCAAGTTCGTCAATTTCTTCAGCAATTTCTTTGGCAGATAGTTGTTCTAGTACATTTTCACGAACATCTTCATCAACATCCATTAACACTTCTGAAGTGGTTTCAGAGTCAAGCAAACGAATAATATAAACGGCTTCATCAAATGATAACTCATCTAATACTTCAGCAATATCTGCATGATGTACTTCTGCAAAAAAATTAGAAAGAGCAGTGTCTTTTTGATTTTTTATTAATTCTCGTACGTTATCAATAAGGTCTTTAGTGATCTCTAATGCCATCGTTTGCGATTTTAGACGTTAAGCTTATAAAGTCTTGTACCGACAATTGTTCGGGACGCTTCGCAAATATAGGGTCTTCTTTTAAAGTAACCGAAAGATTAAAAGATTTTAAACTAGAACGAAGCATTTTCCTTCGCTGATTAAAAGCAGTTTTTACAACTCTAAAAAATAATTTTTCATCAACCGGAAGCGTGTAATTTTCTTTTCTAGTTAAACGGATAACCCCAGAATCTACTTTAGGTGGTGGATTAAAAACAGTAGGAGGAACTGTAAATAAATATTCTGCATCAAAAAAAGCTTGTGTTAATACAGAAATAATACCGTATACTTTACTCCCTTCTTTTTCCGCAATTCGTTTAGCTACTTCTTTTTGAAACATTCCAGAAAATTCAGGAACAAACTCACGGTTTTCAATTGCTTTAAAAACTATTTGAGAAGAAATATTATATGGGAAATTGCCAATAATAGCAACTTGTTTTTTATTAAAAACTTTTGTGAAATCTTGTTTTAAAAAATCGCCTTCAATTATGGTAAATTTTTCTGAAGAAGTATTTAGTTTTAAATGTTCTAAAGGAAAGGTTTCTTTTAAATAAGTTACAGATTCAGTGTCTAATTCCATAACCGTAACTTTTGACTTTTTCTCTAACAAATATTTAGTTAGAACACCCATTCCAGGACCAATTTCAAGTACATCTTCATATCCTGTTTCGGTTAAAGAATCTGCTATTTTTTTAGCAATACTCTCGTCATTTAAAAAATGTTGTCCTAAATGTTTTTTTGCTCTTACTGTCATGTTCTAATACTAATTATTTATAGTAGGTTTTTTTATTGAAAATACAATTATAAGTGCTCCCAATCCAAAACCACCTAAAAAGCCTCCAATTGTTTCCCAAGGTTCAATACCATAGTAAAAGTAGGTTATTAGGGCACCTAAAACTATTAAAAAAACACTTAAATAAAGAATAGTGTTTCTGTTTTGGTAAATTTTGTTTCGCATTTTTAATTGCTGCTTACCGTAGGGTAGAATTCGTTAATTACTTTTAATTCAGTTCTGAAGGCCAACATTTTGTCAGCAAATTTCTTCATTCCATCAGTACGAAGTTTATTTGCGTCATGGTTATAGTAATTGTCTAAATCTTCTCTTGTTTTTGCTGTATATTGAATAGAGTAGGTAGCACCCCCCATTTCTTCTTCCACTAAAACCTGTGTCATTTTAGCGCTTATAAACCTACCTGTAGCTAATACTTCAGGTATGTGTCTTTCTATCCAAATAAGCCATTCATTATGAATGCTTTCGTCTACGTTTATTGTTACGTTATATATATACATAATTTGTAATGTAATACTATATCAATAAGTGTAATAGCAAAGATTAATTCTTGTGGCTATTGTATATGATATAAATAGTTAATTAAATATTATCTCCCCTTAATTTTCTGTATTTTTTTCTAGCATCTACTAAGTAAATACTGGAAGCGTGGTCAAAAATAATCTTTTGGTAGTATTCAGATGCCTTTTCAGGATTATTTAATTTTTTATTATATAACTCGCCTAATTCATATAGGCTATTGTCAACTAAGATTCCTTCAGGATCTAATTGTAAAATTTTAGTAAAGTTATCAATAGCATTTGCATATGCTTCCTGTTTTACAAATAACTGAGCTTGTTTATATAAGGCTTCATCTTCAATTGGTTGACTTTTATAAGTTGTTATTATTTCTGATAATAAACCGATGGCTTCTTTATTTTTATTTTGATACGCTAATAAATCTGCCTTTGCGTATTCTTTTAGTCCAGTAGATATACTGTCTTTAGATTGATTGTCTGAAATTGTTAAAAAAAGCTCTGCGGCATCGTTGGCTATAAGTTGAGTTGCAGATCCTTTTAATATTTTTAATTGTGCTTTAGCCCATTTAAAATCATTTTTAAAATATGAGGCTTGAGCAACTTTAAAACGAGCTTCCTGTGCTAAAAAGTGATTTTTAAATTGAGTTTGTACTTGTGAAAAATAAATGAGTGCTTTATTGAAGTTTCTAGTAAAAACTAATATTTCTCCTAGTTTAAGTTTAACGGAAGCTTTGGTGAATTTTGAATTAGTAAAACTCATTGCTTTTTCTAAAACTTTAATTCCTTTTTCAGGGTTATTTTTGGTAAAGGTTAAAAAGTCTGCGTAAGCTAATTGAATAAATAATGTATTTCTGTTTGAGCCAAACTTAGTAAATATTTGTTGAAACTTCTCTTCAATATTAGGTTGTTTTGTAACAATATCAACCTGTAAATTCATATAAACAGCTCTGAATTTATCAGTAGGGTAATTAGTTTTTTCTATTACGATATCAAAACATTCTTTAGCGGTTTCGTAGTCTTTGTTTTCAAAAGCTATTTTACCTAAATTTTTTATACCAGATAAATTATCAGCGTCCCTAGCAAGTAAAGCTTTATGTTGTATTAGTGCTTTTTGATATTGTTTTTGTTTAATAAATAACCAAGCAAGCAAATCATTCCACACATTTTTGGGCTTACTAATTGATTTTTTTAAAATTGATTTTCTTAATAAAGTATTATTCTCATTCTCGCTATCATCGTTAATATATTTACTCGCATATCGTTTAATATTATTGAGGTATTTTTCATTTCTATCAACTAAATTAACATACGAGTCAAACATCTTTTCAAAATCACCTTTTTCACCATAAATTTGAGCAAGCTGAAATCCGTAATTTGCTTTTGGATTATTATCCATAATGCCATTGTAAGCTTTTAAAGCATAATCTAACTTGTTATAGTTTTTAAAAAGGTTTGCTATTATACCACCATATCCACTATTGTTTTTTACAGATTCTAATGCGTTTTTATATTGCTCATCGGCTTTGTTAATTTCTTGCTTACGTTCAAAATTATACCCTAACATCACATATGTGTATGTTTGTTTTGGGTATTTCTTTAGTTTTTTGAGAAGTAAAGATTCAGCAACTAAAAATTGGTTAGTTTCTTGGTAACAACTAATTAATCTTTTTAAATAAGTTGTATTATAAGGACTTTTGTTATGAAGTTCTTTATATAATTGTATTGCTTTTTCATATTCACCATTTCTAAAATAATTTTCAGCAATTATAAAACCGTTTTGTTGAGAATAACAAAATAGACTGGAAATAAAAAAAGTAAATAAGAAGATAAGTTTTTTCATTAAAAATTAAATGTATTTATTTTGAATACAATGTACACAAACTTCTTGAAAAAAGACCATATAATCAAATATTTAGCCTTTTAAAAGTTTAGTAAAATATGTGTGTTTTTGTTAAAAATTCATTAAAATTATGTTTTTTATTAAAGTCTTTGTAACATTTTGGCACGAACTTTGTCTTACTAATAAAAGAACTAAACAAATACTAGTATGAAAAACTTATCTATACAATACAACTCGGCAAAAGAAAGAGCAAATGAGTTTATGAAGAAAGGTCAAATATCTCAATATTTTGAGGCACTTTTAGAAATGAATAAATGCAAAAAAATAATGACAGCTATTATAGCAAATTAAAAAAGTAAGTTTCAAACTTGAAACTTACTTTTTTAATTTTAGTTATTTGTTTGCAATTTAGTCAATGGTATCAAATCCACAATAAGGTATTAATACCTCAGGTATTTTAATTCCATTTTCTGTTTGGTAGTTTTCTAAGATACCAGCCAAAACTCTAGGTAAAGCAAGCGAGCTACCATTAAGAGTATGTACTAATTGACTTTTTCCATCACTGTTTTTAAAACGTAACTTTAAACGGTTTGCTTGATAAGTTTCAAAGTTTGAAGCAGAGCTTATTTCTAACCAACGCTTTTGCGCAGTTGAATATAATTCAAAATCAAAAGTTAAGGCAGCAACAAATCCTGTATCGCCACCACACAAGCGTAAAATTCTATATGGTAATTTTAATTCACGTAAAATTTCTTTAATGTGCTCTACCATTCCATTTAATGCATTATAAGAATTATCTGGATGTTCAATTCTTACTATTTCAACTTTATCAAATTGATGCAAACGATTTAATCCTCGTACATGAGCACCATAACTTCCGGCTTCTCTTCTAAAGCAAGGTGTATAGCCTGTATATTGAATAGGCAAATCAGCTTCTTTTACTAAATCATTTCTATGTATATTAGTTATTGGTACTTCAGCAGTAGGAATTAAGTATAAATCATCTACAGATGCATGGTACATTTGTCCTTCTTTATCTGGTAACTGACCTGTAGCTATACCAGAAGCTTCATTAACTAAATGTGGTACTTGAACCTCTTTATAGCCAGCTTTAATATTTTTATCTAAAAAATAGTTGATTAAAGCACGTTGTAAACGAGCCCCTTTTCCTTTGTATACAGGAAAACCAGCTCCAGTAATTTTTGCGCCTAAATCAAAATCAATAATATCGTATTTTTTAGCTAATTCCCAGTGTGGAAGTGCGTTTTCATTTAACTCAGGAATAATACCTTCAGAAAAAATCTCTTCATTATCTTCTTCGTTCTTTCCAGCTACAACAGAAGTATGAGGTATATTAGGTATTTGGTATAATAACTCTTGCAATTCACTCGTAGCGATATTTAACTTTTCTGTTAACTCTTTAGATTGATCTTTTAACTGACCAGTTTTTTCTTTTAAAAGATTAGCTTTTTGTGCTTCTCCTGATTTAAATAAATTACCAATTTCTTTGGACAGTTTGTTTGATTCAGCTAAAATATTATCTAATAAAACCTGAGTTGATCTTCTGGTTTCATCAGTACTTAATACTTCTTCAATTATTGTTTGAGCATTAGTAAAACTACGTTTTGCTAATCCTTCTAAAACAGCTTGTTTGTTTTCTCGAATAAACTGAACCTGTAACATCTTTTATTATTTTTTTAAGAAAGGCAAAGATACAGGATGTAATACATTTAAGCAATGTGTTTTTGATACTAAATTTGTTCGAGCATCATGAAAAAATCAGATAGTGTAATATTGAAATAATCACATATTTTTTGAATAGTAAAAACCGTTACATTTGTTTTTCCTTGTTCTATTCTTGCTAAATGAATGCCCGTATCAATGTAAAATTCACTTAAAGTAACATCGTATTTAGTTCGTAAAGTTTTAATACAAAGGGCTATTTTTCTTAAAATTATCTCGTCTTTGGTAAGTATCATTTTTTTTGATACAAATTCTAAAAAACATATTGAAAACATAATGACAAGTCTGTCATTATTAAGAAATTAAAAAGACTAACTTTGCCTTGGAAGTTACGTCAAACAAACTATGTAATGTTTAAAACCGGGGGGCTTTAAATGAAATTTAAAATTAGTAATTGGCGTAACTTTTTAAAAAACTAATAGAAGTTTCTTTGTCGATTTTTAATTGATTTTTTAAATCGTTTATAGATTCAAATTTTTGTTCATCTCTTACAAAGTAAAGTAAATTAACACTTATTTCTTGATCATAAATATTTTGATTAAAATCAAAAAAATGAACTTCAATAGTTTGATCTTTCCCATCAACTGTAGGTCTGTTACCTATATTCATCATACCAAAAAATAATTCATTGTTAATTTTAGATTTAATTACATAAACACCTGTTTTAGGAATAAGTTTATAATTTTCAATAATGGCTATGTTAGCAGTTGGAAACCCTATTTTACTACCTAGTTGTTTTCCATTTACAACTTTGCCAGCAAGCGGAAAATTATAGCCAAGATATTTGTTTGCAGTTTTAAGTTTGCCACCTAATAAGGCTTTTCTAATTTTAGTAGAACTTACAGAAACATCATTGATATCCTGTGCAGGAATTTCTTCAACATCAAAATCGTATAAGTGAGAATACTCGGTTAATTGTTCAATGTTACCTTCTCTATTTTTTCCAAAATGATGGTCGTAACCAATAATTAATTTTGAAGTGTTAAGTTGATTAACCAGAATATCACGAACAAAATCTAAAGCTGTTAATCTAGAAAATTCTTTACTAAAAGGATGGATTATTAGGTAATCTAGCCCTAATTGTTCTAGATACTTTGTGCGTTCCTTAATCGTATTTATTAATTGAATTGAAACTTCTTTTTGAAGTACCATTCTTGGATGAGGAAAAAAAGTTAATAAAACCGATTTCATGTTGGCTGACTTAGCATCATCAACTAACTTTTTTATAATTTTTTGATGTCCTATATGTACACCGTCAAAGGTACCAATGGTAACAAATGTTTTTTGAGTAGGAGTAAAGTCAAAAATTGAGTGAGTTATTTCCAATTTTTAAAAAGTTTTAGCAAATGTACAATATGTATAACATATAGAAAAAGCATAGTTAGTAATAATGAGAGAATTGTGATTAGCAATAAAGATTGAGTTATTATTTAATTTTTAATAAAATTTAACACAAATATTTTGAAAATGAAAAAAAATCGTATTTTGCGGTAAGTTAACAAATTATTTTACACATTATGATGAAAAGATTATTACTTGTTGCATTTGCAGTGCTTAGTAGTGGGATGTTTGCACAGACTACTATTACGGGTACAGTAAATGACGCATCGCTTGGTGGACCGCTGCCAGGTGCAAACATTAAGGTTTCCCGAAAGGCAGTCGGAACTAGTACCGATTTTGATGGGAAATTTACTTTAAAAGTAACCGACACTCCTCCTTTTACTCTTGAAATTTCTTTGCTAGGGTATGAAACAAAAAAAGTAGAAATAACACAGAATAACCAAATAGTAGAGGTGAGTTTAACTGAAAATGCAACTTCATTAGATGAGGTAGTTATTTCAGCATCAAGAACGCCAGAGCGTATTATGGAATCTCCTGTTACAATTGAGCGTTTTGATTCAAGAGCGATAAAAAACACATCTTCTCCTTCTTTTTATGATGGTTTAGAGAATTTAAAAGGAGTTGATATTAACGCAAGTGGATTAACATTTAAATCAGTAAACACTCGTGGTTTTGCTGCTTTTGCAAACGAACGATTTGTTCAGTTAGTTGATGGAATGGATAATTCTTCTCCAGCTTTAAACTTTGCATTAGGTAACCTTTTAGGGATGTCTGAATTAGATGTAAAAACAGTTGAGATATTACCAGGAGCTGCTTCTGCATTATATGGAGCAAATGCCTTTAATGGTATTATGTTAATGACTAGTAAAAATCCTTTTGACGATCAAGGTATAAGTGTTGTTTATAAAACAGGATATACAGTTCAGCAAGCTGCTGGAAACAATCGTTTTGATGATGCTAGTATTCGTATGGCTCATGCATTTGATAACAAATTTGCTGTTAAAGCTACGTTTTCTTACTTAAAAGGGGAAGAGTGGCACGCTACAGATTATAGAAATACAAGTGGAGTAGGTGGGAATTATTTACCAGGAGATAGAGACTCAAGACTAGATTTTGATGGACTTAATGTTTATGGTGATGAGGCAGTTACTGATTTGAAAAGAGTAGTTGATGGTTTAGTAGCAAATGGAACTTTACCAGCATCTGCACAAGGAGTTGTTCCTAACGTTAGAGTTAGTAGAACAGGTTACAATGAGGTAGATTTAATGAGTAATGAAGCAAAAAGTTTAAAGTTTGGTGCTTCTTTACATTACCGCCCTTGGGGTAATGACCGTTTAGAAATTATTTGGAATTCTAAGTATGGTACTGGTAATACTATTTACCAAGGTCAAAACAGATATAATATTGCTAACTTCTTTATGGAGCAACATAAATTAGAGTTTAGAGGTAAAAACTTCTTTGTAAGAGGATATTATACAGGAGAAGATGCTGGAGATTCTTATGATACAAGATTTGCAGGTTTAAACATAAACAACCAATGGGTTATAAATCCAGCTACTGGTCAATTAGCTAATCCAAAAGATGCAGATAATACTTGGTTTGCAAGATATGTATTAGGATATTTTAACGCTGCTACACAAGGTGGTGCTAATCCTGCTAATGCTCACGTTGCGGCTAGAAGTTTTGCTGATCAAGGTCGTTATATACCAGGTACTCCTGAATTTAAAGCTGCTTTTGATAAGGTAACTAAAGATCCAGATTTAACAAGTGGTTCTAAATTTCAAGATCAAACAAGTTTATATCATGTTGATGCAAACTTAAATTTACGTGATTATATTGATTGGGCAGAGGTACAAGTAGGAGGTTCATACAGGCAATTTAACTTAAATTCTTTTGGAACTATATTTACGGATGCTGATAGTCCTATTGCTTATGATGAGTATGGTGTATATACACAAATACAAAAGAAATTTTTAGAAGACCGTTTAAAGTTTACTGGTTCTGCTCGTTATGACAAAGCTAAAAACTTTAAAGGAAATGTTTCTCCTCGTTTATCTTTAGCGTATTCAGCTGGAGAATTTAAGAATCATAACTTTAGAGCATCTTTTCAAACAGGATTTAGAAACCCAACGACACAAGATCAATATATTGGTTTAACAACTGGTGGTGGTACATTAATAGGTACAGCTGAAGATAACTTAGATCGTTTTACTTCTTTACCAATAGGTGTAAGTCCAGCTGGTAGAGCTGTATCTGGTTTAGGTGCTACTACAACATATACAGGTAGAGATGCTTTTGAGAATGCCTTTTCATTAAGTTCAATCGAAGCAGGAGCTCCATCTAAAGCAAATTTTGGTTTAGTTAAACCTGAAAAAGTAACCTCTTTTGAAGTTGGATATAGAAGTGCTTTATCTGTTTCAGATAAAAAAGTAGGTGTTGATTTTAGTGCTTATTATAACGATTATCAAGACTTTATTGCTATTAAAAATATTGCAGTTCCTTTTTATGGAAAAGTAGGAAGTACTGCTCCTAGTGGAGTGCCAGGTGCTACTCAAGGTGATTTAGCTTTATTAGCATTAAGAAATGGAGATTTCGCAGGTGTTGGTTTTAGAACAAATTCAGCAGCAGATATTACTTCTTATGGAGTTGGTTTAGGGTTAACTACTAAAGTTTTCAATGGATTTAACGTTGGATTAAACTATACTTGGTCTAAATTTGATTTTGATCAAACTTCTGATCCAGATTTTGAAGCAGGATTTAATACTCCTGAGCACAAAGTAAAATTACAATTAGGTAAAACAGATTTATTTAAAAACTTTGGTTTTAATGTTAGTGCTAGATGGCAGAATGAATTTTACTGGGAGTCTTCTTTCTTCGAAGGAGATGTAGATTCAAGAACTGTGTTAGATGCACAGGTGAATTATAGAATTCCAGCATGGAAGTCAGTAATTAAATTAGGAGGAGCTAACTTAACAGGAAAAGAATACTTTAGTGCACCAGGTGTTGGAGCAATAGGTTCTCAGTATTTCCTTTCTTGGACAATTAACAACTAAAAAGATGAAAAAAATAAATTTTAAATATAATTGGTTACCAGTTCTTTTTATAGGATTAGTAGCTTGTGATGTAAATAATGATTTAGATCCAATTAAGGATAATACTCCAGAAGTTCCAGTTGTTGCTGTGACAGAAGGAACTGCAGATTTTTCTAAATATATATCATTAGGAGCTTCTTTTACTGCAGGTTTTACAGATGGAGCTTTATTTAAGGAAGCTCAAAAAAATTCTTTCCCAAATATTTTAGCTAGTAAGTTTTCAATGGCTAAAGGAGGTGATTTTAATCAACCTCTAATGAAAGATAATATTGGAGGAATGGTAAGCGGAGCTAATGTAGCTTTACAGCCTAGATTTTATTTTAATGGTTCAGGTCCTACAAGGTTAACAGTTAAACCAACAACTAAAGTTGGTTTTCCAGCAGATAATGCACCTGCTTTTAATAATTATGGTATTCCTGGAGCAAAAAGTTTTCATTTTTTAGCTCCTAATTATGGAAGTGCAGCTGGTTTAGCTACAGTTCCTGCAACTGCAAATCCTTACTTTGTAAGAATGATGCCAACGCAATCTACATTATTAGCTGAGGCAGCGTCAAAATTACCAACATTTTTTACGCTTTCTGAAGTTGGTGGAAATGATGTATTAGACTATGCTGTGGCCGGAGGTGCTAGTGGAGCAATTACTCCAAAAGCTACTTTTGATGCCGCTTTTGGTGCTATTATTAATACATTAACTGCACAAGGGGCTAAAGGAGTTGTTGCAAATTTACCGTACATAACTACATTACCTCATTTTACAACAGTGCCTCATAACCCAGTGCCTATGACAGCTACAGTAGCTGCTGCTTCTAATCAGGGATTTGCACTGTATAATGCAGGTATAAAACAAGCTTTTGCTTTCTTAGTAGCTAATACTCCTATGACTCAAGCTATGGCTGATGCTGAAATAGCAAAAAGAACAATTAATTTTTCTGAAGGGAAAAATGCTGTTGTTATTGTAGATAAAAATTTAACAAATTTAACAGCGATTAATTCAGGATTAAAAAATTATAGACAAGCAACTAGTGAAGATTTATTAGTATTACCTAGTTCTACTTTTATTGGTACTACTGTAGGAGGTAATCCTTTGTTAGTTAATGGAGTTTCAGTTCCATTAGAAGATAAATGGGTGTTAACAAAAACTGAGGTTGACGCTATAAAAACTGCTACAGATGGTTATAATACAACCATTAAAGCAATGGCAGATTCAAAAGGATTGGCTTTTGTAGATTTTAATGTTATTTTAAAAACTGCCTCAACTTCTGGTTTACAGTTTGATGAGTATACGTTGAATACTAGTTTAATTTTTGGTGGTTTAGTTAGTTTAGATGGAATTCACCTAACTGCTAGAGGTTATGCTTTAATGGCAAATAAAATGTTAGAAGCTATTGATGGTAAATATAGTTCTAACTTTATGAAAGCTACTAAAGGTTTAGCTAAAGCTGCTGATTATCCAACGAATTACTCTCCAGCTTTGTTGAATTAATTCTTATTGAAAATAAATATATTAAAAGCCTATCATTTGATAGGCTTTTTTATTTTTGCGAAAATTTTAAAAAAAAGAATTAATGAAAAAAATGCTATTTTATGTTGCTGTTTTTTTAGCAACAATTAATTGTTACTCACAAATTGAATTCGAAAAAGGTTATTTTATAAAAAATAATAATGAAAGAGTAGAATGTTTAATAAAAAATGAAGATTGGGATAATAATCCTTTGAAATTTAAATATAAACTTAATCATGGTGCTTCTAAAATTTTTAATACTATAGAATCAGTTAAAGAATTTGGAGTTTATAATTTTTCAAAGTATATAAGAGGAAATGTTGATATTGATCAGTCAAGTGATGAGACTAGTGAATTGGATGGTTCTAGAAAACCTATTTTAAAAAAAGAAACCCTTTTTTTAAAAGTGTTGGTAGAAGGTACATCAAATTTATATAGATACAAGAGAGGTAATTTAAAAAGATTTTTTTATAGTAATAAAGAGAAATCTATTAAACCTCTTATTTATAAAAGATACTTAAACTCAAAGCATAATGCTAATTTGAGTTCTTTTAACGGAAGTATTGTAAACAAAAATCTTAATCGAAATTTTATTTATGTAAATGAAAGGTATAAGCAGCAGTTATTTAAAAACTTAACTTGTAAAACGATTTCTTTAAAAGAGATAGAGAAGTTAAGATATAAAAAGCAAAGTCTAAGTAAGTTTTTTATTAAATACAATAAATGCTCAGGGTATTTAATTGATGGTCAGTATGAAAAAGGAACCAAGGATGTTTTTAAAGTTTCTTTAAAAGGAGGAGTAAGAAATACTACTTTAGATATTGATAATTCTTCTAGTTTTTTACCAAGTATTAGTTTCGATTCTAAAACTACATACAAAATAGGAGTGGAAGGTGAATACTTTTTGCCATTTAACAAAAATAAATGGTCTTTATTTGTAGAACCAACTTTTCAATTTTTTAGTGCTAAAAAAGAACTTCCTTTTGCGTTTTTAGTTGAGAAAAAAATAATAGTAGAAACTAATTATAAATCTATTGAAGTTCCAATTGGGATTAAACGCTATTTTTTTCTGAACGATGTTTCTAAAATGTTTATAGGTGGATCTGTTGTTTTAGATTTTAATTTTGATTCATACTTAAGATATACAAGAACTGATGGAACTATTCTTAAGGATTTTAATATAAAAACAGGTAATAGTATTGGTTTTCATATAGGATATGTTTATAAGAACAATTATAGTTTAGAGTTGACATATCAAAATAATCGTGATTTTTTAACGACACATTCTAATATAAGTTCAAAATATAGTACTATGTCCATAACAATTGGGTATACTTTTTAAATTTGAAAACCCGATGAGATTTATTTCATCGGGTTTTTATTTGATAGAAGTGTTTATTTTGAGTTTTAACACATAAGGGTTAAAAAACAATAAAAATCCTTAAGGAGCAGGATTTGGCATCTTATTGTGAGCTATTTCAATTTCCGTTAAGATATCTTCACTAAGCTCAATATTTATAGAGTTAATATTTTCTTTTAATTGACTCATTTTTGTAGCTCCGATAATATTACTTGTTACAAATGGTAATTGATTAATGTAAGCAAGTGATAATTGTGTTAATGTTAATCCATGTTTATCAGCTATTTTTTGATACTCTAAAACTGCTTTTTTAGATCCTTCACCCATGTAACGAGAAATGAAACGTGGAAACAATGTACCTCTTGCTCCTTCAGGTTTCTTTCCTCCTAAATATTTTCCTGACAAAACACCTTGCGCTAGTGGAGAATAAGCTAGCAATCCAACATCTTCTCTCATTGAAACTTCACTCATTCCATATTCATAACTTCTGTGAATTAATGAATATGAATTTTGAATAGTTACCATTTTGGGTAAATTATGCTTCTCAGCAGTTTGCAAATATTTCATGGTTCCCCATGGAGTTTCGTTAGATAAACCAACATGTTTTATCTTCCCTTGTTTAACAAAATCATTAAGGGTTTCTAAAATTTCTAAATGCTTTTCAGCTTCTTTAGTTGAGGTTTTATATGGGTAATCACGAACACCAAAACAATTCACGCCACGATCAGGCCAGTGCAATTGGTATAAATCAATATAATCAGTTTGTAAGCGTTTTAAACTTCCTTCAATAGCATCAGAAATATTTTTTTTGTTAAAACCTCCAGTTCTAATGTGAGCTGTATAATCGCCACCACCAGCTATTTTTGAAGCTAAAATAACTTTATCACGATTTCCTGTTTTCTTAAACCATGATCCAATAATTTTTTCTGTTGCTCCATAAGTTTCTGGAGTTGCAGGTACGGAATATAACTCAGCAGTATCAAAAAAGTTTACCCCTTGCTCTAAAGCGTAATCCATTTGTTCATGCCCTTCTACTTCAGTGTTTTGATTTCCCCAAGTCATGGTTCCTAAACATATTTTAGAAACTTTTACATCAGTATTTGGTAATGTTGTGTATTTCATTTTTGAAATATTTAGTCATTTAATTTATGAATATCTAGCAATTTCTTCTTTTACACTCCTTAGCTGATTCAATAAAATTTGATGAGAGTCAAATTCTTTTAAATCTTTCTTTTTTGAATGTTGATTTAATTACTTAAAAACATAAAAATACCAATATTTCTGAAAAGAAAAATGTAAAGTTTTTATAAAAAAATAAATCCCGAAAATTGCGGGATTTATTTTTTTAATATGATAAGTATACTTATTGAAGTATCGCTTCTATACCAGGTAAGGTTTGACCTTCTAACATTTCTAGCATTGCACCACCACCAGTAGATACATAACTTACTTTATTTCCAAAGCCAAATTGTTTAACTGCAGCAACAGAATCACCACCGCCTACTAATGAAAAAGCCCCATTTTGGGTTGCTTCTGCAATTGCTTTTCCTAATTCAATAGTTCCGCTTGCAAAGTTTTCCATTTCGAAAACTCCTAATGGTCCATTCCATAAAATAGTTTTAGATTTTGCGATAACTTCTGCAAATTTTTCAGAGGTCTGTGGACCACAATCTAGTCCCATCCAACCGTCAGGGATTTCATTAGTGTTTACTGTTTTAGTATTTGCTTCATTGCTAAAAGAATCAGCAATAAGTGCATCAACTGGTAAATGAATTTCAGTATTCTTTTCTTTTGCTAATTTTAAAATAGCCAATGCTAAATTTAATTTATCATCTTCAACTAAAGAGTTTCCTATTTTTCCACCTAAAGCTTTGATAAAAGTAAATGTCATTCCTCCACCTACTATAATATGATCTACTTTATCAATAATATTTTCAATTACTCCAATTTTTGAAGATACTTTTGCGCCACCTAAAATTGCTGTAACTGGTTTTTCTGAATTATTTAAAACCTTATCAATACTTTCAATTTCTTGAGCTAATAAATTTCCAAAACATTTATTTTCAGAAAAAAACTGAGCTATTACAGCAGTTGATGCATGAGCTCTGTGCGCAGTTCCAAAAGCATCATTTACATAAATATCTCCCCATTTTGAAAGTTTTTCAGCAAATGTAACATCACCAGCTTTTTCTTCACCATAGAAACGTAAATTTTCTAATAATAAAACTTCACCAGCTTTTAAATTTGAGATAACAGTTTCCACTTTATCTCCAATACAATCTTCAACAAAAGAAACTTTTACACCTAAAATAGTAGTTACTGTTTCTACAATATGACGTAATGAATATTTTTCTTCAACACCTTTTGGGCGTCCTAAATGTGACATAAGTACACAACTTCCTCCATCTTCTAAAATTTTAATAATTGTTGGTTTTGCAGCTTGAATTCTTGTGTCATCGGTTACTTCAAAAACATCATTTAAAGGAACATTAAAATCAACGCGTATTAATGCTTTTTTGTTTTCAAAATTATAATCGTTTAGTGTTTTCATGTATTGTTATTGTGTGTTTGTTCTTGTCAAAAAAATTGTATTTAAAAAGCAAATAGTTTTTAGTGCTCTATTAAAAACTTAAGTTTTTCATTAGTTTTCGTTGGTGTGAATTCAATTACTTCGTAATCTGCTAAATTATTTATTTTAAAAGGATCTAGTTTTATAATTTGCTCAACATTATCTTTATTTTTTGCTTTACAGAGTATAATTCCTCCGTTTCTAGGCTCTTTTCTTCCGGATGTTAAAAAAAAACCGTCTGTATATTGTTTATTTAAAAACTGTATGTGTGCTTCTAAAAATTGATCAATTTTTTTCAAAGGAGCTTTGTAGGTAAGATTTATAATAAACATATTTACTATTTTAATACTGTTCTTTTTCTTCAACAAAAATAACTATTTAAAACTATATTAAAATAGGATTTGATTTAATAACAAACTTATATATTTGTTAAAAAAGAATGGATACTATTTCTGTAAAAATACTGTCTGAAAAACTAAATTTACAAGAATGTTATGATTTTGTAGAAGATCCTTCTTGTGGAGGAATCGCTGTATTTGTAGGTACAGTTAGGAACGCTACAAAAAATAAAGAAGTAACTCAGTTAGATTTTTCTACATATAAGCCTATGGCTATAAAAGAAATGAAAAAGATAGCTAATATTGCCTTAACAAAATTTTCAGTAAAAAAAATAGCAATCCATCATGCTGAGGGCTTATTAACTATTGGAGATATTCCTGTTATTATAACAGTTTCTTCTCCGCATAGAGGAGCTGCTTTTGAGGCTTGTCAGTATGCTATTGATACGCTTAAAGAGACTGTGCCTATATGGAAAAAAGAATATTTTTCTGATGGCGAAGTATGGGTAAATGCACATCCATAAAAATAATACCAATCCAAACTTGGTAATATTTCATTAAAAAGTGAATTTATGATTGAATTTAAAACAACTGAAAATCTATTAGAGCTAGAGCAAATATTAGCATTACAAGCTGAAAATATACCTGTTAATTTAACTGAAGTTGACAAAAAGGAGCAGGGTTTTGTTACCGTACAACATGATTTAGCAATATTAAAAAACATGCATGAAGTACATGCGCATAGTATTGCTACCTGTAAAGGAAATGTTATTGGGTATGCTTTATCTATGTCTAAAAAATTTAGAGGTGAAATAGCTGTTTTAGCTCCTATGTTTACTGAAATAGATAATTCTATAAAATCTGATAGTAATTATATTATTATGGGACAGGTTTGTATTGGCAAAGAATATAGAGGAAAAGGTGTTTTTAGAGGTTTGTATGCAAAGATGAGAGATGCTTTTACAGCTACATATGATTGTATAATTACTGAAATAGATGCCTTAAATATTCGTTCAATAAATGCACATAAAGCCGTTGGTTTTGAAGAATTAGTACGTTACGATTATAACAATCAAACGTGGGTTGTAGTGTATATGGATATTTAGTGACTAAATTTACTTTTTTAAATATCTAATACTTCAAATCTGTAGGCTCAATAAAAGAAGTTTCTGGGTTGTAAAGATCTTTTAGTATTTCTTTTATTTCATGCATAAATTCTTCCAATTTTTCTTCTGTAATTTCATTGTCAGGAGTTTTGTAATTTGAAGAAAAATTCATTTTTAAAAAACCATTTTTTAAATTTTTAAATGAAATAATACCAGCTTCTAATGGTTTTGAAAAATCATAGTTAGTATGTTGTGTATATAAGAATGTATACAGCATTACTTGAATAGCCTTATGATATTTTAATTCAGGTAATAAACTAAAATCTAATACTTTTAAGTTTAACGCATCTACTTTACCCGTTTTGTAGTCAATAATTCTAGTAACTCCGTTTAATTCATCAATCCTATCTACTTGACCATGAATTTTAATAGGAAAATCAAACCCTTCAATAGTTATTTGAGTAGCTAATGTTTGTTCAGTAGCAATTATTTTTAATTGGTTATTGTCATCTTTAAGAAGTTCTTTTTCTTGTTTTAAAAAATTAATAACAAAACGATTAGCAACTTCAAAAATTAATCGATTTTTACCAGTGCTAATGTCTCCATTTTTAAAATGCTCTGAAAAATAGAAAACAATTAACTCTTTAGTTTTTTGTTGCATTTTAGTAATGATCTCAACTGATATAAATTTACCTTCAAAAGGCTTGTATAAAGCTTCTAAAGTGTCATGTACAACAGTTCCCATAGTATTTGCAGCAACAGTTTCTTCTACATCATCAAACTCTTTTATTTTTAATATTTTTTGTTTGTAAAAAGCTATCGGATTGTATAAATAGTTGGTTAAGGCTGATGGAGATATCCCTTTCTTAGCTAGTTCTCGTAATTTTTCTAAAACTTCCTTATTTTTTGTTATCTCTTTTTGTTGGGTTACGGTTGTAATTATTTTAGGACTTATAATTTCTTCTTTTAAGTCACCTCTCATCATTTCTAACTGAGTAACAAAACGACTTTTTTCTCCACTTCCAAAAACATCATGTTCTGTATTGTATAATATGTATATGTTTTTGGCACGTTGTAACAATCTAAAAAAGTGATATGAAAAAAGTGCATCTTTTTCTTTATAGGTAGGTAATCCAAACTCTATTTTTACATCAAAAGGGATAAAAGAATTTTGTTGATTATTACCTGGTAAAACACCTTCGTTTACTGAAGTAATAATTACGTTTTCAAAATCTAATACACGAGTTTCTAATACTCCCATTAGTTGTAATCCTTGTAGTGGCTCTCCTTGAAAGGATAAACTTTCAGATTGTATTAGTTGTTTAAAAAACTGCTGAAGTGTTTTTAAATCTTGAATATAATTAAAGGTGTCATGTAAGTTTTGTAACTGTATAAATGCAGTAAAAAAACGATATAAGTATTCTTTTTCTAACTCATTAGCAACTTCTTTTAAAACAATAATAACATTTAAAATACGTGATAAAAAGTCATCAACAGTAGTAAAAGGGTTAAAAAGAGGTAAAATAACATTTTGCGTTTCTATGGGTATTTGCGTAAAAAACTCTGTAATTTTTTCTTGATTGACAAATGTTGTATTACTTGCTACAATTACTTCAGAAATACTGTCTGCAATATTATGTTCTTCAATATATAATAATTGATATATAGCGGGGTGTTTTAGTAAAGCTATTACATCTTTATAATAAAAAAGATGGTGATCTTTTTTTTGTAATTTTTCTTGATTTATAAAAAGCTGAAAAATAATGAGTAATAAACTTGTGGTAGGAACATCTTTTAACGGATATCCCATTGTAATATTTATTGCATCAACATTTTCAGGTAATGAGTTTAAGGTTATTGGAAGTAAAGATTCATCTGCTAATACTAATGCTGTATTGTTATGGTTAGAAAATTTTGATAATAACTCTCCAGCATACTTTATTTGCGTTATGTTTTTTGATGCTCCAATTACTTGAATATTCTTTGGAGATGAAAAATGTGTTGCAACTGTTTGTATAGGGTTCTTTTGATAATATTTCCATCGGGTTTTATATTTTCTAATAAAGCTTCCAGCTTGGTGGTTACTTTCATAAAAAGCTTGGTCAATGTCCCAGTATACCTCAGTGTTTTTGGCTTCTAACATTTTTTGAAAGAGCAACTCTTCAGCTGCATTTAATGCATTGAAACCTATAAAAAAGAATTTCTTTTTTTTGTTTTTTAGAATATAATCATCAATTAATTTGACAGATTCTCTATAAATCACTCCTTGATATCCTTTCTTTTCCGAAATTAAAAACTCATAAAAAATGGTGTAAAGCTTATGTAGTTTTTCCATAAAAGCAAAATGATCTTTCATCAATTCTGTTTCTTGGAATGTTCCAGAAACTGACCATTTTCTCAAGCGATGTATATCTCTTAAATACACAAAAATTTCACGTGCATTTATTAAGTGTTGATCTATTTCATTAAAATCTTGCAATACGGTAAAAGCCCAGGAAGAAAAAACATCAAAAGTGTCGGGTTTCGGTTCTTCTTTTTTATAAATGGAATAGAAATAAAATAGTAGTTGAACAGAATCTGCTTTCTTCATTCCAGAAACATCCTCTATAAAATCACCAATATTACTTATTTTAGGTAGAAAACCAGTAGAGATTTTATCTTTCAATGCCTTTTTAACAAATACTCCTGCTCTTTGAGAAGGTAGTATAAACTCAACATCTTCAAATGATTTGGTTGTTTTTAAAATACTATCTAATGTATCAGAAATAAATGATTGCATTGGCTAATTATATAGGAGCAAAGTACAATTTTTATCTTATTTTTGAGATATAAAACACCTCATTTCAATTAAAATAAAATGACAAAAAAGCTTAGTGTTGCATTAATTCAATCAGATTTAGTTTGGGAAGATCCTATAGCAAATAGAATGTTTTTTGAAGAAAAAATAAAAGGAATTACATCAAAAGTAGATGTGATTATTCTCCCAGAAATGTTTTCTACTGGGTTTACTATGAATGCTAGTGAAAATGCTGAAACTATGGAAGGTGAAACCGTACAATGGATGAAAGGGATAGCAAGTTCTTTAGATGTAGCTGTAATAGGGAGTATTATAATTGAAGAGAATGAACATTATTTTAATAGACTTCTTTTTGTTCACCCATCAGAAGAGATTGAAACATATGATAAGAAACATACATTTACGTTAGCAAAAGAGCATGAAACATATACTGCTGGTCAAAACAATATTTTAATTGAGTTTAAAGGGTGGAGAATCCGCCCATTAATTTGTTATGATTTACGTTTTCCTGTTTGGGCAAGAAACACAAATAACTACGATTTACTTATGTATGTTGCTAGTTGGCCAAAGCCTAGAATTAATGCTTGGGATTCTTTGTTAAAAGCAAGAGCTATTGAAAATATGAGTTATACTATAGGAGTGAACAGAGTAGGGGTTGATGCAAATAATTATGAGTATTCGGGAAATACCGTTTGTTATGACACTTTGGGAAATTGCTTGGCTAAAAGTGATAAAGGAGAAGAATCGATTTTAATTGTTGAGTTAGATAAGGAAATACAAAATAATTATAGAGATAAATTTCGTTTTTTAGAAGATAGTGATGCTTTTCGGTTTGTAGAGTAGCTAATGGAATGGTTGTTTAGATGATTTTGTATTGTAACTATCATATCTAATTTTAAACTATTTTTGCTGATGCTACGTTGTTAAGGTATGATCAAAAAAATCTTTTGTGTTTTGTGTTTTTTAATCGGTGTTGTTGCATATGCACAAACAAAACCAAAAGAATTTCGTTTAAAAAAAATATTGATAAAAAAAGATACAGTTCAAATTGATAGTGTAAGTATTAACCCAACCAACTTCAAACTTCTTTCTAAAGAAGGTAGTCTTATAAATCCATCAAATTATAAAGTTAATTTTGGGTTGTCTCAACTGATTATTGATAAAGAAAAGTATTCAGAAATAACCGTTGAATATTATCGATATCCAGAATTTATAACAAAAGAGTATTCTCCTTTTGACAAGCGATTAATTGTAGAAAACACTAAAAATACAGGGAAATTATATAGTGAAACTACGAATAAAAAAACTTCGGATGTTCGTTTTTTTGATGGTTTAACTACACAAGGGTTTATTACCAGAGGTGTTACTGGAGGGAACAACCAAAATGCAGTAACAAATTCATCGTTAGATTTAACAATTTCTGGGAAGTTATCAGATAAAGTAGGGATTAAAGCAAATATTTTCGACACTAACATTCCGTTGCAACAAAATGGATATTCACAAAAAATCACTGATTTTGATCGAATTTTTGTTGAATTATACAGTAAGA
Organism: Tenacibaculum halocynthiae; assembly: GCF_964512825.1. Taxonomy (NCBI): domain Bacteria; kingdom Pseudomonadati; phylum Bacteroidota; class Flavobacteriia; order Flavobacteriales; family Flavobacteriaceae; genus Tenacibaculum; species Tenacibaculum halocynthiae. The sequence continues at coordinate 88,033 of NZ_CAZELG010000012.1, read as the reverse complement.
ACTGGCGAGTTAAAGGAGGAGATGTAAGTTTAGAGAATAAAGACAGTTACTTTTTGAATTTCAACAAGCAGGTTTCAGGAGTTGAGGTAGGAGCTAATTTAAGTGAAAGTACTAACGTTTTAGCATCTGGAGCTATTGTTCGTGGTAGGTTTTCGTCATTTAATTTTGTTGGTGTTGAAGGGAATCAAGGGCCGTATAAAATTTTCGGATCAAATAATGAATCGGGTATTATTATAGTTTCGGGGAGTGATAAAGTGTTTGTAAACGGGGTGTTGTTGCAAAGAGGAGAAAATAAAGACTATACTATTGATTATAACTTAGCGGAAATTAGATTTAATACAGCCTACCCTATAACCAACGATATGCGTATTCGTATTGAATTTCAATATTCTGATAGAAATTACACACGATTTATTACCTATGAAAAAGCTCAATATAAAAAGGATAACTTTTCAATAGCTGGTTATTTTTATAATGAGAATGATGCCAAAAGTCAACCCATACAACAAGCGCTTACAGATGCTCAAAAACAAATTTTAGCGAATGCAGGTAATGATATAACTAAAATGATGGCGCCTAGTTTTTTTGCAGATGAATTTTCTGTTAATAGGATTCAATATAAAAAAACAATAATCAGTGGAAATGAATTTTTTGAATATACCACTAATGAGAATGATGAGGTGTTTTCGGTAGTTTTTTCAAATGTAGGAGCTAGTAAAGGAGATTATGTTGTTGATAAAACCATTGCTATTGGAACTATTTATAAATATCTAGGTAAAAACCAAGGAAGTTATAATCCCGTAGTTCAGTTAGTAGCTCCTTCAAAACTACAAGTAGCTGTTGTAAACTCAAAGTATTCACCTTCAGATAAAACAACGATACAAGCTGAACTAGCGTTTAGTGATAATGATGTGAATCTATTTTCAAACATTGACGATTCTAAAAATAAGAGACTAGCTACTAAGATTGGATGGAATCAACGATTGTTAGATAAAGATTGGAAAATTACCAGTGATGTGAACTACAAGTTTATTGAAAATAATTTTCAAACAGTAGAACGATTTCAAGCGGTAGAATTTAATAGAAATTGGAATTTAGACAGTCCAACAGGAGATCAACATGAAATAGGAACTGTTTTAACTGCTCAAAAAAATAAAAAAACTACTATTTCTTATGGATTTCATCATTTAAAGTTTAGCAATAACTTTTCAGGAAGTAAGCATACTCTTCAATCAAAGGTGAAATTTGATAGTACTAGTGTATGGGTGAATGGAAGTTGGTTAAAAAATAGTACAAATACTAGAAAAGATAATTTTTTTAGGTGGCAATCAAAAGTTGAACATAGTTTTGAGAAATCATGGTTAGGGGGTTTTGTAAATTTTGAAACCAATGAAAAGAAAGAAACGGCTACTAATAATTTTGATATAACAAGTCATCAATTTAAGGAGTATGAAGGATATTATGGAATTGGTGATAGTACTAAAGTATTTGCGAAATTTGGTGTGAATTATAGAACGAATGATAGTATAAAGAGTAACGCATTTACACAAATTAATAACCGTAAAACTTTTTATATTAATAGTAAAATAATACAGAATACAACTACAAATTTATCACTCTATGCTAATTATAGGTTTACAGAAAATAGATTAGCTGATAATGAAACAACATTGAATTCTAGAATATTATATAATCAACGATTTTTTAAAAACCTTTTAACTTTAGGAACGGCTTATGAAACATCTTCAGGTAATATAGCGCGACAGGATTTTATTTATGTAAAAACAGAACCAGGGCAAGGATATTATACTTGGATAGATTATAATAATGATGGAGAACAACAGTTTAATGAGTTTGAAATAGCGCAATTTCAAGACCAAGCCACTTATTTACGAATAGCGTTACCTAACATACGATTTCTTGCTACTCAACGTGTAAAATGGAAACAATCCATTACTTTAAACCCTAAACAATGGGGTAGTAAAAAAGGATTTAAAAAAACACTTTCACATTTTTATAATCAAACGTATGTAACTATTGATAACGAACGTTTACGAGCTGGAAGTGGTTTTAATTGGAATCCTTTCAATACATCTGGTGATGGGTTATTAGGGTTAAATTTTAACTTTAGAAATAGTTTTTACTTTAATAGAAACCTTCAGAATTATAGTTGGACTTATACATTTGGTAAATCGCAAAACAAACAACAGTTTTCTGTGGGAAATCAAGAAGGAAATTCATTTATTCATCAATTAGAATTTCAACATAAACTAGCAAAATTCTGGTTATTTGAAACAAAAGCATCTGTAGGAGAAAATAAATTAAAAACAGAAAACTTAGCAAATAGAAATTATGAAATTTCAGTAAAAGAATTACAACCTAAATTTACATTTTTATACAATAAAGATCATCGTTTTTCAGTTTCTTATCATTATAAGAATAAAGAAAACAATATGTTGAATTTTGAAAAGTTACAGCAGCAAAAAATAGGACTTTCTTATTTTTTTATAAGTTCAAAAAAGAATCAAATTAGTGCCGATACAGCTATGTTTTTAAATGATTTTACAGGAAATTCAAATTCACCAGTAGGGTATCAAATGTTAGAAGGACTCCAGATTGGTAGGAACTATACCTGGAACTTGCAATTGAATCAAAAATTAACATCTGTTTTAAATTTATCGGTATCTTATTTAGGTAGAAAAAGTACGAATTCTAGTGCAATACATACGGGTACTGTACAATTAAAAGCTATTTTTTAAGTAAGTTTGTGGTATTATAATTGCATAGTAACAACATTATATTAATTAATAAAAATTTATACATGAAGAAAGTAATTTTAGCAGCTGTAATTTTTATCAGCTCATTTGCAAATGCACAGCAAGAAATAAAGGTAGATATAGCAGATGCTTTAGTAATGAAAACTTTAGAAGTGTCGTATGAATACTATTTAAGTGAACAGTCATCAGTTGGTATATCTGCGTTGTTTAATTTTGAAAAGAAGAGTTCAGATTTTAGATATAATGAAAATGAAATGTTTACGCCATACTTTCGTCATTATTTTACTACGAATCGTAACTGGAATCATTTTGGAGAAATATTTTTAGGAATAAACTCTGGAGAAACAGCTATTGAAGCTGGAGGAAAAACAATTGGATATAAAAAATATACTGATGGAGCTTTAGGGGTTGCAGTAGGGTCTAAATATGTGTCTAATGGAGGTTTGGTAGTAGGTGCGTATGCTGGTTTAGGGAGAAACATGTTTTCTTCTGATTCCTATTCAGTAGTGCCAAGAGTTGGTATTAATGTTGGATACAGATTCTAAGAAAATCATCAGAAAATAAACAAAAAAAGTCCACGAATGTGGACTTTTTTTGTTTATAGATGAAAGCGATAAGCTTATCGCTTTTTTAATAAAAGCTATAATTTAGGGAAAATAATGTAAAAATAATTAAAAAGTAAGTCGCTGACTTACTAATAGTAAGCCGTTGACTTACATGGTTCAGTTTTTGATTGTCTATCTTTGAAAAAAAATACAATTTTGAAAATGAAAAAAAACAAAGTAATTAATTTTTTAAAATCAGGAACCATCTTATTTGGGTTTTCCTTATTATTATGGAGCTGTGAAAAAGAAATTAGTACCAATGAGCATTATAATGAACATTTTGGTATTGAAGAATTGTACAAAAAAGAAATTGTAAACTATGAAACCTTAAAAAACAACAGCTTTGAATTTTCTGAACTAGCAAAAAAAGTTGCTATCTCAAAAAAAGAAAAAGGGAATAGTGATTTTAAGTACATATACTACCTACACAAAAAGAATATAGTATCATTTAAAGATGACAAACTTACTACTTATACGATACCCGTATTAACTACTTTAGAACAAAACAAAAACGACTTTTTTAATTTAGTTATTAAAAAAACAAAGCAACAAACTATTAGTTATGTTATTAAGTATAGCCCCTCAAATGAATGGTTAGCTAATAAATTAAATAAAACAACAACGCATAATTTTTATAAAGGCGGAATAACTATTTATGATGCTAAAGGAGAAGTTATATCAAGAGGAAACATTACAGATGACAACTATGCCGAAAAAAGTAATAAAAAAAGAGGGTATTCATCAAAAGAAAGTGGTAGTGGTTGTGTACCTGGATTAGAACCTAATTATAAAAGGTGTGGTTGTGGAGGTAATGCAAACGGTCACTCTCCTTCAGGGGCACCATGTTGTAAAGGGAGTCCTTTAATGGGGTATAAATTAAATATGTGTATAGGAGGTGGTGATGGCTCTATAGGTAACCCTGATTTTGGAGGCGGAAATGGCTCAGGAGGAAACGGCCCTACTGAACCAACTACTATAGATAGTTATGTAACTAAACTTGAAGAAATATCAAAAAAATTAAGTGAATACAATGTATTTATAAACTCAGAAGAAGCTGATGTTTTAATAAACAACAACATATTGTATGATACTATACTTTATTTTTTACAGCAAAACCCAAACTCAGAAGAAGCAAGGGGATTTGTGAAAGAAGTACTTAAAGTTAAAAAAGAAAACCCTAATGCTGTAATTGATTTTGAGGATAGAATTATTAACCAACTTACAGGACAGGATAAATGTATTTATAATAAATTAAAAGAATTAAATCTTTTTAAAGCTACGATTAGAAAATTTGAAAGAAGTAATGCGTATAATTTGAAAATTAAATACGGTAATTGCACTACTACCAATACAGCTTGCACTGATGATTCTGAGATTGATAAAGGTTTGGTTACTATAATCATTGAGACTGGTGCAGGTGGAAAACCTTTAGATTTTGCCACAGCATTACTACATGAAGGAATACACGCTGAAATCTCGAGATATGTATATAGGTATGAAAAAGGATATGATCCAAACAAAAGACCTAATTTATTAAATTATTATTTCTTTTATAAGGCTAAGGGTGACCCAAGATATGCTTCTAGTAATGCACAACATCAGCATATGGCGGATAAATTTGTTAAACCAATTGCTGAAGCAATTAGAAAATTAGATAATTATAGTTACCCTTTAGAATATTACATGGGGTTTGGATGGGATGGTTTAAGGAGATATGGTTATGACGGGTATTTTGATAATGGTAAGTGGGTATCTTTAACAAAAAATCAATCTTCGGATTATTATAAAAAGCAAAAAATAGTTAATGACAACACTAAATTAAAAGACAATGAATGTGAATAAATTTATTAAATATCTTTTTCTTATTAATATCACTTTTTTTATTTCATGTAAAGATTCTAATTTTCAAGAAAAGGAAGAAGAAAGTGTTTATCAAATTGTCAGTTATTTGACTGATAATTTAAGAGGGTCAATTGTTTTAGATCCTAGCTTTCCACCAACACCTGATGGCAGCGAATATAATCATACTACACAAGATAGTCTTAGGAGTTATAAATATTTTTATAAGCAAACTATTAGAAAAAAAACAATAGCTTTTACATCCGAAATGTTTGTACCTATGAATAAAGCAGATTTTAATAGTAATTGTTTTAAGGAAGAGAAATTACTTAGTTCGCTATTCAGTAAAAAAGAAACAAGAAAAATAGAGATAAACAAAATAACATCTTTTAAGAAAGATTCTTTAATTTATTATACTGATAAGCATAAAAAAATGCTAGGGAGAGGTTTTATAGAAATAGATATGTTACTTAGTTTCTCAAGAATAAGTTTCAATAAAGATTATTCAAAAGCTTTTTTAATAGTTGGTGTTACTTATGAAAAGCTAAATAGTTTTACTACATTGATATATCTAGAAAAAAAATATGGAGTTTGGAAAATAAAGTGTCAAGAAGGATTAACTATTTCGTAAAAAGATATTTATACTTTATAAAAACAAGTAGGAGAAATTAATTTCTCCTACTTGTTTTTATAATATTTACTACTACAAAACTCAAAATAGCAGGAACTACCCATCCTAAATGATGTTTTGAAAGAGGAATTAAGTTAGTTACACTTACCAATTGTTTTTTATCAATAATAAACTGAAGAAAATCAGGAATGCTAAAAATAAAAGTAATTAAAACAACAATTTTAAAAACAACAGGAGTGGTTAGTTTTTTAGGAGCTATATTTAATAAAATTAATACAATTGTAATTGGATAAATAAACATTAGTACAGGAAGAGCTATTACAATAATAGAATGAAAATCTAATTGTCCAACTAAAACACCAAATAAACAGCTAATTACTGCAGTAATGATGTATGCTTTTTGTGAGTTTTTAAACAAGCCTTTAAAGTAATCGGCAGTACCAGTAATTATTGCAACTGCAGTAGTAAAGCAAGCTAAAGCAACTAAAACACTTAAAAATACAGCGCCAATATTACCTAGTGTTGCTATGCTAATTCCTCGCAATAAATTAGCTCTTTGCATATCGTTACTTAGAGTACCATCAACTAATATTTCAGAGCCATAAAAAGCACCAACCGAAATTAAACCAGCGTATATTATAAAAAGTCCAGTTCCTGCAATGAATCCAGCTTTTTTAATTAATTCTTTTTTATCTGTATAAGAGCTATACCCTTTTAAATTTAAAGAAATTATAACAACACCACCAACTACTACGGCTCCAATGGCATCAAAAGTTTGATATCCTTCTAGTAAACCGCTAACAACAGGGGTTTTGAACATACTAGGATTCATGATCATATCACTAGAAAACAATCCAATACCAATAACTAGCACTAAAATAAGTACAATAAAAGGAGTTAAGTATTTACCAACTAGGTTTAAAACTTTTGACCTATTTAAAACAAAGATTAATACTAAGGCAAAATAGCAACAGCTAGTTATCAAAGGGCTTGTTCCCAAAAAAGGATGAATAGCAATTTCATGAGTTGCAGAGGCTGTTCTGGGTGATGGAATAGCTATTGAAATAATATAAATAATTACACAGTATAGTAAGCTAAAAGTAGGAGATACTTTTTTTCCAAGGTCATATAAAGTACCTTGTAGCTTAGCATGTGCTAAAATTCCAAGAATAGGAATTACAACAGCAGTAATCATAAAACCAAGGGTTACCCAAAACCAATTATCACCTGCATTATAACCTAAAAGAGGAGGTAATAATAAATTTCCTGCTCCAAAAAAAAGTGAAAATAGTGCAAAACCTGTAACGAGAATTTCTTTTGTTTTATTCATTTTGAGTACTAATTATTTCTGCCTATTGCTACAATGAGGCTATCTTTGCCGAAGATAAGTTAAAAATGATTGTAGTATATAAAGGAGTAAATATTTTTTATACGGAAAAGGGTATAGGTAGTACTGTTGTGTTATTACATGGTTTTTTAGAAAACTTAACAATGTGGAATGGACTTGTTGAAGAAGTTTCAAAGAGAAATCGTGTTATAACTATTGATTTACTGGGGCATGGAAAATCAGATTGTTTAGGGTATGTACATACTATGGAAGATATGGCCGAAGCAGTAAAGCAAGTGTTAACCCATTTGAGAATTCGTAAGGCTATTTTTGTAGGGCATTCTATGGGAGGATATGTTTCATTAGCATTTGCTAATAAATACCTTAAGAATGTTAAAGGAATCTGTTTAATGAACTCAACAGCACAACCTGATGATGATGAACGAAAAGAAATTCGCGAAAAGGCAAATAAAATAGTTCGGAAAAACTTTAATATGATGGTTAAAATGGCGATAAATAATTTATTTGCTTCAACATCAAAAGAACTTTTTTCTAATGAAATAGAAAAAGTGTTAAATGAAGCTCTAAAAACTCCTGTAAGAGGTTATATGGCTTCCAATGAAGGCATGCGATTAAGAAAAAATAGTGAAGAAGTTTTAGAACAAATACAAAAAAGAATAATTATTGCAGGTAAAGAAGATCCTATTTTAAATTACGAATCTATAAAAAGAGAAGCGACAAGAACTAATACAGATTTGAAGGTACTAGATAATGGGCATATGAGTCATATTGAGAATAAGAAAGAATTACTTGAAACTTTATTAGAATTTATAAGAAGTTGATTTTATAAAAAAGAATAAGAGCTATATTTGAATTGAATGTTTTTAAAATATAGAAAAGTAAATTGAATCATGGATAATTCATCAATTATAAGTGTTTTAGGTGTTATTATAGTATTACTTTTTCTGTTTTTTTCTGTTTTCTTATTTACAGTTAAAACCGAAAAAAAAACAAGTAATTATCTTTTGGCTGCTTTTTTAGTAGTTACAGCAATTGATATCAGTGCTTTTTTTTATTCAAACTTTATAGAGCTGCCATTAGCAATAGAAATGTTACGAATAAAGATATCTAGTTTTAAAGACCCATTACTTTTTCTATATATTTTATCAATTATTTATTCAAATTTCAAGTTAAAAAAAATACACTTAATTTATGCTGTTCCTTGGTTATTAGGTATAATAGTTTTAATGCCAAACTTTTTTTTAGCAGATAATGCTACTAAGCTTGATTTTTTTAATAGCTATGATGAAAAACCGGAAGGAAAATTTTTAAATATTTTTGGATATTTAGTTTCTCTAGCTTATCTGTTTTCTGAAATATATTATGTGATTAGATATCGAAAATTATTATTAGAAAATTATACAGATAAAAATGCTTTTAAAAATTACAATTGGCTTAAGCAATTATTAGTTTTATTAACCATTGGACAAATTATCACAGTTATTAAAAACGTTTCTAGGGGATTTTATTCTTCAGAAACTACCGATGTACTTAGAATAGTGACCCTACTTTTTGGAGTGTTTTTTATATTCTGGTTAGTGTTTAAGGCGTTAAATTCGCCTAAATTATTTAGAGGAGTTGATGTAAACTTAAATACATCAAAAGAAATGAAAGGGAATGTAGGTGGAGAAGCTAAAAATAATCAACAAATTAAGCTATTGAAAGATTATATGAATGAAGAAAAACCTTATTTAAATCCTTCACTAACTATTAGAAATCTTGCCGAACAATTAAAAATACCTATGCGAGAATTATCGGTATTAATAAACCAAGATTTAAAACAACACTTTTTCGATTTTGTAAATGAATATCGTATAGAAAAAGCAAAAAATATTTTAAAAGATACTTCGAAAAGCAAACAAACTGTGCTTGAAATTTTATATGAAGTTGGTTTTAATTCAAAATCATCTTTTAATACCGCATTTAAAAAACATACAGGATTAACACCAACTCAATACAGAAAGTCTTCTGTAAATTAAAGGTTTAACGTAAAGTCGAACGTTTTTAAAAAATAGTCGAACTGATTTTTTTAGTGAAAATCAGTTCGACTTTGCGTTTTCGGTCGTATAGGTTTATACACTTGTGCACTTTTGTCTCATCGAAATAAAAACAAAATAAAATGAGACGCTTAATTTTAACTTTTTTAGTATTTGTATCAATAAGTACATTTTCTCAAACAATTGTAGGTACTGTAAAAGATGCTACAGAAAATATTGCATTTGCTGATGTTATTATAAAAAATAGTACAAATAAAATAATAGTTGGAGCTACAACTGATGATAATGGAAAGTTTAGTGTTAAAGTAAAAGAAGGAACTTATACAATTCTGATTTCTTTTTTAGGCTATAAAAGTTGGAGTAAGGAATTGATTGTTTCTAAAAATTTAAACTTAGGAAAAATTACCTTAAATGAAGACGCTGAAACATTAGATGAGGTTGTTGTAAAAACAAAAAAAAGAGTAATTCAAAGAAAAGTAGATAGGTTAGTTTTTAATGTAGAAAAAAGTATTGTAGCCTCTACAGGAAATGGGTTTGAGATTTTAAAAGTTTCGCCAAGAGTACAGGTTCAAAATGGAGCTATAGAAATTATAGGAAAAGGTGCTTCTAGAATAATGATAAATGGGCGAATTTCACCTTTGAGAGGAGAAGAGTTAATTGATTTTTTAAGTGGGTTAGGAGCTAATGAGATAAAGAGTATTGAAGTTATTACTAATCCGCCAGCAAAGTATGAAGCGGCAGGAAATGGAGGCTTAATTAATATTATCTTAAAAAAAGGAGTACAAAACTCTTGGAAAAACACTACTAGTTTAACGTATAATAAGAATAAGTATAATTATGCCAGTCTTAGAAATAGCTTCTTTTTAAATAAAAATAAGATTTCATTGACGGCTAGTATAAATGTTACCAAAGGAAGTTTTCTAAATTTTGAAAATTTGCAAATTGCATATCCATCAAATTTCTGGAACATGGAAGTTGATAATAAGTCAAAAAAGGATAATGTTTCTGGGCGTTTTTTAGTTGATTATGAAGTGTCAAAAACATTTACTTTGGGAGTACAGTATTTAGGTGGTTTTGGACAGCCTGATTACTTACCAACTACCACATCGAGTATTTATAATTCAAATAATCAATTAGAAAAGAGATTGGTAAATAAAGGTGATTTTGATATTAATAATACAAATAACAGTTTTAATTTTCATGGAATAAAAAAGTTTGAGAACTCTAAGAAAAATATATCTTTTGATGTTGATTATTTTGAATATGTTTCTGATAAAAAACGTGATTTTATTACAGAAACTTTTGATGGGAATAATTCATTTATTGGGATAAATTCAGCAGGATTAAATTTATCAACTCAAGAAGTTAAAAACGTTAGTTCAAAAATAGATGTAGAATACCCTTTAAACAAAGTGAACTTGTCATTCGGAGTAAAAGCTAGTTTTGTTAGTTCTACTAGTAATGCTTTGTTTTTTAATACTATTACTGGAGTTCCTGTGTTAGATAAAAATATTTCTAATGAATTTAAATATAATGAGAATAACTATGCAGGTTACATATCAGGAAACACTAAATTAAATGATAAGTTAGAGTTACAATTTGGTTTAAGAATAGAAAATACAATAACGGAAGGAATGAACTTGACAATTAATCAGATAAATAATAATAACTACACTAAATTATTTCCTACTCTTTACATTTCATATTCAAAGGATGACTTTAATAACTTTAATTTTTCTTATGGTAAAAGAATAAGTAGACCTTCTTTTGGTAATTTGAATCCATTTAGAGTATATGTTAGTGATAATAGCTATAGCGAAGGAAATCCTTTTTTGAAACCTTCTTTTACAGATAGTTTTGAGTTAACACATTCATATAAGAGAAATTTAATTTCTAGTGTTTTTTTTAATAGCACAAATGAAGGAAGGGGTACTGTTTTTACTTCAAATGAAGTTAACCAAACTCAAATAGTAACAAGGCAGAATTATTATAATCAATATAATTATGGTTTCACAGAAAGTTTTTCGTATAATAAAATATCTTGGTGGGAAAGTCAAAATGATATAACTTTTGTAGGATATAAAACTACTTTTACTAAAGAAGTCGGTTCACAACCTAAAAATGGATTTGGAGTACGTGTTTCATCAAATAATACATTTTTACTTTCCGAAAACACAAAATTACAAGTTAACTCTTGGTATAATTCAAAAGTTAGCACTGGTTTATATAGTGTTGGCAGTATGTATAACTTGTCTTTTGGTTTACAACATAACTTTAAGAAGAGTAATATAAAAATGTCAATTTTTGCAAATGATATTTTAAATACTGCTAGTTTAAACAATTATGAATCTATTGTAAATGGGATAAAACAAACATATTTTAATAATCCAAGTTCAAGGAGTATTCAACTGGGATTATCGTATGATTTTGGAAATAGAAAAGTAAAAGAAAATAAGAGAGATTTTGGTAATGAAGATGAGAAAAATAGAACTCAATAAATATGTTTTTTAATTTTTTATGGTATAGTTATTGTTTAATCACAGGCTGTTTAAAACTACAAATTACTACTATTATGAAAAACAAATTATTATTTTTAATTGCTATTGTGTTAAGTGTCTCATCTTTTGCTCAAGAGAAAGAAGTTTCTGTAGAAAAGTCAATATTTGGCGTTCAAGCAGGTTTATTTGGAATTTGGGGCTACAATGAAGCGAGACTATCAAATACTATAAGTTTAAGAACAGAGTTAGGATTAAATATGGGCATTTGGGGAGGAACTTCTTATCCAAAAACAGGTTATATTTTATTTCCTACAATTTCTGTAGAACCTAGATATTATCATAATTTAAATAGAAGAACAAAACTTAATAAAAAAACAGCAAATAATAACGGTAACTATTTTAGTTTAAAAACAAGTTATAACCCTAATTTATTTACAATTTCAAATTATAATAGTTATGTACATAAGCATATTACAGTGATTCCAAAATGGGGATTAAGGAGAAGTTTTGCTAAAAATTTTGAATATGAATTTTCTGTTGGAGTAGGATATGTTTATGATTTTGATTTCAATGAAGGAGGAACTGGAGTAGACTTAGGCTTTAGAGTAGGGTATAGATTTTAAAAGAAAATACGATATGTTTTAATAACTTTACTAGTTAATAGTAAAGCTTTCTTTTTTGTATTTTAGCGTTAAATCTGTTTTTTATGAAAATACACCACATATCTCAAGAAAATTCTATTTTAAACAAGTTCTTATCAGAAATAAGAGATGTTTCAGTTCAAAAAGATGCAATGCGTTTTAGAAGAAATATTGAAAGAATAGGAGAAATATTAGGATATGAGTTAAGTAAAAAATTAGACTTTTCTTCAATAACAACAACAACACCGCTTGGTGAAAAGAAAAAAGAGATTCCGGTAAATGATGTGGTATTGTGTTCAATTTTAAGAGCAGGATTACCTCTTCATAACGGCTTGTTAAATTATTTTGATGATGCAGAAAATGCTTTTATTTCTGCTTATAGGCATCATCCAAATAATGATGAAGCATTTGAAATTGTGGTAGAGTATTTTGCTTCGCCATCTATAAACGATAAAACATTATTGTTAATTGATCCAATGCTGGCAACTGGTAAATCTTTAGTAGCAGTTCATGAAGCTATTAAAAAATATGGAAGTCCTAAAAAAATACATATTGTATCAGTTATTGGGTCATCTGATGGAGTTGATTATATAAAAAAGTATTTTCCTGATAATACAGATTTATGGATAGCAGCTATTGATGAAAATTTAAATGAAAAAGGCTACATAGTACCTGGTTTAGGTGATGCTGGCGATTTAGCATTTGGAGTTAAAATGTAAAGTTATAGAAAAAACACAGTAATTGAAGCAATTACAAATACTATAATGAAAACATCAGCAAACCATTTTTTTTGAAATATTTCTAGTCCATTAGCTAAAATAACTGATGTAGGAAATAATAAAAATAAAAATTCAATACCTGATTTGTTTGGTATTAAAACAAATACAGCTCCAGAAACAATAAGATGAAATAAAACTAAGATCCAATTTTTTCTAAAACGATTAAGAACAGCCAAAGCTTTTGGAGTTTTTAATAATATGGCGAATAATGTAAAAAAACCAATAAAAACAATAGGAAATAAATAATCGTTTTCTAAATATAAGCTAAAGTCAGAAGGAGCCTTCCAAGAAAAAAGTAGAAAAAAGTTTTCTAAAGCATTATACCAAAAACAATAGGTGAAATATAAAATAACAGGAGAGATAAATCCTAAAACAGGAGTTAATAATGTTTGATAAGTAAAGCGTTGATGTAAGTATGTTGATGCATAAAGTAATAAAGCAAAAAAGATTGTAAATGGCTCAATTATAAAAGAAATACCTAACCATAGCCCTCCGTCAAAAAGTTTATGAAAAATGTTTTTAGAAGATTGTAAGCTGTATACTTTTCTAAGAAAAAGTAAAATGGTTAAGTTGGCATAAAAAACAGAACCTACTGCAATATTATTCATAAAAAAACCTATTAAAATAGTATAAAAAAGAAAGGCATAAGAATTATCGTATGTTACTTCATTTTTAGTGATTATAAAAATGTAAATAGAAAAAAGCACGATAAATAAAAAAAGTTCTTTACCAATAGAAAAAAGCGTAATATTTTTCGAAAATAAGGTTACAAAATAGTAACTCAAAAACAGTAGAAAAAGCACTATAAAATTTACAGGCTTAGATTTGCTGAAAAAATTGGCTAACATCGATTCTTTTTATATTTTTGCAAACGTAAAGATAATCAAGTTATGTTAGGTTTAAATATTTTTAGATTAATAGGAGATTTTTTTGAATTCATATTAACACCATTTAAGTGGTTACGCTTAGAAGTGGCAAAATCAGATGCTGGTTGGTGGACTTCTAACCTTATAAACTGGGTGTTTTTGTTAGTTCTTATCGTTTTATTAGCGTATTGGATGAAAGAATCTTTACGTTTCAAAAATGAAGGAATAGAAGACAAAGCTTAATTTCTACATACATTGGGAAGTAAAAACAAATTAAAACGTTTCAAAGAAAATGATACGTTTCCTAACGTTATTCAACCTACAAGAGAAGAAGTAATAGACAACTTTCAGCACAAAGGGAAGTGGAAAAGCTTTTTTGAGAATGAAAATCCTATCGTTTTAGAATTAGGATGTGGTAAGGGTGAATACACAATAGCACTAGCTGAAAAAAATCCAGATAAAAATTTTATTGGAATTGATATTAAAGGAGCTCGATTTTGGAGAGGTGCAAAAACTGCTATTGAAAACAACATGAAAAATGTTGCTTTTATTAGAACACAAATAGAATTAATTAATTTTATTTTTGCTGAAAATGAAGTTGATGAAATATGGATAACTTTTCCAGACCCACAAATAAAATATAAACGAACAAAACATCGTTTAACAAATTCTGAATTTTTAAAGAAGTATAACCATATATTAAAGCCTGAAGGAACTATTAATTTAAAAACTGATAGTGAATTTATGCATGGTTATACATTAGGTTTATTGCATGGTGAAGGGCATGAAATATTGCATGCTAATCATGATGTATATAAAGATTATTACTCGCCAGAGGAAGTAACGGGTACTCAAACTTTTTACGAAAAACAATATTTGGAGAAAGGAAAACCAATAACATACGTCAAATTTAGGGTGAAATATTAAAAACACCTAAAAATGATTTTGTCTAACTTGGTTCTTGGTTTTGTAACATCTTACATTGGTTACATGTCTCCGAGCATGTTAAATATTACAGCAAGCAAGATAAGGTTAGAGAAAAGTAAAAATGAAGCTCATAAGTTTATTTTAGGAGTTTTATTAATTGTAGTTCTTCAATTATTTGTTTCAATTTCATTAATGTCTTTTTTGAATAAATACCCTGAACTAATTGCTTATCTTAAAAAGATTGCTGCAATAGTTTTTTTTATACTTTCAATAGTTTTCATTAAAAAAGGACTTACCAAAAAAACATCAGAAAATAGAGTATATATTGAAAATAGCTTTTCTTTAGGAATGGTACTGTCTTTAATAAATATGTTTGCCATTCCTTTTTTTATTGTAGAGTACAAATTTTTTTTAATGTATGGTTGGCTAATGAAAACGACAAGTTCAACTATTTTTTTTGGATTAGGCTCTGTATTAGGAGTGTTTTTGGTACTATCAAGTTATGTTTTTTTGGTTAATAAGTTTAAAAACAATTTGTTAAGGGTAACAAAATATTTCAATGTTTTTATTGGAATTGTAATGAGCTTAGTTGCTTTGTACTCTTTTTTAATATCGTATTTTTAAAGCATGAGCAAATCAGATAATTTTTTTGAAAGAGTGTATGATGTAGCACGTTTAATTCCTTATGGTAAAGTAACAAGTTATGGTGCAATTGCTACCTACTTAGGAGCGGCCAAATCTGCAAGAATGGTTGGGTGGGCTATGAATAACTCAAGTAATCAAAAAGAAGAAGTTCCAGCACATAGAGTAGTGAATAGAAAAGGACTTCTTACTGGAAAACATCATTTTGATGGAACAAATTTAATGCAGCAATTGTTAGAAAGCGAAGGGATTGAAGTTGTTGATAACCAAATTCAAAATTTTAAAAATGTGTTTTGGAATCCTTTAGAAGAATTGAGTTAAAATAAGATGATAAGCTATATAAATACTACTTATTGCCTTATAAATATTCCTAATTTAAAGGCTTTATTTTCTAAGGGCTAAAACGTATCTTTGTAGCTGAGATAAAATAGATATAAACAACCTGTTTAAAGCTAGTTGTATAAAGTTAATGACAAAATGAGTTTTAAAAAACAAGATATATACAAAGCGTTAGAAACAATAACTGCTCCAGGAGAAGGTAAAAGTTTAGTAGAAAACGAAAATGTAACGAATGTTGTAACTTTTGGTGAAGAGGTAATAGTAGATGTTACAATCAATAATCCATCTTTACAAGCAAAGAAGAAAATTGAAGTTGAAATCATGAAAGCAATTCATGAGCATGTAGATCAAAAGATAGACGTTAAGGTAAACGTTAAAGTTGAGGTAGCGCCTAAAGAAAACCCAAATCAAATAAGAGGAAAAGAAATTCCAAATATCCAAAACATAATAGCTATAGCTTCTGGTAAAGGTGGTGTAGGGAAGTCTACAATAACTTCTAACATGGCAGTTTCATTAGCAAAAATGGGATTTAAAGTTGGTGTTTTAGATGCGGATGTGTATGGACCTTCACAACATTTAATGTTTGATGTAGCTCAAGAAAAACCATTAGCTGTAAATGTTAAAGGGCGTTCAAAAATGAAGCCAGTTGAGAATTATGGAGTAAAGTTATTGTCTTTAGGTTTTTTTACAGACCCTAATCAAGCAGTTATTTGGAGAGGCCCAATGGCTTCAAAAGCATTAAATCAATTAATATTTGATGCAGATTGGGGAGAGCTAGATTTCTTATTAATTGATTTACCTCCAGGAACAGGAGACGTACATTTATCAATAGTTCAAGCTGTACCAATTAATGGAGCAGTTGTAGTTAGTACTCCACAAAATATTGCTTTAGCTGATGCTAAAAAAGGAGTAGCAATGTTTAAACAAGAAAGCATCAATGTACCAGTATTAGGAATTGTTGAAAACATGGCGTATTTTACACCAGCGGAATTACCTGATAATAAATATTATATTTTTGGTCAAGGAGGAGCTAAAAATTTAGCAGAAGATATAGATACAAGCTTTTTAGGAGAGATACCTTTAGTGCAAAGTATTCGTGAAGCAGGTGATGTGGGTCATCCCGTAGCGTTACAAGAAAACACACCATTAGCTGAAGCGTTTACAAACGCTACAAAAGAAATGGTTTCACAATTATTAAAAAGAAATGCAAATTTACCACCAACAGAAGTTGTTAGAATAACAACAATGAGTGGTTGTAGTACAAAATAAGTAGTTATGGCAGCAACAGAAACAAGAAATAACGTAGAGAAAGCTTTAGAAGAAATTCGTCCTTTTTTAGTAAGTGATGGAGGAAATATTAAGTTGTTATCTATTGAAGAAAATACAGTTAAAGTTCAATTAGAAGGTGCTTGTAGTGGATGTTCAGTAAATCAAATGACCTTGAAAAATGGAGTTGAAGCTACTATTAAAAAATATGCACCAGAAATTAAAGAGGTGATTAATGTAGCATAGGCTGATATAAATCAGTTTTTAATTTAAGTTTACACTGTAAATTTGAACATTTAATTATTTAAAAAATATTCCTGTCTTTATATTTTAAGACAGGAATCTCAGTATAAAAAAAGAATATTTTTGTAAAAGAAATGATACAAACAGACATATTAATTATAGGTGCAGGACCAACAGGATTATTTACGGTTTTTGAAGCAGGGCTACTAAAACTTAGATGTCACTTAATTGATGCTTTAGCACAACCAGGTGGTCAATGCTCAGAGATATATCCTAAAAAGCCAATTTATGATATTCCAGCTTACCCAGAAATATTAGCAGGTGATCTAACAGATAAATTAATGGAGCAAATTAAACAATTTGAGCCAGGGTTTACTTTAGGAGAAAGAGCAGATACTATTGAAAAACAAGATGATGGAAGCTTTATTGTTACTACAAATAAAGGAACTAAACATCAAGCACCAATAGTTGCTATTGCAGGTGGGTTAGGAAGTTTTGAACCACGTAAACCACCTATTCCAAATATAGTTGATTTTGAAGATAAGGGAGTTGAATACATTATTAAGGAGCCTGAGTTGTATCGTGATAAAAACGTAGTAATTGCTGGAGGTGGTGATTCTGCTTTAGATTGGTCAATATTCTTAACTGATATAGCTAAATCTGTAACTTTAATTCATAGAAGAAATGAATTCCGTGGAGCATTAGATTCTGTTGACAAAGTACAAGAGTTAAAAGATGCTGGAAAGTTAATGTTAATAACACCAGCTGAAGTAAAAGGAATAGTTGGTACTGATACGGTAGAAGGTGTTATAGTTGAACAAAAAGATAAAGAAGCATTTACTTTACCTACGGATCATTTCATTCCATTGTTTGGTTTATCTCCAAAATTAGGTCCTATTGCTGATTGGGGATTAGAAATTGAAAAAAATGCCATAAAAGTAAACAATGCATTAGATTATCAAACTAATATTCCTGGTATATACGCAATTGGTGATGTTAATACATATCCTGGTAAATTAAAGTTAATTTTATGCGGGTTTCATGAAGCAACATTGATGTGCCAAAGCGCTTATAAAAGAATTTTCCCAGATAAAAAATATGTAATGAAATATACTACTGTAGGTGGTGTTGATGGTTTTGATGGGACTAGAAAAGAGGCGCCTAAAGCTGTAGTTAAAAAAATTGAGTAACTCAATTAGAGTTTAAGTTTTACTTTAGATAATAATTAAATTAAAAATATGATTGCTTTAAATTTCTTAATAATTAATCCTTTTGAAAACTTGATTACAAGTTTTGATGTTTTTGTTATAAGTTCTTTATTTATTTTAATTTCTTATCTTAAATATATAGAAAAACCTATAAAAAGAAAGGAAGAGGCTACTGTTTTTGAATTAGATATTCCAATCTATAAATCTAAAGACATTCTTTTACAAGGAAAGAATAATTACTTTACAAAAGATAAAAATTCTATTTGGGTTGATTTATTTGTAATTGCTTTTGTTTTTATAGTTATTATTACTCCTTTGCATGAGTTATTAGGTATTGAATACTTTTTATAAATAACTTGTTTAAACAACACATTAAAAAAGTATCTTAAGAAAGGAAGTTGAATTTATATTAAGAGAAAAATAATTGACATTAACTGATTACATAGAACAATTAGCAAGCGATAAGCTTTTATATTTTGCATTACCAGTATTTTTTATTTCAATGTTGGTTGAATATCAATTTGCAAAAGAAAAATATCATGGTAAAGACACTGGCGTTTCGTTATTAATGATGGTTTTTTCTGCAATAATTGAATTTATTCCTAAGATTCTTGCTTTCGTAGCTTTTTTCTATTTACATGAAATAAGTCCTTTGAAAGATATCGTTCAACGTCAATGGTGGGCATGGGTTATTTTATTATTTGCAGATGATTTTGCGTATTATTGGTTTCATCGTTTAAATCACGAAGTTCGTTTATTTTGGGCTGGCCATGTACCGCATCATTCATCAATCCATATGAATTTGGGAACAGCATTGCGTCAAGGAGTTGGTGAACGTGTTCATAAGTTTTTCTTTTGGTTATGGATACCTCTTTTAGGTTTTGATCCATTAATGATGTTTATTATGATGGGAGTAAGTTTAATTTATCAGTTTTTTGTACATACAGAGTTAGTAAATAAGTTGCCTAAACCAATTGAGTTTATTTTTAATACACCATCACATCATAGAGTTCATCATGCCTCAAATATTCGTTATTTGGATTGTAATCATGCAGGAATTTTAATTATTTGGGATAGAATTTTTGGCACATTTTCTAAAGAATTAACCAATATTGATAAACCTGTATATGGATTAACAGTAAATATTGAAACATTCAACCCTATTAAAGTAGCAACTCATGAATATGGAGCAATTTGGAAGGATGTTAAGAGAGCTAGTAAGTTGAAAGATAAGCTAAATTATATTTTTAACTCACCAGGTTGGAGCCATGACGGAGAAGATAAAAGAGCAAAGACTTTGAGAAAAAAGAAAGTGAATTGTTAAAAAAAGTAAACTATGAATTTAAATGCTGATTTATTAGGAGTAATTAATTGTTTGGGATTAAGTTATAAAACGGGCTTGTCAGGTTATGATTTATTTGCTTTTTTTTTAGGGTCATGCATTGTTGTTAGTTTATTGATTTGGTATTATGGTAAAATATCAAGCTGCCAAACAATCAAGTTAAATGTAAGTGCTTCAATTTACGATTCAAAAGATATTCTTTTACAAGAAAGAACTATAGAAAGCAATTATTTAATAGGAGAGAGTACTTCAATTTGGGTTAAAGCAATCATATATGTTTTAATAGTATTAGTTGCTACAACTCCTTTATTTAAGCTTTTTGGATTACAATTATATATATAATTAATAATGGATACTCAGGATATAAAAATAAAAATTACTGATAGGGAAGGGGTTACTCATGAGGTTATTGCACCTACTGATATGGCAATGAATTTAATGGAAGTTGTTCGTTCTTATGAATTAGCTCCTGAAGGTACAATAGGTATTTGTGGAGGTATGGCAATGTGTGCATCATGTCAGTGTTATGTGAAATCTAATCATGAATTACCTGAAATGACTGATGATGAAGATGCAATGTTAGCTGAAGCTTTTGATGTAGAAGATAACAGTCGTTTAGGGTGTCAAATACAAATGACTCCTGAAATGGATGGTTTAGAAGTTGAATTAGCTCCTGAGAGCTAATTCAACTGTGTTATTGTTGGTTAAATTTAATTTTTAACTTGTTCTTTGATCTTTACTTCTTTTTTGATTGGAGGTAATCTTTTTCTTAAAAATAAAATTTGACCTAAATGACTAGATTGGTGTTCCATAATGTGAAACCAAGACCATTGATTAGATAATGTTTTTCCAGGGTTTACTTCTTTAAACCATTTATCATCTCTTTTTCGTAATTCTTCAATAGTTTTTTTTCTAACTGCATCAAATATTTCTAAGTAATAACTTATTGGTTTGCCCTTAAGTATTTCTCTACCTTTTTCATCTAAATCCATTCCAGCTTTCCATAATTCAGGTTCTTTTTCTTCAAAAACAGATTTGCCAAACGTGTATTTCTGATAATAAACTTCGGCTGCAGCTAAATGCATTACCAATGCACCAATACGATTTGCTTTAGGATCGTGTAAGTGATCAACATGTTCAAGAGGTAAGTTTTTTACTATTCGATGAACTCTAGCTTTTAAATCTTCTAGCATAGAAATCATATTGTCAATTTGAGGATTTTCAGCATCCTTTTTACCTATTTTACCATACTCGTATTCAGGAACTTTAATACCTGAACCGATGATTAATAATGATCTTTTACCAGAAACTGCATCTGAACTAGATGATAATTTAAATTCTTTTATTCGTCTAATTTTTTTCTTATTAGTAGATTCTCTCCAGCTTTTTATTTCTTGATTAGCTACTTTTTTTTCGAAATCACTATTTAGAATGCTAACTTTTTTAAATTCTCCATTTTCATCTTCTATGAACAATTTTATATTGTCAAAATAAAACTTACCATTATTAATACATAATCCCCCAAAATTTAAACTTTTAGAGTTTTTGTTCAAAGTACCCTCAATGGTGTATTCTTTCCAATTGTTATCTTTTACACCTCTATCTTGCATGTTATCAAAAAAACCTCGTTCAGAGTTTTTTGTATCTACTCTTGCCCATAAGCCTGCCCAAGCAATTTTGTCAGCAGGTTCAACTTTAATACTTCCAATTAACTTGAATTTTATTTCAGAATCAGATGTTATATCAATAGATTGTGTAAAAGAAGTCCAGCTTCTAGATATTTCTTTTTTAGATTGAGAAAAAATAGAGAAACTGAATAAAAAGAAAATAAAAAATAACTTTTTCATGGTTTTAAATAATTATGTTAAGTGAATTAAAAATTTAGGCGAAAATATAATTTTTAAAGAAAACCTTAATAGAAAAGTTAAAATATAAATAAACTATTGATTTAATTGTTTACCTCTTGGTTTTTATGAAATATCAATTGAAGTGATAATAGATAAAACTAAAAGTAGTTAGCTTAGAAGTTGAATTAGCCTCCAAGAGCTAATTCAACAGTAACATTATTATATTCTTCTTGTAAAATGGCTAACCAGTTATTAATACGATTTTGAGTTAGTTCTGGCTCATTGTCTTCATCTATAGCTAAGCCATAAAATAAATTTTCCCCTATAATTTCAGCCTTTGATTCGGTAAAATCATAGCCTTTTGTAGACCATTTTCCTATTATTTCTCCACCATTTGCAATAACAACTTTGGCTAGCATACCAACACCATCTATAAAATACTCTCCATAACCATATTGATCACCCAAACCAAAAATGGCAACTGTTTTGTTTGAAAAATCAATAGTTTTAAATTCATCAAAATAGCTTTCCCAGTCGCTTTGTAAATCCCCATCATACCATGTTGAAAGCCCCAAAATTAAAAAATCAAATTTTTCAAAATCTGACAAGCTTGCATTTGAAACTTCTATAACTTCAACATTACTAACATTCCATTCATCCACAATGTTATGAGTAATTTCTTCTGTCATACCAGTGTCTGATCCGTAAATTATTCCTATTTTATTATTCATGTTCATTGTTTTAATATGGTTAATGTATATTCTCTATTTACATAATCACCAGTTTTACTTTTTATGTTTTCTGTTTTATGTATTGTATTAGTTATCTTAAAGGGAGTGTTTTTCAACAATAATCTTATATCTTCAGTTGTATATAGTTTAAATTTTGAATTTACAAAAGGAAGTGTTTTCATAAATTCTTTTTTAGCATAAGTTAAAATGCAAACACCGTCTTTTTTTAAAACTCTTGAGATCTCTTGTAAAAAAGCTATTGGTTTTTTCCAGAAATATATTGTATTTACTGTAAAAACTTTATCTATTGAATTGTTTTCAAAAGGAAGTTTTTCCCCGTTATATAGTTGAAAAGATGCATTTATAGCGCTATCTATATTATTTGAATTAAGTATAGCTTCTTGATTCATTGTTTTAGAAATTTCTAAACCTATATAATGAATATTCAATGCTTTGTTTAGAAGGTATTTCAGATGGCCACAGTTCCCGTGGCCAATTTCTAAAACAATATCATTGTTAGCAATATTTAGAAGTTCAATAGAAGTTTTGGTCATGCTAATGTTATTAACATTCATAGAGTTTGCAATTTCTATACCTTTTGAACCATTAGGGCAACTCAATTGGTTTTCTATTTCTTTTAAATCTTCTTTTGTGAGCTTCTTTTCCATTGTATTTTTAGTTAATAGTTTCTTTTCTCCATTCGTTTATGTTCTTAATCAAAAACACATTTGCTATGACTAATAATAATAAAATTAAAATCTCAGATATATTTGAGGCTTCATATATAACAGCAGTAATAATGTGATAAACATTAAATAAGCCTAAAATAATAGCCCAGACAAATGATGTTAAGATATACCACTTTTTAGAAACTTCAATAGTTAATAACCCAAATGTAAGTGCTAGTCCTTCCATTAAAATACGCCATTGGTGGGCCCAGAATGGTGTTTCTCCTGTTGATCCTTCAATAAAGACAGACTCGTTAAAAAATACTGTTGCTAAACCGTATATATGATGAAAAATAAATCCGATAGCGATGAATATCCATAAAAGTGAAATTTTTGTTTTCATTGGTATTTGTGTATTAGTGTTAATAGTAGTTTTATTTTGAGGAGTTGTATTGTTTTTTAAAGCTTCTTCCTCTTTTAAAGCTTTTAAGTTTTTATAATCTATAGGTGCTTTAGAAAAGGCACTTTTAGTTTTAATAGTTGGTTTTATTTTAAAGTAAAACAGCAATGAAAAGAGTGCAATGAAAGTCCATAATAAATCAATACATAAAATTTCAAATTGATGATTGATGTATGTTTTCCAAACCCAATTCCCAGTTATAACACCGTTACTAATTGGGATTAAAAATCCAAGAATAGTACCAAGCAATAAAGATGTTTTGTTGGTGTAGTAATTGTCTCTTTTAAATCTGTAAAAAGCAATAAATATTAGCCAAGTAATAAAGTAAAAATAGTAGATACTAGTTTGTTTGTCAGTATAATATCCGTTGGTGAGTTTTACAAATAAAAAAGCTAACGCAGTAACGGGTAACATAGATAAACAAATGGAAAGGTAAATATGTCCAACTTTTGCAGTATATAAACGTTGACGTATAGTCATACTTTTTTTGTTACGAGCCTCAATCCATATTAAAACGCCAGTAATAATGACAAAGCAAGTGATTAATGAAAGAATGAAATAGATGATTTTGATAAATGACCCTCCATAATCACCAAAATGTAAACGTGTTAATACACGTTGAGTATCTTCATTATAATTTAAATTATTTGGATTTTTCTCTACTTCTATTTTATCAGTATAAGGGTCAAAAATTAATCTTCCTATTCCAACAAAACGATTACTCTCCTTTAATTCACCAATTATGGTATATTTCATATTTACACCACCATAATTTTTTATAAACGCTTGCGTAAGGTGAAAATCTTCCCAATGATCAGCTGTTTTTTGAACAAAAGAATTAAAACTAGGCATCTCTTCATTTGATGTTGAAACCCATTCATAGTTTTTACGTTCAGGACGTAAGTCTTCTAATAACTTATCTTGATTACCATTGTATAAAAAATTAGCAGGAAGTAATACTAAAATGCTTAACCCAAAATAGGTTCCAGTAATAGCGAAAATAAATTGAAAGGGTAAACCTATAACTCCAAGTGCTGTATGAGCATCAGTCCAAACCTTTTTTAAAATTGCTTTAGGATTAAAAGAATAAAATTTAGGAATAATTTTTTTCCAATGTACAATGACACCAGTTACAATAGCAAATAAAAAAAATAAGGAAACAAAACCGGCTAAATAAATACCTATAACAGGAAACTGTTGAAAAAAGTGAAGACGATATAGAAATTCTCCAAGGCTATATTGTTCAATATAAGATTTGGTTTCTTTTGATTTAATATCTACATAAAAATAATTAGGAACCTTTCCTTTAGTAGAAGCTAATGTGTCTTTACTTGCAGTCATATTAACAAAAATATGATCGCTTTTTTCTCCAAAATTAATGTGTAAATCTCTTCCTGTTAATTCGTGATTTTTATCTAACGAAGATAAAATATCATCGTAATTTATATTTTTTCGTTCAGTATGACTAATCGATTTTCCTTCTTCCCAGAGTTGAATCTCTTCTTTAAATAAAGCAAAAGCACCTGCAAAGAATATTATATATAAAGCAACACTAATTACAATTCCACTAATAGTGTGCGTGTTAAAAAAAACATTGTAGTTTCGATTGCTCATTATAAAAAGGGATTGTTTTGGTTACCAAAATAATATGCTATGTATAATAGCAAGGAAATGATTAAGTATAAAGCCCAAGCTTTCCATCCATTTTTAAATAGAAACGGAATAATTAAGCAAGCGCACCATACTATAAACGTACTAAAGATTGAAGTAACCATTATTTCTTTTGAATATGGTAACCATAGTGCTAAAACCATATGCAATAATGCACTGATTATATAACCACCTAAAACTCCTGCTGATACTTTAGCGAATTGTTGTGAAGGTGATTTTGTTAAATATTTAGTGTTTGCAGGCATGTTTATGATGTTAAAAACTCTATAGTTAAACTTATTATAAAAAGAAGAATGAGAAATTTATAATTTGCTTCCTTAATAGGGTTAAAAAGTATGAGTATGCTTAGAGTTAATAATAAAAGAGTTAAGTTTATTAATATACCAGTAGTTATTCCATATGTTACTGCAGAAGTAGTAAAAGAAAGTAGGACTACTATAAGGCCAATAATTTTAACTTTTAAGGCATTGTTTTTTATCAACTTCTCTAATAAATTATTATGCAAAATTGCTTCCTTAGAAGTGTTTAATAACATAAAAACACTCATAAAATTTAATAATAGTATAACTGTATTCATCTTTAAGTTATTTATGTAATTATTTAAAAAGGCATAACTCAAAGTTCAAAAACAATGAGTTATGCTCGCATTTAATAAATGACAATTCAAATTATAATAGACACAATTTATGTGAAAATTATTATTAAAATTTATATGTTAAAGTTCCTAAAAATGCTCTAGGTGCTTGCGGAGTTACCGTACTCCAACCTTTATAATATTCTTTGTCAGTTAAATTGTTTGCTTTTACACTTATTCTAAATTTATCATGCTCATAGTAAAGAGAAGCATTAAAAATGGTGTATGCTGGAAGAATAAAATCACCAGCTATAGGGTAACCAACCATAGTGTTATAATCACTAGCACCATTAACACCGAAACCTAAACCAAAGTTTTTAGCAATTCCTTCTAAGAATTTATAATCAGCCCAAAAGTTGTATGATGTTTCTGGACCAGCTTCAGCTAAACGTTTTCCAATTAAATCTGG
The DNA here is from genome assembly GCF_964512825.1 of Tenacibaculum halocynthiae. NCBI lineage: Bacteria > Pseudomonadati > Bacteroidota > Flavobacteriia > Flavobacteriales > Flavobacteriaceae > Tenacibaculum > Tenacibaculum halocynthiae. The sequence continues at coordinate 61,626 of NZ_CAZELG010000012.1, read as the reverse complement.
CCTAGAAACTGATTTTGTTACTTTAGCATCATTATAGCTAAATCCACCACGAAGGTTTAAGCCCTCTATAGGATTAGCATTTAGTTCTAACTCAAAACCTTTACTATTAACAGTTCCGTCTTGTTGCTTGCTAGCACCGAATCCCATTATTTTATCTTTTACAGTAATATCATAGTAGCTAAGAGAAGCTTCTAATTTATTATTGAATAAGTTTGTTTTTACACCAAACTCTAATTGGTTAGCTTGTTCTAAATCGTATGATTGTAATTTTGTTCCAGCAGCAGGGTTAGCTACATCAATAGGTACTATTTCTGGGTTTACGTATGAGAAGCCGTTTTGATAATTAGCAAATACTGATAATTGATTCAGTATAGGTTGGTAAACAATTCCAAACTTAGGTGAAAAAGTAGATTTTGAATATGCTTTTTGATCATCAGTAGCATCGTTTGCATCACCATCATATTTGAATCTATCATAACGAACTCCTGCCATAACAGATAATTCTGGTAAAATATTTACTACGTCTGAAATATATCCACTAAGAACATCTTGATTAATATCAGTATTTGATCTTGGAACATTTGCTAAAACAGCACTAAGGCTAGCTTGATTTGTAGGCAAATTTGCGAAACCAAAAGCTGCTGGTACTGGAATTAATTGACCTTGTGGTGTTGTAACATTAATTCCTCTGAAACCAGAACTGTTATCCATAATTTGAGATTTTAAATAATCAACACCAATTACAACTCTGTTTCTAATAGTTCCTAATTTAAAATCACCAGTAAAGTTTTGTTGTAATGCTAATGTATTAGTTTCTGCATCTGTTTGTTGAGCATATAAACCGAATAAATTTGAGCGAAGATTATATAAATAAGTGTAATGTCCTTTGGATTTAGCATTACCACCAGCTATAATTGTTTGTGATGACCAATTATCAGAAACTTTATAAGCAATCTCTCCTCTGAAATTTTGAGTTGGGTTTTTAATAGAAATATCATTACTAGTTAATGATTTGTTTCTGTCGTAATTTAGTTCACCTAAATTTTTAAAAGTTAGCGCAGCTCCTCTATTTAAAAATAAAAAAGCTTGGTTAGTTTGATCAGTAGATGAAAGCTCATAGTTAAAGTTTAATGTTAACCTATTATTTACTTTATAAGAAATGGCAGGAGCTAAAAATAAAGATTTTCTAAATCCAGCATCTTGAAAACTATCTTCAGTTTGATATCCAGCATTAAATCGTAATGAAATATCCTCGTTATCTTCAAGGTTCGTGTTAAAATCAACTGTTAACTTTTTAAACCCAAAAGAACCTCCACCAACAGTAATGTTTCCTCCAGTTCCTTTGTAGGGTTTTTTAGTTACAATATTAATTAAACCACCATAAGAAGTCACAGTACTTCCAAACAAAGTAGCAGATGGTCCTTTAACAACTTCAATTCTTTCAACATTATCAGGATTAATAAATCCATTTGTTATTCCTGGTACTCCATTTACTAGTTGAGGTTGAATTGAAAAACCACGAATTGCATAATAACCTGCACCATCACCACTTCTACCAGTTGATGACCATAGTTTTTCTACACCCGTAGTGTTTTTTAGCGCCTCTTCAAAACTAATAACTGATTGAGAAATTAATAATTGATTGGTAACAGTACTGTAAACTTGAGCGTTTTCAATATTTTTTAAAGGTAATTTTGCTACATAAGCTGATTTTTTTCTCGAAAATTTATTTTTTCTATTTGTGTCTACAATTACTTCATTAAGTAATTCATTTCCTTCATAAATTGTAATTGTTAATTTTTTTGAATTTCCATCGGTTACTAAAGTCTTAGTTTTAAATCCGATATAAGAAATGACAAGTGTTTTTTCACCTCTATTGTTAGTGTTTAATTTAAAATTACCATCAATGTCTGTTTGAGTTCCATTTTTAGTTCCTTTAATTATTACGTTAACACCTATTAAAGGTTCGTTATTGTTGTCTACTACTGTTCCGCTGATAGATCCCCCTTGCGCTACAGAATGAGCCATTACTAAAAATAGTATAATGGCAGTTATTACTCCTTTCATTGTATTTATTTAGATTTAATAAAATTTAATTCAGCAAAAATATTTCATTAAAATGTAACAACAAAACTTATTTAGATTAAATTTAAATAAAAAAAACTAATGTTTTGAAATTTCGATATTTAATAGATAGAATATTCTGTATATTTGTAAGAAGAATTATAAATTATGATGGCTTGTAGTCCTTTTGAAGACTTGCTTATACTTCTAAAGTTTCTCATAAAGAGAAATCCCGAATAATAAAGTTTAAAGACAATAAAAATTTAAGTATTAATCTTTAAACTAAAATAAATATGCCTTTTTATCATAAATTAGGAAAAATTCCACCAAAGCGTCATACTCAATTTCGTAAGGAAGATGGAAGTTTGTATTACGAACAATTATTTGGAACTATTGGTTTTGACGGAATGTCTACTAATAGTTATCATGAACATAGACCAACAATGGTCAAAGAGATTCGTAAACAGTATTCAGTTGCGCCAAAAATAGCAAAAGCTAATAATATACAATCTTATCGTTTCAGAGGATTTCAAGTTCCTCCTGAAAATGATTATTTAGAAAGTAGAAAAGTTGTATTAACAAATTCAGATTGTAATATAATTTTATCAGCTCCGAAAGAGTCTACTAAAGATTACTTTTATAAAAATACAGACGCTGATGAAGTAATTTTTATTCATAAAGGTACAGGGAAACTCCGTACAATGTTAGGGAACATAGAGTTCAAATACGGAGATTACCTAGTGATTCCTAGAGGAATTATTTATAAACTAGATTTTGATGATGAAAATAATAGATTATTCATTGTAGAATCATATTCACCTGTATATACACCAAAACGTTACAGAAACTGGTTTGGTCAATTACTAGAGCATTCACCTTTTTGTGAAAGAGACTTAAGAAGGCCGGAAGAACTAGAAACGTATAATGAGTTAGGTGATTTTTTAATTAAAGTGAAAAAACAAGGAGAAATTATAGAAATGGTATATGCATCTCATCCTTTTGATGTAGTAGGTTATGATGGTTATAATTTTCCATATGCGTTCTCTATACATGACTTTGAACCAATTACTGGTAGAATTCATCAACCACCACCAGTTCATCAAACTTTTGAAACTAATGCATTTGTAATTTGTAGTTTTGTGCCACGTTTATATGATTATCATCCAAAAGCAATTCCTGCACCGTATAATCATAGTAATATAGATTCAGATGAAGTTTTATATTATGTAGATGGTGATTTTATGAGTAGGAATGATATTGATCAAGGTCATATTTCTTTGCATCCAGCGGGAATTCCTCATGGTCCACACCCAGGAGCAGCTGAAAGAAGTATTGGTCATACTGAAACTGAAGAATTAGCTGTAATGGTTGATACATTTAAACCATTACAAGTTACTGAAGAGGCAATGAAAATTGCAGATGAAGATTATTACAAATCTTGGTTAGAATAATTAGTTCAGTATTAGTGGTTGAGTATAAGGTGAATAAAACTATTTCTTTTTAACATAGGTTATAGTTTAATAAATAAAAAATTAAAGACTTTTAATTCCCAGTTAAGAGTTTCTTTCTGTCAAAGAAAGGTTAGGATGGGGTTTTATTATGAGTAAAAAAGAAGTAAAATCAGTAAACTACGGTTTAGAAAAAATATTTGAAGGAGCACAAGATTTCCTTCCATTGTTAGGAACAGATTATGTAGAGTTTTATGTTGGTAATGCAAAACAAGCAGCACACTTTTATAAAACGGCATTCGGTTTTCAATCATTAGCCTACAAAGGTTTAGAAACAGGTTCTACTGATTCAGTAAGCTATGTATTAGTTCAAGATAAAATACGTTTAGTTTTAACGACTCCTTTAAACAGTAAATCACCTATTAATGATCATATTGTGAAGCATGGTGATGGTGTAAAAATAGTAGCTCTTTGGGTAGATGATGCAAGAAGCGCATATGAAGAAACAACCAAGCGTGGGGCGAAGTCTTATATGGAGCCAACTGTTGAAACAGATGAGCATGGTGAAGTTGTTAGAGCTGGAATTTATACTTATGGAGAAACGGTTCATATGTTTGTTGAGCGTAAAAATTATAAAGGTACGTTTATGCCAGGATTCAAAAAGTGGGAATCTGACTATAACCCAACGCCAGTAGGATTAAAATATATTGATCATATGGTTGGAAATGTAGGGTGGAACCAAATGGATGTTTGGGTTAAATGGTATGAAGAAGTAATGGGGTTTGAAAACTTTTTGTCTTTTGATGACAAGCAAATTCATACTGAATACTCAGCTTTAATGAGTAAAGTGATGTCTAATGGAAACGGACGTATTAAGTTTCCTATTAATGAACCAGCTAAAGCAGCGAAAAGATCTCAAATTGAAGAATATTTAGACTTCTATGAAGGAGCAGGAGTGCAACATATTGCAGTAGCTACTGATGATATAATCTCTACTGTAAGTCAATTAAAAGCAAGAGGAGTTGAGTTTTTACCACCACCACCACAAGCATATTATGATGATATTCCTAATAGATTAGGAGAGCATAGAGATATGATGAAAGAAGATATTGGTGAGTTACAAAAGCTATCAATAATGATTGATGCTGATGAAGAAGGATATTTATTACAAATTTTTACAAAACCAGTTGAAGATAGACCTACGTTGTTTTTTGAAATAATTCAAAGAATGGGAGCAAGAGGTTTTGGAGCAGGTAATTTTAAAGCGTTGTTTGAATCTATAGAAAGAGAACAAGCAAAAAGAGGAACGCTCTAAACCTAAATCTTAAGATTAACAGAACCAAGAAAAAGATAAAACTCTAAATTCTTGGTTCTCTTTTTTATAAAAAAATGAATCAGATTTTTAAAAATATTAAATCACCTTTCTCATAAAATTTATTTTAATCAGAATATAAAATAAATTTTAATTAAAAAATAGATAAATGAGTAAAGACGATATATTAAAAGCATTAGAAGAGAAGTATGAAAAATTAGGTGTACCTTTAAATACTATGTTAGAAGGATTGTTGCATAGTACACCTATTACATACTGGGATTATATCCAAACTGATGCTTTGTTAGGTTTACAAATTCCTAGAACAACAGAAAAAGATGAGATGGTTTTTATCATGTATCATCAAGTAAATGAACTGTTGTTTAAAATGATATTATGGGAAATTGATCAAATTTCACTTTCAAAAAAAGTAATAACAGCAGAAAAATTTTCAAAACACTTAATGAGGGTAAGCAGGTATTTTGATATGCTGTGCAGTTCATTTAGTGTAATGGGAGAAGGAATGGATGTTGATCAGTATTTAAAGTTTAGAAATACTTTGGCACCAGCTAGTGGGTTTCAAAGTGCGCAATATCGTAAAATAGAGTTTGCTTCAACAGAGTTAATTAACTTGATTGATGTTAGATATAGAGATACAATTGATCGAGATTCATCTTTTAAAAATGCGTTTGAGCATTTGTATTGGCAAGCGGCTGGTAAAAATCATCAAACAGGAGAGAAAACAATACTTATAAAGCTTTTCGAGAAAAAATATATGGGAGAGTTTATTGAGTTTATGGAAGATTACAATGACTGTAATTTGTCTAAAAAATTCAAAGAATTACCTGAGGATGTTCAAAAGAATGAAGAATTAGTAAAAGCTATGCGTCATTATGATTATACTGTAAATGTAAAATGGGTAATGGCACATTATAATGCTGCAGGAAAATATTTAGGTGGTGGAGAAAAAGATTTAGAAGCAACAGGAGGAAGTAATTGGCGCAAATATATGCATCCAAAATACCAGCGTAGAATATTTTTTCCTTATTTATGGAGTGAAGAAGAATTGAAAAATTGGGGAACCTTTTAAAAAATAAAAAACCATTAATTTATTGAATTAATGGTTTTTTATTTTTGGAATGGTAATTGTCTATTAAATTTCATAAGTTTGAATATTATGAAAATAAATAAACTATTAATAGTATTGCTTTGTTTAGCAATAAATGTTTCATCTCAAGAAAGACCTGTGGCTTTTAAAGGAGGAGAATGGTTGCGTTATAAAATGAGTTACAGTGGTTTTTTAAGAGCTGGAACTGCCGTGTTAGAATTAAAAGATGAAAAGTTAAAAAATAGAAATGTAATTCATGCAACAGGAAGAGGTTGGACTACTGGTATGATAAGTTGGTTTTTTGAAGTGAAAGATAAGTATGAAAGCTATTTTACAGCTGATGAGGTAAAGCCATATTTATTTAAAAGGGATATTAATGAAGGAGGTTTTAAGAAAAAAAGAAATGTGTCTTTTAACTATGAAAATAATACAGCTTATGTACAAGATTTTACAAAGCAAAAAGATAGTGTTATTTCAATAAAGAGTCCTCAAGATATGATATCTACTTTTTATTTTTTAAGAAGTTATGATACTCAGAAAATGAAAAAGGGAGAAGAGATTAATGTAGATATGTTTTTTGATGATAAAAGTTACCCTTTTAAACTTCGTTTTTTAGGTTATGAAACTTTAAAAACAAAATTCGGAAAGGTTAAAACTCAGAAATTTAGACCTTTAGTTCAGGCTGGTAGGGTTTTTAAGGCACAAGAAAGTGTTACGGTTTGGATAACTGCAGATGATAATAAAGTGCCAATTAAAATGAAAGCATCACTAGCTGTTGGGTCGTTACGAGCAGAATTAGAAGCATACAGAGGATTGGCTAATCCTTTCGAAATAATAGTAGATTAACTTTAAGTTGTTTAAGTATTGTTAAAGTGTTAAATACAAATATAAATATTTGTATTTTTGCGAGAATAGGCAATTAAAAACAACCTCCTTGAGAAAAATCACCATTTTACTAGTGTTATTTACTTTTTTATTCTCTTGTAAAAAAGAAGAAAAAAGAGAGATAATTGAGACTAAGGTAATTGAAAAACCAAAACCAGTGCTCTTGTATGGGTTTAATTTAGATAATTATAATGTTGTACATGATACAATAAAAAATGGAGATAGTTTTGGGCTTATTTTAGATAGACATCATGTAATGTATCCTAAAATAAATAAAATAGCCACTACAATTAAAGAAACTTTTGATGTAAGAAGAGTTAGATCTGGAAAACCATATACAATATTGACATCAAAAGATTCAATTAAAAAAGCTCAGGTATTTATTTATAAACATAATAAAGTCAATGCAACAATTATAAATTTTAAAGATTCTGTAATTTCTGCATATAAGCATAAAAAGAAAGTTAAAATTGTAGAAAAAGAAATAGCAGGAGAAATTTATTCTAATTTATCTGTTACTATGGATAGTTTAGGGTTAACACCTACATTGACTAACACAGTAGCAGATATCTATGCATGGACATTAGATTTTTATAGATTGCAAAAAGGTGATAAATTTAAACTTATTTATGAAGAGAAATTTATTAATGATACTGTTTTTGTTGGGTATGGAGAAGTAAAAGCTGGCTTGTTTAATCATAAAGGGGAAGATTTATATGCTTATAAGTTTGTAGCTGACTCTATAAAGAATATAGCTGAATTTTACGATGAGAAAGGAAATATGTTAAGGAGTACTTTTCTAAAATCACCTATAAAGTTTCAGTATAGAATATCTTCACGTTATAATTTAAGAAGAAAGATAGCTTTATATGGTAGAGTTAGAGCGCACCGAGGAACTGATTTTGCTGCTCCTTATGGAACTCCAATAATGTCAACTGCAAGTGGAACAGTTGTTGAATCTGCTAGAAGAGGAGGTAATGGTAATTATGTTAAAGTGAAACATAATAGCACATATAGTACTCAGTATTTGCATATGAAAAGAAGAAAGGTGAGAGTCGGAGATTATGTGAAGCAAGGAGATATTATAGGTTTAGTGGGTATGACAGGTAATACCAGTGGACCTCATGTATGTTATCGTTTTTGGAAAAACGGTAGACAAGTAGATCCATTTCGTGAAAAATTACCTTCAGCTAAGCCATTAAAAGATAGCATTAAGCCAAGATATTTTAAATTTATAGAACCTTTAAAAAAACAATTAGATAGCATCCCTTTTTTTAAAAAAACTACAGCTATTTTTGTTGAAAAAGAAACATTAGCTACCAAGTAATTATGCCTTTAAAAAACATTAATCCTACAAAAACAGAAGCCTGGGCGAAATTAGAAAAGCACTATGGGGAAGCTAAAAATTATCAGCTTAGAAAGTTGTTTAAAGAAGATAAAAATAGAAAAGAAAACTTTTCTATAAATTTTGAAGAGTTACATGTAGATTTTTCTAAAAATCATATAACAAAAGAAACTTTAAGCAAACTTATTTCCTTGGCTGAGGAAATAGATTTGAAAGATGCCATAGAAAAATATTATACAGGTGATAAGATTAATGTGACAGAAGACAGGTCTGTTCTTCATACAGTATTAAGAAGTAATAGTAATGAACCTGTTTTTGTAGATGGTAAAGATGTAAAACCTCCTGTTCAAACCGCTTTAAGAAAAATTAAGGCTTTTAGTAATAAGGTTATTTCAGGAAAATGGAAAGGTTATACAGGTAAAGCTATAACAGATGTAGTTAACATAGGAGTAGGTGGTTCAGATTTAGGACCAAAAATGGTTGTTGAAGGGTTAAAGTTTTATAAAAATAAATTAAATACACATTTTGTTTCAAATGTTGATGGAGACCATGTTTTTGAAATACTAAAAAAATTAAATCCAGAAACTACATTATTTATAGTTGTATCAAAATCATTTAGTACAAAAGAAACGATAACTAATGCAAATACAATAAGAGATTGGTTTTTAAAGTCAGCAACAGTTTTTGATGTAGCAAAACATTTTGTAGCTGTTTCATCAAATATTAATGCGGTACTGAATTTTGGGATAGATAAGAAAAATGTTTTCCCAATGTGGAATTGGGTAGGTGGTCGTTTTTCATTATGGTCAGCTGTTGGGTTATCTATAAGTTTATCTGTTGGATTCGATAACTTTAAGCGTTTGTTAAATGGAGCAGAAAAAATGGATATTCATTTTAGAGAGACTGATTTTGATAAAAACATACCAGTAATTTTAGCATTATTAAGCCTGTGGTATAACAACTTTTTTCGTTGTGATACTGAAGGTGTTTTTGTGTATTCTCAATATTTAAATATATTACCTGAATATTTGCAACAAGCTGTTATGGAAAGTAACGGTAAAGGGGTAGATAGAAATGGTAATGAAGTTACTTATGAAACGGGTACTATAGTTTGGGGTGGAACAGGTACCAATATGCAACATGCATTTATGCAGTTATTGCATCAAGGAACTAAAATAGTTCCTGCTGACTTTATAGGTTTTGAAGAACCATTGAATGGATTAGCAGATCATCATAAAAAATTAATGGCAAACCTTTATGCTCAAACAGAAGCATTGTCTTTTGGTAAAACTAAAGAAGAAGTGCATTTAGAATTGAAAACTAAAGGAGAATTTGAAAAAGTTAACAAACTACTTCCGTATAAGGTGTTTAAAGGGAATAAACAATCCAACACAATTATATTTAAAAAGCTGACACCTGAGTCTTTAGGAATGTTAATTTCAATGTATGAACATAAAGTATTTACTCAAGGAGTTTTATGGAATATTTACTCTTATGATCAATTTGGTGTTGAATTGGGGAAGGAATTAACAGAAAAAATACTATATAGTTAAAATTTTATTAATTAGAATTGTTTCTAATCATTGAGAATAAGTGATTTATTTTAGGTTATCTGAAAAAATGTTAACGTTAAGTTAATATTGGTAAAGTTAAAAATCAGGAATTTTGCCAAGCATTTAATAACAAATTAGATTAGATAATGAAAAAAATTAAAAATGTATTACTTGTGGCTTTGTTTTTTATAACTGCTGCAGTTGTAGGACAAACCAAGATTACTGGTATTGTGGTTGACGAAATGGGTGAACCATTACCAGGAGCAAACGTTGTAGTTAAGGGGACTACTAACGGAATTGGAACTGATTTCAACGGTAAATTTACGTTGAACTCAAAATCTAATTCAGGAGTAGTTGAGGTTTCTTTTGTTGGTTACGACACTAAAAATGTATCTTTTACATCAGCTAAAACCAATTTAGGACAAATTCAATTACAACCATCTAATGTATTAGGGGAAGTAGTTATTACAGGAGTAATTGATATCGCTAAAGATAGACAAACTCCAGTTGCATCTTCTACTATTAGAGCTGAAGAAATTCAAGAGAAGTTAGGGTCTCAAGAGTTTCCTGAAATTTTAAAATCTACACCTTCAGTTTATGCAACTAAACAAGGTGGTGGTTTTGGTGATTCTAGACTTTCTATTAGAGGTTTTGATCAAGAAAATGTTGCTGTTTTAATTAACGGTGTTCCAGTAAATGATATGGAAAATGGTAGAGTATACTGGTCTAACTGGATGGGATTATCTGATGTTACTTCAGCTATGCAAGTACAAAGAGGTTTAGGTTCTTCTAAATTAGCTAATGCTTCTGTTGGAGGTACAGTTAATATTGTAACAAAAACTTCACAACAAAGAGAAGGTGGTAATGTAGGATTTAGTTACGGTAATGATAACTATATGAAATACAGAGCATCATATTCTACAGGTAAATTAGAAAGTGGTCTTTCTGCTTCTATTTTATTAAGTAGAACTCAACAAGATGGTTACGTTGATGGTACAAAAGCTGTTGGGCATAACTATTTTATTGGGTTAGGGTATGCAGTAAATGATGATCACCAATTAGAATTTACTTTTACAGGAGCTCCACAATGGCACAACCAAAGAAGTTATGCTGAATCTATTTCTACTTACCAAAAATATGGAGTAGGTGGAGAGCCAAATATTAAATACAACGCAGCTTGGGGATATTTAAATGGAGAAGAGTTTTCATTTAGAAGAAACTTTTACCACAAGCCTGTTATGTCATTAAACCATGACTGGACAATTTCTGATGCTTCAAAATTATCAACTGTAGTTTATGCTTCATGGGGACGTGGAGGAGGAACAGGTCCTATTGGAGATGTAAATAACATCAGAGACTTTGATTCAAGATTAAGAGATTCTAATGGTATTGTTCGTTTTGATGATATCGCTAAGTGGAATGCTGGAGGAAGTGTTCCTGATTTCGGAGCAGATAGAACTAGTACTATCAGTGATAGAAGTAACGGTTTAACAAGAAGAGCTTCTATGAATTCTCATAACTGGTATGGAGCAGTTGTTAACTTCCATAATGATGCAAATGAAAACTTAAGTTGGGATTTAGGTATTGACGTAAGAACTTATAAAGGAATTCACTATAGAGTTGTAAACAACTTATTAGGAGCTACTGGTTATGTTGATAGCAGAGATAGAAATAACCCAAATAGAAATATTACTGATTTCGTTGAAGCTTCTCCAAGCTTTAACCCTTGGCAAAATATTTCTGATCAACAAAAAATTGAATATTACAATGATGGTAATGTACGTTGGTTAGGTGCTTTTGGACAAGTTGAATACAAAAATGATAAAATATCTACTTACTTACAAGGGGGTATTTCTCAACAAGGTTTCCAAAGAGTTGATTACTTTAACTTAGGAGCTCATAACGGTACTGAACAAGCATCTTCTTTTAAAAATTTAATTGGAGGTAATATTAAAGGAGGACTTAACTGGAACATTAATGAAGCACATAACGTATTCTTTAATGCTGGTTTTATTTCTAAACAACCTTTCTTTAACTCAGTATACACAAGTTTTACTAACAATGATATTAATCCATTCTTAACTAATGAAAAAATCATAAATTATGAAGTTGGTTATGGATTTAGTCATGAAAACTATGCTGTTAAATTAAATGCATATAGAACTTCATGGAAAGATAGATTTTTAAGAGGAAGAGGTTCAGTTAGAGGTAACTTTGTACAAATTAACGGAGTTGAGCAAGTTCACTCTGGAATTGAATTAGAAACTCTTGCTAAGTTTGGTAAACTGAAAATTGAAGGTATGATATCTTTAGGTGACTTTGAGTACAAAGGTGAAGCTATTGGTACTGAGTACGATCAAAACAACGATTTAGTACAAGATAACATTACTTTTTACTTAGATGGAGCTAAAGCTGGTAATCAAGCACAAACAACAGCTAGAGTTGGTTTTACATATGAAGCTACTGAGTCTTTAAAATTTGATATTGATCAATTTTATGCTTCTAGGTTATATGCTAGTATATCTCCAGCTGCTTTTTCTAGTAAAACTACAGCAGCGTTAGGATCTTTACAGCTTCCTGGTCACTCATTAATAAATGCAGGTGTATCATATAAATTAAAGCTTAATGATAAAATGAAATTAAAATTCCGTTTTAACGTTAACAACTTAACTAATGAAGTGTATATTTCTGATTCAGCAACTAATATTCATGCTACATCTGGTTCAACTACTTATAGAGGAATTGATGTAAGAAATAGAGTATACTTTGGTTTCGGAAGAACATGGAATACTTCTGTTAGATTTGAATTTTAATAGTATTTAACTACTAATTAAATATAATTTAAAACCACCTCATATGAGGTGGTTTTTATATATATATAAATTTAGTAAATTTGTGCCCAATTAAAATTTAACAAAAGATGGTTAAGAGTAATAATTCATTTGGGTTTTTTATAGTGTTATTTTGCATTTTAATTAGCACTACAGAAACTTTTTCAAAAGATAATTCCCCAATTACTTCTATAGAGAAAACATCTAAATTTAAGCCGCAAAATGATGTGATTAAATATACATTAACTGATGACGATTATTCATTAGTAGGCAATGGTTTTAGTAATTTTGATATAAGAGAAGGGTACGATGAGGAAACTGTAATGGTTAGGTTAGCAAAAATCAGTAAGATTCTATTAAATAATTTTCCTAACTACAAAAAAGGGCAAAAACTTGCTGTTTCTTACAATGTATGGAAGCCAGGAGATGATGTTTTTGTTATGAATGTTGAGTTTAATGGAACGAAGTATGTTTTACAAAAAAAATAAACTTTAATAAGTAGTTTATAAAAAAAGCTAGATATATAAAAATATCTAGCTTTTTTGTTTTTTTAGTATTCCTAAGAGAGTTACTATTTAATAAGCTCTTTTGTCATTACCTTCATAAAAGTTGATGAAAGCTTGGTTTACTACTCTATGGCCTCCATCAGTAGGATAATCACCAGTAAAGTACCAATCTCCTAAGTTTTCAGGACATGCTTTGTGTAGCTTGCTTACTGGCTGGTATATCACTTCAACATTTGATTTAATTTCAGGAGTTTTAAGCATTTCAGCTATTTTAGCAGAAATTTGTTGATCTGTAAAAGGAGCATATACTTCTTTTACATAATTAACAATATCTTTATCATGATTATTCTGCTGCTCTATACACTTCTGATATACATCATATACTATATGATATTGATTTGTTTCTTTAAGTAGCTCTAAAGCGGCTTTAAATGCTATAAAATCACCTATTCTTGCCATGTCAATACCATAACAATCAGGATAACGAATTTGTGGAGCTGAAGATACAATTACAATTTTCTTAGGTTGTAATCTGTCTAATATTTTAATAATACTTTTCTTTAAAGTTGTTCCACGAACAATACTATCGTCAATGATAACTAAATTGTCAGTAGGCTTTACAACTCCATAAGTAACATCATAAACATGGGCAACTAAGTCATCTCTACTACTATCATCAGTAATAAATGTTCTTAATTTTGCATCTTTAATTGCTATTTTTTCAAATCGCGGACGAGTTGATAAAATTTCAATAACTCTTTCTTTAGATAATTTCCCACCACCGGCTAAAATAGCGTCAGTTTTTTGTTGATTTAATACATCTTCAGCTGCTTCCATCATTCCAAAGAATGAGGTTTCGGCTGTGTTAGGAATATAAGAGAATACAGAATTTTCTATATCACTATTAATAGATTTTAAAACTTCAGGAAAAACAAATTTCCCTAAATTTTTACGCTCTTCATATATACTAGCATCACTACCTCTAGAAAAATAGATACGTTCAAAAGAACAAGCTTTCTTAGGTCTTTGTTCTAGAATAGGAGCCATTGTAGTTTTTCCGTTTTTCTTAATAATTAAAGCGTGACCTCTATCAATTTCTTTAATTTTATCAATGTCAACATTGAAAACAGTTTGTATAACTGGACGTTCAGAAGCTACTACCACCACTTCATCATCTTGATAATAAAAAGCGGGTCTTATAGCAGCTGGGTCTCTTAAAACAAATGCATCACCATGTCCTAATAAACCAGCCATTGCATATCCTCCGTCCCAATTTCTTGATGAACGTTTTAAAATACGTTGTATATCTAGATGTTCTTCAATAAAAGGAGAAGCATCCTTTTTATTTAAACCAACATCTTTAGCTTTTAAATATGTATCAGAAACTTCATCTTCTAAAAAGTGTCCAATTTTTTCCATTACAGTAACTGTATCGGCAGACTCTTTTGGGTGTTGCCCTAAATCAATTAATTCTTTCATTAATTGTTTAGAGTTAGTCATGTTAAAGTTACCAGCAACAATTAAACTTTGATGTCTCCAGTTACTTTGACGTAGAAAAGGGTGTACATTTTCTATGCTATTTCCTCCAAATGTTCCATAACGAACGTGACCTAAAAATAAATTTCCGATATATGGCATATTTTCTTCTTGCCATTGAACATCATCAATTTTATCAGGATTCTTTTCAAAAATACCATTGATTCGCTCATTAACTTGACCAAAAATATCTTGTATTGGTTGTGATTTATTTGAACGAACTCTACTAATATATCTTGTTCCAGGTTCTACATTGAATTTTATACTTGCCATCCCAGCACCGTCTTGACCACGATTGTGCTGTTTTTCCATAAGCAGGTACATTTTGTTAACTCCATAAAATGCGGTACCGTATTTTTCCTTGTAGTATTCTAAAGGTTTTAATAACCTTACCATAGCAATTCCACATTCATGTTTTAAAGCGTCGCTCATTTATAAAAGTGTTTATTAGTTGTGTTTTTTAGTGTTGTTGTGTATAAAAAAATCCGCAGTTTATCTGCGGACTTGTATATTATGATAATTCTATGTCAAATTGTGTTAGCTCTTTAAACGCTTGTAAGCGTTCTTGAACTTCATCTTTCGTAAGTTCTTCCATTCGTTGAGTTCCAAACTTTTCAACACAAAAAGAAGCTAAGTTTGAACCATAAATAATGGCGTTTTTCATATTCTCAAAAGAGATGTCCTCAGTTTTTGCTAAAAATCCACAAAAACCACCAGCAAAAGTATCACCAGCACCAGTTGGGTCAAAAACTTCAGCTAAAGGTAATGCAGGAGCAAAAAACATTTTACCTTCATTGAATAATAAAGCTCCATGTTCTCCTTTCTTTATTACTACATATTTAGGTCCCATTTCATGAATTTTCTTTGCAGCATTTACTAAAGAATATTCACCACTCAATTGTCTAGCCTCTTCGTCATTAATAGTAATTACATCAACACGCTTTAATACTTCATGTAAATCATTTAAAGCAATGTCCATCCAGAAATTCATAGTATCTAAAACTACTAACTTAGGTCTTTCATTCATTTGATCTAATACAGAAGCTTGAGTTAATGGATGTAAGTTTCCTAACATCACAATTTCTGAATCTTTGAATACTTTAGGAACTACTGGTTTAAAATGTTCTAAAACATTTAATTCAGTAATAAGAGTATCACGAGAGTTCATGTCATTGTGATATTTACCACTCCAAAAAAACGTTTTACCATCTTTAACAATTTCTATTCCATCAGTATTAATTCCTTTGTTCTTCATCATATCTAAATATGATTCTGGGAAATCACCACCAACAACAGAAACTACACCAGTTTCAACGCCAAATTGAGCAGCAGCCAAACTTACAAATGTTCCTGATCCTCCTAAAATTTTATCTGTTTTACCAAAAGGTGTTTCAATAGCATCAAAAGCTACAGTACCAACCGCTAATAATTTACTCATAAGTTTAATTTAACCTTTCCAAAAGGAAAGAACTTTTTACTGTTTTAAGTCAGGTTTTATAACAATACCTAACAAAAATTAATAATTATGTTCACTTTATTTTTTATAAGCATAAAAATGCCTTTTTTGTCGTAATTTTGCACTTTTAATACAAAACCAGTCTTAGACTGTGCAAAAATAGTTTTAAAAAATGACTATCAAAGAAATACAAGAAGAAATTATTGATGAGTTCTTAATGTTTGATGACTGGATGGAACGTTATGAATACATTATTGAGTTAGGTAAATCATTACCTTTAATAGATGATACTTATAAATTAGATGAGAATTTAATAAAAGGATGTCAATCTAAAGTATGGTTACATTCTAGTTTAGAAGGAGATATTGTTACATTTACTGCAGATAGTGATGCTATTTTAACCAAAGGTATAGTGGCTTTATTGTTAAGAGTTTTTTCAAATCAAACACCTAAAGCTATTTTAGAAGCGGATACTGGTTTTATTGATGAAATTGGGTTGAAAGAACATTTAAGTCCAACAAGAGCAAATGGGTTAGTGTCTATGGTTAAGCAAATAAAAATGTATGCGATAGCTCAGCAAACTAAATTGACAAATTAAAATATTAATTATGACTGAAGAGAATTTAGAAGATTTAGGAGATAAAATAGTACGTGTTATAAAAACAATTTTTGATCCAGAAATACCTGTAGATATTTATGAATTAGGACTGATTTACGACGTTTTTATATCTGAGGAAAATGATGCGAAAATTTTAATGACCTTAACATCTCCTAATTGTCCAGTAGCTGAAACTTTACCAGTAGAGGTAGAAGAAAAAGTGAAAACATTAAAAGAGATTAATAATTGCGAAGTAGAAATTACTTTTGACCCTACTTGGACGCAAGATATGATGAGTGAAGAAGCAAAATTAGAGTTAGGTCTTTTATAAGTTTAAAAATGACTGAAGAAATTATAAATAGAGTAGCAAGTAGTAAATTAATTACTATTGACTTAGAAGATTATTATCCAAATGGTACTAGAGTAGTTTTTGATATTAAAGATTGGCTTTTTCAAGAGTTAATTTTAAAAGAAAAAGACTTTAGACAGGATGTTAAAAATCATGATTGGTCTCAATATGAAAATTCGTTTGTTGCTTTAACTTGCAGCTCAGATGCTATAATACCTTCTTGGGCATACTTGTTATTAACTACGGAATTGTCACTGTATGCAAAAAAAGTAGTAATTGGTAATTTAGAGCTACTTGAAACTGTTTTATACCAAGGAATAATTAATGAACTTGATATTAATAGTTTTAAAGATAAGCCTGTAATAATTAAAGGATGTGCTAATAAACCTATACCTCCTTCTGCATATACTTTGCTAATTGAAAAAATTCAACCTATAGCAAAAACTATTATGTTTGGTGAAGCATGTTCAACAGTACCTTTATTTAAAAGAAAATAATTAATCTTATTTGTAAAGTATTTGTAAAATGAAGAAAATTCTTTTTACGCTATTAATTAGTTGTTCATTAATTAGTTTTTCTCAAGAAAAAAAAGACAGTATCCCTAAAAAATGGGAAGTTACAGGTAAGCTTGTTTTTTTGTTTAATCAATCTACATTTTCTAATTGGGTTGCTGGTGGTAGTAATACTATTGCTGGAAATATTGCCATAAATTATGATTTTAATTACAACAAAAATAATTGGCGTTGGGATAATAAGATTACTTCAATTTATGGGTTAAGTTATGTAGATGGGCAAGGGGTTAGAAAAACAGGAGACCGATTTGAATACAACTCTTTATTAGGGTTAAAAGCAGATAAATATTGGTTTTTTTCCTTTTTAAGTAATTTTAGAACTCAATATACACGAGGATACGATTATAAAAAAACACCAAAGTTACCTATTTCAGATTTTTTATCACCAGCTTATTGGAGTTTTGGGCCTGGTATGTTGTGGAAAAAATCTGACAATCAAAGAATAAATATAGCGCCAGCTACTGCAAGATTTACATTTGTTTCTGATGAGTTTTCTGGAAAATACGGTGTGGCTAAAGGTGATAATTCAAGTTTTAGTTTAGGGTTTAACTTATCTGCATATTTTAAGTTTGATGTAATGAAAGATGTTCAAATGGAGAATATTTTAACTGTGTATTCTGATTATTTAAATAGCCCTCAAAATATTGATATTGACTATCAAATGCGATTTTTTATCAAGATAAATGAGTATCTTTCTATGAATTTAGGTTTTCATGCCATCATAGATGATAATGCCTCTAGTAAAATACAGTTCAAACAGGTATTTGGTTTAGGGCTAAATTATATTTTCCATAAAGGGTGACTTTTGTAAAATTAGGTTGTCTTAAACAAAAGTAAAGGCGTACTTTTGCGCCCCTAAAATTTAAATTATTTTAAAGTGATGAAAAAAATAGTAGCTATCGCAATGTTATTTGGAACGTTAGTAGTTAACGCCCAAGAAAAAAAAGAAGAGCCAAAAGAAGGATGGAAAAGAGGAGGAAACATTTCTTTTTTATTCAATCAATCTGCATTTAATAATTGGTTAGCTGGAGGTGTTAATAATATTTCAGGAACATTAGGGATAAATTACGATTTCAATTATGCTAAAGGAGATTGGACTTGGGATAATAAAATTATTGCTTCTTATGGTTTAACAAAAATAAAAAATGAAGGTGCTAAAAAAACAGATGATCGTTTTGAGCTTAACTCTTTAGCAGGTAAAAAAGCTTCTGGAAGTTGGTATTATTCTGCTTTTTTTAATTTTAAAACACAAATGTCTTCAACATATAATGAAGGTATTCAACAATCTCATTTTTTCTCTCCTGCTTACTTTCAGTTTGGTCCAGGTATGTTATGGAAAAAATCGGAAAATTTAAAAGTTAATTTTGCACCAGCAACTTCAAAATTAATTATTGTTGATAATCAATTTACTGCTGGTTTACCTGCTGGAGCAAGTTATTTTGGTGTTAAACCAGGCGAAACTACTAGATATGAACTTGGAGCTGCAATAAACGGGTATTATAAAATAAATATTATGGAAAATGTATCTGTTGAAAATATCTTAAATTTATATAGTAATTATTTAGATGAAGCTCAAAATGTAGATATTGATTATACAGTTAATGTTGTAATGAAAATTAATAAATACTTATCAGCTAATTTAGCACTACAAGCAATTTATGATGATAATGCGTATGAAGGTTTTCAAACAAGAGAAATTTTTGGTTTAGGAGTAAACTATAATTTCTAAGATAATTATAAAAGTATTTTATAAAAAGACTGCCTTTTTAGGCAGTCTTTTTTGTTTGAATTTGGTTATATGAAATTATGATCTTGTAAGCAAAATTGTTTTTGGCACAAAATTTGAAAATGTTTAAACATAACCATAATAATTAATGCTTATGAAACGTATAAAATTACTTTTACTATTAATAATAACAGGAACTACATTAACCTCTTGTGTTGTTACAAATGATGAATTTATAGATGATGCTGTTTCATTAAATGAACTTATTTCTAGTTACGATTTATGGTATATAGATTATCATAAAACTCAAGGTTCAGGAGATGTTCCTTTTATATCCAAAGCTTTTACGGTATCATTTTTAAGTGGTAGAATGTATGCAAATAATAATATAGTAGATATAGGAAAAACAGGGAATGGACTTGGGATCTCAGTTGGACGATATGGTGTTTTTAATAATGTTCTTGAAACCAGCCATAATTTAGATGGAAATTATGATTTTGAAGTAGTTCAATTATCTGATAATGAAATAAGAATTGATTATTTATCGCAAAATGTTAGTTATTATTTAGTTGGATACCAAGTTAATAACTTTGATTATGATAAATTGTTTTACGAGAATATAGAATATTTTTTACAAGAATACATAGCTTGGGAAAGAACTGATGCTAAAGGAGGAACTTCAAATGTGTTTGATAAAGAGCATTTTTTACAGTTCACACCAGAAAATGACGTGACTTTTTATTCATCTCATGATGTGTTTGGCACAAATATTGATAATATAAAGTGGGATTTCATTGGAGGCTATGAAGTAGCTGATGTTAGAGGATATAATGATCTAAAAGTTTTAACACTTAATTATGATAGTGGAGATACTGAGAAATTTGAATTAAGCGTTATAAATGATGAAACGGTATCTTTATACCATTTACGATCTGAAACAACGTATACATTTTCTGGAAGAGGATTTGTACAATATTTAAAAGGAGATAAAAAAAGAGGTGCGAAACAAGCTGTAAGGAACAGTGGAAGAAAACGTACTAAGATAAAGAGACAAACCGTTCAAAGAAAGGTTTTAAAATAAAGTTTGGTTAGTTGATTTTTGGTTGGTTATTTTTAATAACCAATTGAAATAAACCGCTCCGAGAGGAGCGGTTTTTTATTTTTTATAACATCTTGTTTACATAAAAAAAATTACCTTTATAGAAATTACACTTAAAATGAGAAAAACTGCTTTTATAACAGGTGCTACATCAGGAATAGGAAAAGCGACAGCTATGTTTTTTGCTAAAAACAATATTAACTTGGTAATTTGCGGAAGGCGTGTTGAAAAGTTAAAAACTCTAGAAAAAGAGCTTTTAAAATATACTAAAGTACATACATTACAATTTGATGTTCGTTTTAAAGATCAAGTAGAAAAAGCAATCAATAGTTTGCCAGATGACTTTAAAAAAATAGATGTTCTTATTAATAATGCAGGAAACGCTCATGGATTAAGTTCTATTCAAGAAGGAAGTATTGATGATTGGGATGCTATGATTGATGGTAATGTAAAAGGACTATTATATGTTTCAAAATCAATAATTCCTCAAATGGTTGAGAGAAATGATGGTTTTATTGTAAATATAGGCTCTATTGCAGGAAAAGAAGTGTATCCTAATGGTAACGTTTATTGTGCGTCTAAGTTTGCTGTAAATGCTTTAAATAAAGGAATGCGTTTAGATTTAAATAAACATAATATTCGTGTTTGTGCAATACATCCAGGTTTAGTTGAAACAGAGTTTTCAGATGTACGATTTAAAGGAGATACAAATAAAGCTAAAACTGTTTATCAGGGATATAAAGCATTACAAGCAGAAGATATTGCTGATATTATTCATTTTGTGATAACAAGGCCTTATCATGTAAATATTGAAGATTTAATAGTGTATCCTACTGCGCAAGCAAGCGCTACAGTTTTAAATAAAAATTAATAAAAAGTGATTAACAAACGGCTTTTAATTAAGAATTTACTTTCTAAAAATGATGAAAATAGCTTTTATGATAAGAAGCAACAGTTGTCATTAAATTCAAGAGAAGGAAAGGCTAAATTTATAAAGCATGTTTGTGCACTGTCTAACTCTAATCCTGATAATAATTCATATATAGTTATTGGGGTAGAAGATGAGAAGAATAAAATTATTGGAGTTGATTTTTTTGATGATAGCAAAATCCAAAATTTGGTAAATGCATATTTAAATAATCCTCCTAAGATTGAGTATGAAAATGTACCATTTCCTAGATTACCTCGCTATAAAGTAGTAGGATTAGTTACTATATACCCTAATAATGAAATGTCATCGTTAAAAAAAACAGCTTGGAAGTATCCAAAAGGAGCGGTTTTTTATAGAAGAGGAAGTAATTCAATACCAGTTGAAGGTTTTTTTGAAGTAAAAAATACAAATCAACCTATTGTTGAGGCTATTGAAAAAAATGCTAGGAATAATATAGAGTTAACATTGAATGGGGTTTTTGATTTTTTTAAAAAACATAAAAAAGAATACAATCCTCAATATAAGGTGTTTAAAGAGCAATTTGTGTTGTGCTGGGCAGGAAAAGAAACTTTAATAAATAAAGAGGTTTATTTTTCACGAGTAGACATAGAGTTAGTTAATGAACAAGTACGATTATTCTTTTCTGATTTAGATGATGTTCAAATTTCTTTCAATGAGCATTCGTTTATTATAACTGAATATATTTTGTTAGGTATAGATACTAGTGAAAAAAGATATCCATTAGAGAAAACAATTATTCATTTTAAAGATAATGGAATACACGATATAGCTTCAGAGTTTTTGTTTGAACCCCCTCAATTTGATAAAAAAATATTGCACCATATTTACAATACTAATAATAGTATAGTTTCAAAAATTGAAAAAGAAATTTCTTTAACTTTAACTGAGCAGGTAGATGTTTTAAAGCTTCCTACAACTTATTTAATTTGTTATTTGAATGGTTTTTTAGAGGCATCAAAACAATTAAAGAAAGCAAAAAACTATATTCGAGATTTGGAGGATAAAACAACTTATGTAAAGTATAAAGAAGCATTACGTGTATTACGTAAAGTAAAGTACAGTTAAAAAGACGTTAGTGTTTATTTACCAACGCCTTTTTTGAAAAACTAGTTATTAGGTTGGTTACTCATTTCAAAAATTATTTCACCACCATTAGTTATATCATGATGCGAAAGCAAAAAGGATTCTAGTTTTTTACCATTAACCAAAACATTTTTTACAAATACATTTTCTTTACTTTGTTTTTTTACTGTGATTTTTAATGTTTTTCCATTTTCTAAATGAATTGTAGCGTTCTTAATGTTAGGGCTACCAATGGCATAATAAGGAGATCCAGGAGTTACGGGGTAAAACCCTAGGCTACTAAATATATACCAAGCACTCATTTGACCCGCATCATCATTCCCACATAACCCTTCTACAGAGGGCGCATACATACTGTCCATAATCATACGAACACGTTTTTGAGTTTTTTCTGGATGCCCTGTCCAATTATATAAGTATGGAATATGATGCCCAGGTTCATTACCATGTACATAATTACCTATAATTCCATCACGAGTTATGTCTTCATGATTAGCTATGTATTTATCATCAATTTCTGTGGTAAATAATTCATCTAATTGTTTACTAAACTTTTCTTTTCCTCCCATCATTTTAATCATTTCATCTATATTTTGTGGTACATATAAGCCATAGTTCCACGCGTTTCCTTCAATAAATCCTTGTCCATGAGTGTCCATTGGATCAAAATTTTCTCTAAAAGAACCATTAGTTAATCTTGGTCTCATAAAACCAATGGAAGAATCATACACATTTTTATAGTACTCTGATCTTGATAAGTATTCTTTTTCAATACTAATATCTCCAGTTTTTTTAGCTACTTGAGCAATACACCAATCATTATAAGCATACTCTAATGTTTTTGAGACTGAAGAATGGCTTTTGTCATCTGGAACATATTTGTATTTCATGTATTCACCAATGCCGTCAAAATATTTTACAGTTGCCGTATTAGTTGAAGCTTTTAAAGCATGATTTTTGTTAAAATCCCCTACGTTTTTAACCATAGCATCTGCAATTACTGAAGTAGCATGATATCCAATCATACACCAATTTTCATTAGCATAATGGCTCCAAATAGGTAGCATTTTATGTACACTTTGATCATGATGGGCTAGCATTGATTTTATCATGTCGTTATTTCTCTTAGGTTGTGTAATGTTGTATAAAGGATGTAATGCCCTATAAGTATCCCAAAGAGAAAAAATAGTGTAATTGGTAAAACCATCAGAAGTGTAAATGTTTTGATCTAATCCACGATATTTTCCGTCTACATCTTCATATAAAATAGGTGACAAGTTGGTATGATATAAAGCAGTATAAAATGTAGTTTTATCATTTTCGGTTAATGTTTCTACTTCAATTTTTTGTAGTTCTTTGTTCCAATTAGCTTTAGTTTTTTCTCTGACTTTGTTAAAATCCCAATGTGGTATTTCAGTTTTTAAATTATTTAAAGCTCCATTAGTACTTACTGGAGACAAAGCAAACTTTATATTTATTTTTTCACCCTCTTCAGTATTGAAATTAAAATAGGCTCTAATATCTTTTCCGGCCATTTCAGGAAAGTTTTTATTTTGTTTAAACCTTCTATAAAAGCCATCATAAGTTTCTTTATTGTATTTCTTATGACCATAACTTTTAAAAGGCTTAGAAAACTGCATAGCAAAGAAAACTTTTTTAGTTCTTGCCCATCCTTTAGTTTGCCTGTATCCAGTTACTAACGTATCATTTTCTACACGAATAAATGTCCATACATTTTTATTATTGTGATGATATACATTATAAACTAAATCTAAAATAATATGTGAATCTTCTGATTTTGGAAAAGTATATTGATGAAAACCAACACGTTCGCTAGCTGTTAATTCAGCTTTTATGCCATAACTATCCAGATTTACACTATAGTAACCAGGTGATGCTTTTTCTTTAGTGTGAGAAAACGTAGAATAAAAACCTTTAGAATTGTCTGCCTTTTTTAAAGGATCTAGTACTAAATTACCTGTAGTAGGCATTACTAAAAAATCACCCAAATCTGCATGACCTGTTCCACTAAAGTTAGTGTGAGCAAAACCAATAATGGTTGAATCTTTATATTGATATCCTGCACAATATTCATACGTTTTTTTATTGTATGAACCATCTTTATTGAACATTACTTCAAAGTTAGTTTGAGGGCTTAGTTGAACCATTCCAAAAGGAGCAGTTGCTCCAGGAAATACATGTCCCATTTTACTGGTTCCTATAGTAGGATTCACATATTTTGTAAAATCTATATTTGATTTACTCTCAACAATATTATCTGTTGATTTTTTTTGACAACTTATTCCTAAAAGAAATAAGCTTAAAAGAAAAGGGAATTTAATTGAAGGTTTCATAATTTTTAATAAAAAGGTGTTTGTAGTGCTAAAAAAGCAAAAAAACATCTAAAAACCTCCTTGAAAATATTTTTATATCAATAATTATCGAATTCAAACAAAATAATTCTTTTTGTTAATTAATAAACAAAAAAAGAAAAACCTCGAATTAATCAAGGTTTTATTGTTTTAATAGAACGTATTTTTATTATTTACCACCATCAAGTTTGTCTTGCCAGTCTTTTAGTTCTTTCCATTTACCTTCATAAGCAAGTTGAGCTTGTTTAGGCCAAGTTCCAGGTTTGTGTATTTTATATCTATCTCCTCCACTCTTTAGTACTTCTTGACATTTTTCTATTGAAGTTTCCCCTAAGGATTTCCATGTTTTAATTCCGAAATTATGAAAAAGACCTTCAATTTTGGGACCTATTCCTTCAACCACTTTTAAATCATCTTGTTTTATTTTTTTACCAAAAGCAGCTTTTGCATCAGTAGCATTAAAAGGTATATTATTGTTTGCGTTACTTGTAAGTGAAGAAGCGATATTTGTTTTAGCAGTTTCTAAACTAGTTTCTAAATTTTTAGCGTTTTTAGTACAAAGATCTAAATCTGCTTGTAATGTAGATTTTGCTTTTGAACAAGCAGCTAAGTCAGCCTCTAATCTTGCAATTTTATCATTAAGGGTATCGTTGTTGTTATTTTTGCTAGTACCTAATAAATATCCTAGAAAAGCACAAATGGCACCAACTAATAATGGAATTAACCAACATGGTATATGGATTGCTAATAAAGTCATGTTTTTAATTTTTTATGATTATTTTAATTAATAGTTATTTCAATTCTTCTGTTTTTTGCTCTACCTTCTTCAGTTGTGTTATCTGAAATAGGAGTATTTTGACCTTCAGAAGCAACAGTTATATTTTGAGATAAAATCCCATTTTTAATTAAATATGTTTTTATAAAGTTAGCTCTATCCAAACCTAACTTCATATTCCCATCATTATTTCCTGTATTATCTGTATGGCCAGTAACTTGAATTATAACACCTAATTTATCTACACATTTTGAGATATCAGCAAATTTTTGACGCTGTTCTGGAGTTAAATTAATACTTGCTTGCCCTGTTTTAAAGTATATAAGCAATGGGCTTTCTTTAATAGTTTCACAAGCTTTTTTTAGAGTTTCATCACTTTTTAAAGCCTCATCAGTTCTTGTAAAAACATCAAACTTTAAAGGGCCATATAAAATGTTGTTTTTATTAGCGACTAAATCATTATTTAACTCTCCGTAGGTATTAATTAGTTTTGACGAAATATTTTGAGAAACCATATAATTTTTAACAGAGTTAGCTCGAGCTAACCCTAAGTTAGGAAATGCTGAGTTGTTGTTTTCATCATTCATATAATACCCCGTAATATTAAGGCGTTTGTTTTCATCTGAGTTTAAATATTCTCTAATCATTGAAATCCCATTATTTAATGAAGTAGATACAGAGTCACGAATGGAAAAACCGGAGGTGTTAAAATTGAAATTTTCATTGATTTCATAGGCTAAATTCCCACGAGTATCTTTAATACTAAAAGGTAGTGAAGTTGGGTGCTTAGTTTTAGGTTTACTTACTTCTTCATTACTTGTTTTTTGGGTTTTTTGTTTAGAACTATCGCAACTTTCAGCATAGCAAACAGTACAACACATATACCAATATAAAATTGATCCAATAATAATGGTTAGCAGAATACCTAATAAATAAATTGATTTTTTACTCATTAGTTGACGGTTTAAATTATTGATTGTTAAATTATTAAAAATTAATTGAAAAATAAAATTTTGTTTTTCACGAAATTTTAAGACTTACTGCTAAATAAATGTTAAGGTGTATAAATTAATGAAACACTTTTATAAAAACATAGTCTTATAGGAAACATAACTTAACAATCAATCTCATGAAAAAAATATTATTTACAGCATTAATCGTTCTTGTATCTGCTAACACAATTAAAGCATCTAACACAATAGAAGCACCTATAAAAACTTCTGTTGAATATGTAAAACTTAGTACGTTTTGCGAAATGATAAAACAAGGGAATTATGAAAGTGTAAAAGCTTTTATAAATAATGGAACAAACATCAATAGAAAGTCTATGGGACTAACTCCTGTAATGTTTGCAGCCAGGTATAATAAAGTAAAAATACTTAAGCTTTTAATAAGTAACGGAGCTAAGTTAAAAACAAAATCAAATAAAGGATATACTGCTTTACAGTATGCAAAAATGTCTAAGGCAAATGAGGCTTACGAAGTTTTAAAAGGAGCCTTAGAGAAAAACTAAAAAATAGCATATAATTATTTGAATGAAGACTGTCTATAAAGGACAGTCTTTTTTTATTTAATTTAGCAAAAAAATTAAAAACATGACTTTATTAATAATCTACGCAACTTTATCTATTCTCTTTTCATTTCTATGTTCAATTTTAGAAGCAGTTCTGTTAAGTGTAACACCAACTTTTGTTAATGTAAAAAAGAAAGAAGGAAAAGCGTTTGCGGAAGGTTTAGAAACTTTGAAAAAGGATGTAGATAAGCCATTAATAGCAATTTTAACTGTAAACACTATTGCCCATACTGTAGGTGCTATTATGGTTGGTGCTGAGGCAAAAAAAGCTTTTAGTGACGATGGAAATGGAGTTTTTATTGTATCTGCAATAATGACAATATTAATACTTGTTGCCTCAGAAATTATACCTAAAACTATTGGAGCAACCTATTGGAAGTCTTTAGCAGGGTTTTCTACTAAGGCTTTAAATATATTAATATTTGTATGTAAGTACACAGGACTTATCTGGGTTTTGCAGTTATTTACAAAAATGTTTGGTAAAGGAGCTCACGGTGAAAGTGTTTTAAGTAGAGAAGATTTTACTGCTATGACTGATATAGCTGAACAAGAAGGTGTTTTTCATGAAAATGAAAGTAATGTGATACGTAATATGTTAGGTTTTAAAGAAGTACAAGCAAAGCATATCATGACACCACGTACAGTTTTAAAATCAGCTGATGAAAATCAAACAATACAGTCGTTTTTTGACGAACATAAAGCATTACGTTTTTCTAGAATACCAGTTTATTCTGAAAATCCAGATACTATTACTGGGTATTTTTTAAAAGATCAATTGTTACTTTCTCTAATTAATAATAAAGGAAATGAGCCTTTAAAAAGTATTAAAAGAGATATTATTATTGCAGATAGAGAGCTTTCTATTCCTAATTTATTTGATAAATTAATTGAACAAAGAGAACATTTAGCGTTGGTTGTTGATGAATTTGGAACAGTAAGCGGATTAGTTACTCAAGAAGATGTAATTGAAACCTTGCTAGGATTTGAAATTATGGATGAAAGTGATAATGTTGCAGATTTACAAAGTTTTGCTAGAAAAAACTGGGAACAAAGAGCTAAACGCTTAGGGATCGTTAGTGAGGATGAGGAAGAAAAAAAAGAATAAGTTGTTTTCTGTTTTATAAAATATTAAAAGCGAATAAATTATTTATTCGCTTTTTTAAATTATAAGGACTAGTTTTTAAGTTGACTTTTGATTATAGTTATTACAATTATAAAAATCAAACAGTAGACCAAAGTAATAGGTATAGTATAACAGATGCATCTTTATTTTATCAGAAAGAAGATAGCCCTTGGAATTTTAAAATTACTGCTCAAAATTTAACAGATGAAACATTTAAACAGAGCAATAGTTTTTCAGACTATCTAATTTCTGATACTAGAACATATATAATGCCTAGAATTATATTATTTGGTATAGGATATAAGTTATAATTTAATTCCAAAAAGAACTCTATTTTGTTTTTGCCCATTAAAGTTAGAACGTACAAAATCTACACGAAGAAAGCGCCATTTTCCAAAGCCAATATTATCTAAGCCTAATGAGAATTCTGAATACGGCTTGTTTCCACCAGTAAATAAACCTTTAGCTCCTGCTACTAAATGAAAGTTTAATTGATTTAAAAGTGGTACTTTACTTAATAGTGCGCCTTTAAAGTTTTGTTCAGCATGTAGTTCACCATATTTATCATTTGTGCTTAATTGGTAATAAGGTAACGCTAAAAAGCCGTTTAAATAATTACTATTCGGAGCTATTAATAGGCGATTTCCATTAAAGTGGGCATAATCCATAAAAGGTATATCTTTTTTGTCTAAAAATAGTCCTCCCTTAATTTTATATTTAAATCTTCCCCAATTTCCAAGTCCAATGTTTTGATATAATTGTGAATAAATAACATCTGAATTCCAGTTACTATTTCCAGAACCAAAGTTCTTTTTATATCCAATGTATAATGAAGGGTATTTTTTGTTACCAATGTTTATTTTTCTATTTGGATACGACCAGTACTTTTGACCAAATTGTATTGATGCACCTAGATTAAACGACCACATTTGATGAGGTGTAAAAGAACTATTAAAGTTTGAGGGCTGAATAGGGTTATTAGAAGTGTATGCTATGTCTTTTTTTGGAAACATTACATAGTCTGTTGTATTGAATAAAGGCTTTCTGTCAGCAAATTCTATGCTTGAATATAAACGTAATCCATTAATCACTTCTTGAGAAAAAGATACTTTTGCAAAAGATTTTTCATAAATTTTCATGTAGTTTCTTTCAAACATGGTAGAACTTATGGTGTTCCAAAATTTAGAAATTGGATTTTTAGCATCAAATTGACTTGTAGTTATTCCTCCAGAAATATTTAAAATAGGTCGAGAAGTATTGTTCCATTTATATGAGAAATACCCTGTAGGTCTAGCTTTTTTATCAGATAGTCCATAATTAACAGCAACACCTGTGCTAAACCCTTTTCCTGTTTTATTTAAGCGTTTATTAAAGTTCAAACTTAAACTTGAGTTCCATCCTTGAACAGTATTAAAATTTAAGTTTTCTATTGGTGAAGAAAAATTAACAGACCATTTCTTATATGAGTTATCATAGCTATACCCTGTAAGAATGTTAAGAGGTTTGAATTTGTTTCTTTTACGATCAATAGAGTCTAAGTATTTTTTAGATTTTCGTATTACTTTAATACTATCTTTTAACTTGTAATCAGAAACTTCTTCATCAGTTAAGGCAACAGGTCTTATAGTATTCCAGTAGGTGGTATCTTTTTTAGTTGCATTCTTAGCAAAAGATAATACTTCATTTGTAAATGTATTCTCAGTAAAGTTTGGCGTGAAATTGTAGTTTGAGTATGCTGCTGAAAAACGACCATTAAAGTTAATACCAAACATACCAGCATTAAAATCTATAGTTTGTGTAACCAAAGTCCAGGCTTTTATAGCAGGTACATAATTGTAGTTTTGTTTAATATGTAAACTTTTAACCATGGGTACACCTACTTGAGAACCAGAAACATTAACATCGGCACCATATATTGACCAATCGTCTTCTACAATGTATATAAAACCATTAAAAACAGGATCGTTTTTTCTTTTTGGAAGTAATTCAATTTTGTTAACGAGCTTACCATTTTTATTGTAAAAAACACCAGTTAATTTATATTTGTAATATCCAAAAGCACCATCTGCTATTGGAGAAACCATTTGTTTTCCAGCTAAATCAAATGAGTTTTCATAAAAATCGAAGTTTACTTCATCTGCTTGGTTAAAGCTTATACCGTTATCTTGACCAGAAACTTTAGAAGCAACGATGTGTTCTTTAAATTTCTTTGTTTTTTTTTGATATGTTATTTTTGAAATAGTTTCTGAAAGGTACATAATACCACTACGGGTAGAATCTAACCCTCCGCCTAAGTCACCAACTTCTTGACCTAGAATTTTTTTAGGAGCGTTTTTAATTTTAAACATTCCACGAGAATAAAAGTCTGAAGTGTATTTACCTAGCTTATTTGTATTCTTGTTTTTATTTGCAATGGTATTTCTAATAATTGCATTTGCTGGGTTTTCTTTTGAATTAATTTGAACTTCATCTAAAGAAACTTGTTCTTCCTGAAGTGAAACATTAAGAGTAAAAGGGAACTTGTTAATTGTTACATTTTTTTTAGCTGTTTTATATCCTAAAAATTGAAAAACAATAGTATAGTTTCCTGTTTTTTCAATATTCAAATTATAATCACCATTGTTATTTGAGGTAGTTCCTGTAATGCTGTTTTCTAAATAAACACTAACAAAAGGGAGTGATTTTCCTTTAGTGTCAGTAATTTTACCTTTCATTTGAGAAAAGCTAATAATAGAGGAAAGTAAAAAAATAAATGTAGTTATTTTCTTCATAGTTTTGGTTTAATATTAGTTTGGTAACAAACTTAACAGATATAAAATCAGTAATATGACTACAAAATGTTAAAGATGTTACAAAGAAATCTTAAAAACATAGACACACGTTTTTTATAAATGGTTGCCTGAATACTTTACTTTTTTTTTTAAATATTTAAAAAGATAAAATACAATATCTAAAATGAATAATTACAACTAATTAAAAACAAAAGCAAGTCTTAATTATAGGTAAACGGTTTGGTTTTGTGTTTGGAAGAACAGAATTAAAAGGTTTACTTTGTGAACTATAATATTTAAAATATTTTAATTTATGAAAAAGCAAGTATTACTATTGCTAATTGGTTTTTTTACAATTTTTGGGTATTCTCAAAAAGTGAAAGTTGTTAATGGAAACTTTGATTTTATAAAAGATCAAAAAGAAATTAATGTAGAGTTTGTATATGATAACATGAAAGTTTTAAAAAAGAACTTATCTAATGATCAGTATATGAAAGAGCATTCTGAAAAACTGGAAGAGAAAGCTAGAGGAAAAGGAGAAGCTTGGAAAAAATCTTGGATTGCTAGTAGAGACATTATTTATGCTCCAAAATTTTTAGAGTTAATGAATAGGTATTTAGAAAAGAAAAAAGGAATCTTTTTTGGTGAGAATTTAAAAGATGCTAAATACACTTTAATTGTTCAAACCGTATGGGTTTATCCGGGATGGAATGCTGCTGTTATGAGACAAAAAGCAAAAGTTAGTACAGTTTTAAAGTTTGTAGAAACTGCAAATAAAGAAAATGTGCTTTTAGAAGTTACTAGTAAGAAAGCGCCAGGGAATAGATTTGGAGGAACTTTTAGTAATGAAGATAGAATAGGAGAAGGATATGCAAAAACAGGAAAAAGCTTTGCGAAATTAATATTGAGAAAAGCATTTTAATTAAATAAAATAAGCAATAAAAAAGAGAAGCAATTTTAAAATTGCTTCTCTTTTTTATTGCTTTCCATTTCTAATAAATAAGCGATAGTTTTTATAATTCTATTGTGTTTTGTAACAAAGGGGTTTGTTTTATCCCACACATAACCTGCTAAAACAGCACAGATTTGTTTTTTTATTTCAGGATTTTCTGGTCGATGAAAGAATAACTTTTGAAGATTTCCAGTATACCATTCTTTTACATATGAAGAAAAAACAGTTACCCCGTCTTTAATGTAATTTACATATTCTTTTTCCCAGTTAACAGAGACGTTTATAAGTTCTTTATGTACTAATTTAGCAGCTAATAAACCAGATTCAGTAGCAAAAGTAACACCAGAAGAAAAAACAGGATCTAAAAATTCGGCACTATTTCCAGTGATAACAAAACCATCACCATATAATTTTTTCACCGATTTTGAAAAATTTTTAATGATTTTAGGAGAGAATAAAAAATCTTCATCCTTAAAACGATTGTAAAAATAAGGTGAGGTTTTAAGTAATTCTTTCATTTTTTCTTCAGGAGAACCTTTAAAAGAATCGATATATTCTGTTGGTCCAACAAAACCAATACTTGTTGTGCCATTAGAAAAAGGAATCACCCAAAACCAAACTTGAGTATCTAATACATCAAAAGTAATTAAAGAACCTTCCTCTCCTTTAGGTTTATTGGTTTCTTGTATGTGGTTGAAAATAGATGAATGTTTTGAAAGTTCTGAAGGTTTTTCTAACTGTAAAATTCTAGGTAATACCCTACCGTAACCACTTGAGTCAATAATATATTTAGCCGTTATAGTTGAGGTTTCATTCTCTAAATTCTTAACGGTGGTTATAGAAGAGTTATCCTTGTTGAATTCAACGTCTATTACTTCGGTATTAAAATCAATATCAACTCCTTTCTTTATTAATTCATCAGTTAATGTTTTATCAAAGTCAGCTCTAGGAACCTGCCATGTCCAATCCCAACCTTCAGTATGTTTTTTACTGAAATCAAAATTACAAACCACATTATCTTTTAAAAAACGTGCTCCTTTTTTAACTTCAAAATTTTTCTCTTTCAAGCATTCTAATAAATCAACCTCTTCAAAATGATCCATACATCTTGGCAATAAGCTTTCACCTATAACAAATCTTGGAAATGAACTCTTTTCAACAACCTTAACATTTATACCTTTTGTGTGAAGGTATGATGCTGAAACACAGCCTGAGGGACCAGCTCCTATAATTAAAACATCAACATTTATGTTGTTCATACTATTATTATATATTTGCATTCAAAATAACTATTTTACTTTTAGTTATTAAAGAAATATTCATATAAATATTTAATATACAATAAATGCTAACTCTAAAGGAAGAATTAGATATACAGGATTTTTATGCTGTTGTTTTTAATAAAGAACAGATAAACGTAGATGAAGAAGTTGTTAAAAAGGTTGAAGAAAGTTTTAAGTTTTTAAAAGAGTTTTCTGACGATAAGGTTATATATGGAGTTAATACAGGTTTTGGTCCTATGGCTCAATATAAAATTGCAGATAAAGACAGAGTCCAATTACAATATAACTTAATAAGGAGTCATGCTTCAGGTGTAGGGAAAGCTATAGAGCCATTATATGTAAAGGCAGCAATACTAGGAAGATTAAATACACTTAGTTTAGGGTATTCAGGAGTGCATAAGTCTGTAGTAGAAGTAATGACCAGTCTTTTAAATAAAAATATAACACCCTTAATTTATGAGCATGGAGGTGTAGGAGCCAGTGGTGATTTGGTTCAATTGGCCCATTTAGCACTAGTTTTAATTGGTGAAGGAGAAGTTTTTTATAAAGGAGAATTAAAACCAACACAAGAAGTTTTTAAAATAGAAAACATTACACCTATTAATGTTGAACTTAGAGAAGGATTAGCATTGATTAATGGTACTTCGGTGATGACAGGAATAGGTATCGTAAATACTATTTATGCAAAAAAAGCATTTAATTGGATGATGAAGGCATCTTGTGCTATTAATGAAATAGTAAAAGCTTATGATGATCATTTATCATTAGAATTAAATCATGCGAAAAAACACTCTGGTCAACAAGAAGTTGCTGAAGAAATGAGGGTGTTGTTAGTAGATAGTAAATTGATTAGAAATAGAGAAGAACATTTATATACTTCAGGAAATGAAGAGGTAGTTTTTAAAGAGAAAGTACAAGAGTATTATTCTTTAAGATGTGTTCCACAAATTTTAGGACCAGTTTTAGATACGGTTAATGGAGTTGAGAAAGTTTTAATTAATGAAGTAAACTCAGCAAATGATAATCCAATAATAGACACAAAAAGTAAAAATGTATATCATGGAGGTAATTTTCATGGTGATTATGTTTCGCTAGAAATGGATAAATTGAAGGTTGTGATGACAAAGATGACCATGTTAGCTGAAAGACAGTTAAACTATTTATTGAATCCTAGGTTAAATGATATACTTCCACCATTTGTTAATTTAGCCAAATTAGGACTTAATTTTGGTATGCAAGGAGTTCAGTTTACAGCTACATCAACTACAGCAGAAAATCAAATGTTGTCTAACCCAATGTATGTTCATAGTATTCCTAACAATAATGACAATCAAGATGTTGTTAGTATGGGAACTAACGCTGCTATTATAACAAAAAAAGTTATAGAAAACGCTTTTGAAGTATTGAGTATTGAACTAATGACAATTATTCAAGCCATAGAATATTTAGAAATTCAAGACGAAATTTCTACTTCAACAAAAGAAGTATACAAAAGTCTTCGTAAATTAATGCCCGTAATTAAAGAAGATGTGGCTATGTACCCATACATAAAAGAAGTGAAAAACTATTTGATGAATAATTAGAAATGAAGGTTTTTAGAAAGTAAAAAACTAAATTATTTATTAAAGTTGAAAAGTGAAATATGAAAGAAAATGTAAAAAAATGTGCTCTTGTTACTGGAGGGTCAAGAGGTATTGGTAGAGCTATAAGTATTCAATTAGCAAAAGACTTAGAGTATCATATAATTGTTAACTATAAAGGGAATAAAAAAGCTGCAGAAGAAACATTATCTCAAATTATTAGCTTAGGAAGTACGGGAGAATTATTACAATTTGATGTAGTTGACGAGAATGATGTTAAAGGGAAGTTAGATGCATGGCAAGAAAATAACAAGAATGCTTTTGTAGAAGTAATAGTTAATAATGCTGGAATAACTAAAGATATGTTATTTATGTGGATGACTAATAAAGACTGGACTTCAGTTATAAATACAAGTTTACAAGGCTTCTTTAATGTAACAAATCATTTAATTCAAAAGTTATTAGTTAATAGATATGGTAGAATAATAAACCTAGTTTCAGTTTCAGGTTTAAAAGGAACACCGGGGCAAACAAATTATTCTGCAGCAAAAGGAGCAGTAATAGCAGCAACCAAGGCATTAGCTCAAGAAGTTGCAAAAAGAAAGATAACTGTAAATGCAGTAGCACCTGGATTTATAAAAACTGATATGACGAGTGAGTTAGATGAAAAAGAATTAAAGAAATTAATTCCAGCAAACAGGTTTGGGGAAGCCGAAGAAGTAGCACATGTTGTTTCTTTTTTAGCATCAAAAAAATCATCTTATATAACAGGAGAGGTAATAAATATTAACGGAGGAATATATTCATAATTTAAAGGAGATGGGAAGAGTTGTTATAACAGGAATGGGTATTTACTCTTGTATAGGTAAAAACATAGAAGAAGTAAAAGAATCTTTATATAATGGTACATCTGGAATCATTTATGATGAACGAAGAGAGTTAATGGGGTATAGGTCTTGTTTAACTGGTATGGTAGATGAGCCAAATTTGAAAAAACAATTAACAAGAAGGCAAAGAATAAGTTTAGGACAAGAAGGAGAATATGCCTATTTAGCTACTATAGAAGCGTTAGAAAACGCAAAAATAGACGAAGATTTTTTATTAAATAATGAAGTAGGAATCCTTTACGGTAATGATAGTACTGCAAAATCAGTAATAGAATCTGTCGATAAAATTAGAGAGAAAAAAGATACGACACTTGTTGGGTCTGGAGCAATTTTTAAAGGAATGAATTCTTCAGTAACAATGAATCTTTCAACAATATTTAAGTTTAAAGGAATTAATTTCACTGTAAGTGCAGCTTGTGCAAGCGGATCTCATTCAATAGGTATGGCTTATCAGCTTATAAAAAGCGGTTTACAAGATTGTATTGTTTGTGGTGGAGCACAAGAGATAAATGACTTAGCTATGGGTAGTTTTGATGGTTTAGGTGTATTTTCAACTTTAACTAAAACACCAGAAAAAGCTTCTAAACCATTTGATTCTAATAGAGATGGACTTGTTCCTAGTGGTGGCGGTGCAACATTAATAGTTGAAAGTTATGAGTCTGCAATGAAAAGAGGGGCTCCAATTTTAGCTGAGATTGTAGGTTATGGCTTTTCATCTAATGGAGAACATATTTCTACACCTAATGTTGAAGGACCATCTAGAGCAATGAAAAAAGCAATAGAACAGGCAGGTTTAAAACCTGATGAAATAGATTATGTAAATGCCCATGCAACATCAACACCTGTAGGAGATACTAATGAAGCTAAAGCAATATTTGAAATATTTGGAGAAGAAGGGCCTTATGTAAGTTCAACAAAGTCTATGACAGGACATGAGTGTTGGATGGCAGGCGCAAGTGAAGTGGTTTATTCAATATTAATGATGAAAAACTCTTTCATTGCACCAAATATTAACCTAGAGAACCCTGATGAGAATGCAAAAAAATTAAATTTAGTCACAAAAACGATAGATAAAAAAATAAATGTATTTTTGTCGAATTCTTTTGGGTTTGGGGGGACCAACTCAGCATTAGTAATTAAAAATAGTTAAAAGAGGATGGATAAAGGAGCAATCATAGAGAAAATAAATGATTTTCTTATTGATGAATTTGAGGTTGAAGCAGAAGATATAAAGCCAGAAGCTAATTTAAAGGAAACTTTAGAATTAGATAGTCTAGATTTTGTGGATTTAGTAGTCGCAATTGAGGCTAATTTTGGAGTTAAATTGGTAGGAGAAGATTTTGTAAACATTGTAACGTTGCAAAACTTTTATGACTTAATAGAAAGTAAAATAAGTTAAACTTACTTTGTGTAAATGGCAGAAACTTGGAACGGGAAATCAAGAGGAACTGTTTTAGGATACAAGATTTTTGTCTATAGTATTAAAAAACTAGGAGTTTCTACTGCGTATCTTCTATTATATTTTGTTGCCGCTTACTTTTTTGTTTTTTCTAGAAAAAGCACTAAGGTTATCTTTGCATATTTCAATCGAAGACATCAGTTTTCAAAAACACTGAGTTTCGTAAAGGTTTATAAAAGTTATTTCAAATTTGGTCAAATACTTATTGATAAAATAGCCATTTCTTCAGGACTAAGAAATAAGTTTACATATGAATTTGATGGAATTGAGAATTTAAGAACACTTTTGAAAGAGAAAAAGGGAGGAGTACTTATTAGTGCACATGTTGGTAACTTCGAAATAGCACAATATTTTTTAAATGAATTAGAAGAAAAAGCTGAAATAAGTTTACTTACAACAGATTTAGAGCGTAAAGCGATAAAAGAATATTTAGATTCTGTTACAGTAAAATCTGATATTAGTTTTATTATAATCAAAGATGATTTATCTCATATTTTTGAAATAAATGCAGCATTAGCAAAAAACCAATTAGTTTGTGTAACTGGTGATAGATATGTTGAAGGAACAAAGTTTTTAGAGAGTGATTTTTTAGGGAAGAAAGCGAAATTTCCAGCGGGGCCTTTTTTAATAGCATCAAGGTTAAAGGTTCCAGTTGTTTTTGTTTATGTAATGAAAGAAAATAAAAAGCATTATCACTTATTTGCCAGAACAACACAAGTAAAACATAGAGATAGTTTAGGGTTATTAAATACATACACAAAAAATCTAGAAATGATTGTGAAAAGATACCCTTTACAATGGTTTAATTATTTTGATTTTTGGGAGGATTTTAAATAAAAAGGATATGAATTTATTAAAAGAAAAAATCACAGAAAGAGAAACAATTCTTAAATTAATTCCTCAAAGAGCCCCAATAGTAATGGTCTCTACTCTTACATATTACGATGAGAATAAGGTGGCTTCTGAGTTGAAAATTGAGAAAGAAAACCTTTTTGTTAAAAATTCAGAGTTACAGGAACCAGGGCTGATAGAGCATATGGCACAAACAGTAGCTTTATATACGGGATATCATTTTTATATAAATAATTTAGAAGCACCGGAAGGTTATATTGGTGCGATTAAAGGAATAGAAATAAAAAAACTACCTAGAGTAGGAGAAATACTAGAAACTGAAGTTGAAATCTTACAAGAAATTATGGGAGTAACTTTAGTAAAAGGAATGACTAAGCTAGATGGTGAAATTATTATGTCTGCCCAAATGAAAACAGTTCTTAAAAAGGAAAATGAAAAAGAATAAAGAAACAGATTTAACGGCTACATATGAAATAAGAGTACGATTTAATGAAACGGACCCTTTAGGTATTGTTTGGCACGGAAATTATATAAAATATTTCGAAGATGGAAGAGAGGCCTTTGGTAGAAAATATGGAATAACCTATTTAGATGTAAATGATTACGGGTACGTAACACCTATAGTAAAATCGTCATGTGAGCATAAATTACCTCTTAAATACGGGGAAATAGCAAAAATAGAAGTACGCTTTATAGATACTTTAGCTGCAAAAATGATTTTTACTTACGAAATAAAAAATGAAAAAGATCAGGTGGTTTGTACAGGAGAAACTACTCAAGTTTTTTTAAATAAAAAAGGAGAACTATCATTAAATGTACCGTCATTTTTTGAAGAGTGGAAAATGAAAATGAATTTATAAATTCAATGAGAAACGTTTATGCTTCATATACTAATATAATATCACCACTTGGGTTTACAACCCAAGAAAACGTGAATAATATTTTGCAAAAGAAATCAGGAATTAAACGTTGGGAAAACACTAAGATTTTTGATGAGCCATATTATGCTTCACAATTAAATGAAAAAAAAGTTGATGAAGAATTTTCTAAACTAAGTGAAACAGTTAATGAATACACTAAGTTAGAAAAAATGATGATACTCTCATTAAGTAATGTCGTAAATAAAACTAAAGATATAAGACTTGGTAAAATAGGAGTCATAATATCAACTACTAAAGGGAATATAGATGCTTTAGATAAAGAGAATAAGTTTTCACCTAAAAGAGCTTATTTACCAAAACTTGGAGAAACAATTAAAAGTTTTTTCGGATTTAAAGAAGATCCAATAATTGTTTCCAATGCATGTATTTCTGGTCTTTTAGCTGTAATTATGGCTAAAAGATTTATTCAATCTAGTATTTATGATACTATATTTATCGTGAGTGGAGATATAATTTCTGAATTTACACTATCAGGTTTCAACTCATTTAAAGCAATTAGTAATGCACCTTGTAAGCCTTTTTCTAAAAATAGAAATGGAGTAACTTTAGGTGAAGCCGCCGCCGCTATAGTAATAACAGCTGAAAAAGAGGGAGTTCAAATTATAGGAGAAGCCTCAAGTAATGATGCAAATCATATATCAGGACCATCTAGAACAGGAGAAGGATTATTTAGAAGTATAAAAAAAGCAAAACAAGAATCAAAAAAGTATATTGAAAAAATAGATTATATATCAGCACATGGAACTGCAACTTTGTTTAATGATGAAATGGAAGCTATCGCTTTTAATAGAATGAATTTAGATGAAATTCCTGTAAATAGTTTTAAAGGGTATTATGGGCATACATTGGGAGCTTCAGGTTTATTAGAAACTATATTAGGTATTGAATCTATGAAAACTGATACTTTATTTCCTTCTTTAGGATTTGATGAATTAGGTGCTTCAAAAGCTATAAATGTAATAAAAGACACTAAAAAACATAAAATAAACGCATTTCTTAAAACAGCATCAGGGTTTGGAGGTTGTAATGCTGCAGCTATTTTTAAAAAATAATATTGGAAGAAAGATTAAAAATAAATGGATATTGTGCTATTACAAAAAACACTGTTTTATGTAATGGTGAAGTGAATATTGAAGAAGAAGGATTAACAGTAAAAGAGTTCTTTAAAACTCTTTACAGGGAATATAGTAATGACTATAGTAAGTTTTTTAAAATGGATGATGCTAGTAAACTTACTTTTTTAACAGCTGAAATCTTATTAAAAAACTGCGCTATTCTCGAAGAAGAGAAAGATGAGTTAGCTATTGTTTTAGCAAATAAAAGTGCAAGTTTAAATACAGATAGAA
This sequence comes from Tenacibaculum halocynthiae, assembly GCF_964512825.1. Lineage (NCBI taxonomy): Bacteria > Pseudomonadati > Bacteroidota > Flavobacteriia > Flavobacteriales > Flavobacteriaceae > Tenacibaculum > Tenacibaculum halocynthiae. Next base: position 21,289 of record NZ_CAZELG010000012.1, on the reverse strand, counting down.
AATACCAAGAATCTATACAAGAAAAAGAAAATTATTACCCAAGTCCAGCAGTATTTGTATATACATTACCTAATATAGGTATTGGTGAAGTTTGTATAAAACATAAAATTTATGGGGAAAATGCTTTTTTAGTAGCAGAAAAATTTGATGTTAAAAGAATAACGGAATACGCTACTATTTTAATTAACACAAATAAAGCTAAATTTGTACTATGCGGATGGGTTGATGTTGATAATGATGAGTATACATCAGTTATGTATTTAGTGTCAAAAGAAGGGGGAGAAGAGTATTCTGAAGAAAAAATTAATAAATTATACCAATCAATAAGATAATGGAAGCATTAAAAAAGGAACTTAAAGAAAAAATAATAGAGCAATTAAATCTTGAAGATTTAACTATTGAAGATATTGAAGATAATGATGCTTTATTTGGAGACGGTTTAGGATTAGATTCTATTGATGCATTAGAACTTATTGTGATGTTAGATAAAGACTATGGAATAAAATTAACGGATCCAGCTGAAGGGAAAGAAATATTTAAATCAATAGCCGTTTTATCAAGTTATATTGCTGAAAATAGAATAAAATAAATGCAAAATAAAGGTGTAGCAATTACTGGTATTGGAATTATTTCATCAATAGGTAAAAATGTTGAAGAAAACTTAACGTCATTACTTCAAGAAAAAGATGGAATAACTAGGCTAGAAAACATTAATACACGACACGTAAACGATATTAAAGTAGGAGAAATAAAACGAAGTAACGCTGAACTGACAAAGGAACTTTTATTACCTGAAGAGATTCGTTTTTCTAGAACTACTTTATTAGGAGGGATTGCAGCGAAAGAAGCAGTGAAAAGCGCCAAAATAAAAAATATTAATGCGTATAAAACAGGATTCATATCATCTACTAGTGTAGGTGGAATGGATATGACTGAGAAATATTGTAATTCATTTTTCGAAAAAAAAGAAAATGAAAAATATTTAAATAGTCATAATGCTGCTGAAAGTACTAAGGAAATAGCAGGAATTATAGGTGTTGAAGATTTTGTAACAACAATTAGTACAGCATGTTCATCAGCAACCAATGCTATAATGTTAGGAGCGCGTTTAATTAAAGCAAAAAAAATGGATAGAGTAATTGTTGGAGGTACTGATTGTTTATCAAAATTTACAATTAATGGATTTAAAACACTAATGATTTTATCTGATGAAAAATGCCACCCATTTGATAATAATAGAAAAGGTTTAAATTTAGGCGAAGCTGCTGCATATTTAGTTTTAGAATCAGAAGCAGTTATTCAAAAAGAAAATAAAGAGGTATTAGCTTATATATCTGGGTACGCAAACGCAAATGATGCACATCACCAAACAGCATCGTCAGAAAATGGAGAGGGAGCTTTTTTAGCAATGCAAAAAGCAATAAAAACAGCTAATTTAAAACCTTCAGATATTGATTATATCAATGCACACGGAACAGCAACACCTAATAATGATGCTTCAGAAAGTGTAGCATTGCAAAGAATATTTAATACTGAAGTACCTGATTTTAGTTCAACAAAGGGTTTTACAGGCCATACATTAGCAGCTGCTGGAGCTATAGAAGCAGTTTTTTCTATTTTAGCAATACAGAACAATGTATTATTTGCTAATTTGAATTTTCAAAAAGAAATGGAAAAAACAAAACTTATTCCAGTAACAAAAACGAGTAAAAAGCAAGTGAAAACAGTGTTGTCTAATTCGTTTGGTTTTGGAGGTAATTGTTCAACATTAATTTTTTCAAAAGTTTAATGAAATCTAGTTTTATAAATAGCGCAGTTTCAATTTCTTCACAAGAAACATTTAATGCAGATGTGTTTGAAACAAATCAAATACTGTTGTTTCCTAATGAAAAGATTGTAAATGCAATTAAACCTAATTATAAAGAATATATCTCTCCTATAAAAAGTAGAAGGATGGCTTCAGGAGTTAAAATGGGGGTTGTTACTGCAAAAAAAGCACTTAATACGGCAGAAGTATCAGAAATAGATGCAATTATTACAGGAACAGGTTTAGGATGTATTGAAGATTCTGAAAAATTCTTGGATGCTGTAATTGATAATGATGAACAATATTTAACTCCAACTTCTTTTATTCAATCAACTCATAATACCGTTGCTGCACAAATAGCATTATTAGAAAAAAGTAATGCTTATAATGTAACTTATGTAAATGGAGCTAATTCATTTGAAGCTGCATTAATAGATGCTCAAATGCAACTAAACGAAGGGAGTACTAAAATATTAGTAGGAGGGGTAGATGAGTTAGGGAATAAATTTATAAAAGAATATTGCAAAAGAAACACTCAAAAAGTCCCATTTAGTGAAGGAGCAAATTTTTTTGTAATAGAAAATGAAAAAAAAGAAAACACCTTAGCTGAATTAGTTGATGTTTGTTGTTTTCAAAAAATAAAAGAAGAAGATCTAGAGAACAAAGTAATTCTTTTTTTGAAAGAGAACAAAGTAGAACTAGATGATATTGATGCCATTTGTTTAGGAATTAATGGAAGTGAGTATGATAGTTTTTATACTGTTTTACAAAAAAAACTATTTAAAGAAACGACACAGTTACAATACAAGAATGTATGTGGTGAATTTTATACAGCATCAGCCTTTGGATTATATACATCAGTAAATCTTTTAAGAAAAAAAGAATTACCGAAAGAGTTTTATATAAATAACATTGTTAAAAAAGAGTATAAACATGTGTTACTTTATAATCAATATAAAGGAACACAGCACAGTTTAGTATTAGTAAAAAGATGCTAAATTTTAAACGAGTAAATATAAGTGCTGTTATTCTGTTATTAAGCATGGTTTTATATGCTGTTTTTCTTACAGTAATTCCCTTATATTTTTATTTAATTGTTTTTTTTGCTTGGTTAATTATAACAAGCATTGGTTCATTTAATATTACATGGAATTATCACGTAAAAGCGATTAATTTTGTTCAAACTGAAACGAAGCAAATAGCCATAACATTTGATGATGGTCCTAATATTCAATACACTCAAAAAGTATTGGGATTACTAGAAGAGTTTAATGCAAAAGCCAGTTTTTTTTGTATAGGAAAACAAATAGAAAAGTATCCTGAGTTATTAAGAGAGATTAACGAGAAAGGGCATGTAATAGGAAATCATACATTTAATCATAGTAATAACTGGGGTTTTTTATCTACTAAGAAAATTGAAAAAGAGTTACTGTTTACAGACAGGGTAATAGAAAAGGTAATAAATAAGAAACCAAGGTTTTTTAGACCTCCTTTTGGCGTTACTAATCCGTCAATAGCAAAAGCTTTAAATAAAACAAAACACCGTGTTTTAGGATGGAGTATTAGGTCTTTAGATACGGTTATAGAAGATGAAAATAAAGTTTTAAAAAGAATTCTTCCTAAGATAAAACCAGGAGCAATCATACTTTTGCACGATAACCAAAATAATGTAGTACCCGTTTTGGAACAATTATTGATTTTTTTAAAAAATAATAACTACAATATAGTGTCATTAGAAACATTAACAAATGAAAAAGCATATGAATAGATTAATTATAGTTTTCTTGTTTTTAACACAAATAGTTTTTTCTCAAACAAAACTAACAGTAAAAGAAGTTAATGAACTAAAATTAAAAGTAAAAGAAACTGCTAAAAATACTGAAACAATTACAAGTGATTTTATTCAATATAAACACCTAGAGTTTTTAACAAATGAAATAAAAACTGAAGGGAAGCTTTTATTTAAGTCTCCAAACTTAATAAAATGGGAATATCAAAAACCGTATAAATATATTGCCATTTTTAAAGATGATAAGTTATACATTAATGACGAAGGAGATAAAAATAATTTTGATATTGGTTCAAATAAGCTTTTTAAGAATTTCAATGATATGATTATTAATAGTATCAAAGGAAACCTTTTTAATGATGAAGATTTTATAATGGAATATTATAAAACAAAAAAAACGTACTTAGTAAGTTTTAAACCTGAAAACGAAATGGTTAAAGGTTTAATAGCTAGTTTTGAGTTAACTTTTGATAGTAAAACGACTGATGTTGTAGAAATAAAAATGAAAGAAAATAAAACGGACTACACTAAAATCATATTTAAAAACAAACAACTAAACAAACAAATTTCTAATGAGGCTTTTAACCATTAGTATTCTTATTTTATTTAGTGTAGTATCATGCTCTTTACCTACAACGAAAGGGTTGCTAGAAGAAACCTTACAGCAGAAAACACACATTGAAAACCCTTATTTTTCATTGTCTAAAGATTATGTTTATAAAACAAAAATAAAAGCATTTGGAAATAAATTTGGAGGGTTTTTAGTATTTAAAAAGATAAAAGGACTTAATTACAGGATTGTTTTTACATCTAGTTTTGGAAATAAAATATTTGATTTTGAAAAAGAAAAAGATAAGATAATAACACGTTTTATTTTAGAGGAGATTAATAAAAAAGCAGTGATTAAGTTGTTGAAAAATGATTTTTTAACGCTTTTAAAAAACAAAATTGAGATACTACAAACATACAAATCGAAAGAAGATTTAGTTTATAAAACAAAATTCAATAAAAAATACAATTACTATTTTATAGATAATACTACTAAGAAGTTAAAAAAAATTGTAACTACATCTAGGTATCAAGAAAAAACATTATTTACATTTAAAAAAGAAGATAAAGAAATACAAATTCAACATAAAAAATATCCGATTGAAATAAGTTTAAAACTACTTGATTTCTAAAAAAAACTTCTTTTGCCTGTTTCTCACTGAATCAGTATTTTTGCCACCTAATTTAAATTAAAATTTATAGAATGAAAAAAATTACGCTATTACTAATTGCTATTTTAACAAGTGTTATTTCGTATGGACAAGTAAAGATTAAACCTGGTGTTAAAGCTGGATTAAACTTTTCTGACTTTACAAACTTAAATACAGTAAATAACACGTCAGGAAATGAAGGAAGAACATCATTTCATATTGGAGGAACTGTATCTTTTAAGTTTACTGATTTATATACTTTACACCCTGAAGTATTATACTCTGAACAAGGTGCTGAACTTAAAGGGATAAGAATAAACGGAACAAGTGTTAGTGACGTGAAAATAAAAGCAAATTACCTTTCTTTTGTGGTAAATAATAAATTCTTTTTAGGAAGAGGTAGATTTAACTTACAAGTTGCTCCAGTTATAGATATTCTTGTAAGTAACGAAAATATTAATGATCCATCAAGTTTTGATTTTAGTGTAATGGGAGGAGTTGGTTATAACTTTCCTTTTGGATTAAATGTTGATGTTAGGTATAAACAAGGAATAACAGATCTATTTGGTAGAAATGTTGGGACTAATGCTTCTACAACTAATATCAATGATTTAGTGTTAAACCAAGTTTTTCAACTAAGTTTAGGATACGAATTTGACCTATAAGAAATGTTATTAGAAAATTTTTATACGTTAGAGTCAAATAGTTTACTTGATGATAACGTTGTGAAATCAACAATGATTTTGAATAATGACCATCAAGTTTTTGATGGTCATTTTCCTAACAACCCGGTTACACCAGGTGTTTGCATGATGCAAATAATAAAAGAAATTGTAGAGCATACTTTACAATTAGAATTGCAACTATTTAAAGTTTCTAATGTGAAATTTACAGCATTAATAAATCCCAATGTAAATAAAGAACTACAACTAGAAACAGTAATTATTAAAGAGTTGAATTCAATAAGAATTAAAAACATTAGTAAATTTACTAACGGAACAATAGCTTTAAAATATAATGCTACCTTTAACATAAAATAAAATATTTTTGTAGGGTGAATAATGAACGTAAATATAATTTTGATGATTATAAGTGTTGTGTAATTATACCAACTTATAATAATGAAAAAACCTTACAAAGAGTAATTGAAGGGGTTTTATTATACACCCAAAATATTATTATTGTCAATGATGGATCTACAGATCAAACGTCAAACATTTTAAAAAACTACTCTTTTTTAAAACAAATTAGCTACACAAAAAACAAAGGTAAAGGAAGTGCTTTACGACAAGGATTTAAATTAGCAAATAGCCTTGAGTATGAATTTGCTATTACAATTGATTCTGATGGGCAACATTTTCCAGATGACCTCCCTGTTTTTTTAGAAAGACTAAAAGAATATACTAAAAAAGATATTTTACTTATTGGAGCTAGAAACATGGATCAAAGCTCAGTTCCTAAAAAAAGTAGTTTCGGAAATAAGTTTTCTAATTTTTGGTTTTGGGTAGAAACTGGAATAAAACTAGAAGATACCCAATCAGGTTATAGACTATACCCATTAAAACCGATTAGTCAAGTTCAATTTTATACTACTAAATTTGAATTTGAAATAGAAGTTATTGTAAAAATTGCTTGGCGAGATATTCCTGTAGAAAATGTACCAGTAAAAGTATTATATGATGAAAGTGAACGGGTATCACACTTCAGACCAGTAAAAGATTTTACAAGAATAAGTATTTTAAACACTTGGTTGGTGTTAGTAACTTTTTTATACATTAAACCAAGAAACCTTTTAAGAAGGTTAAAAAAAAAAGGGCTAAAAAAGTTCTTTAAAGAAGATGTTTTAGGAAGTAATGAGTCGCCTTTAAAAAAAGCATTATCAATTGCTTTAGGGATATTTTTAGGAATATCACCATTTTGGGGTTTTCAAGGGGTTTTAGCAATTTCATTTGCATACATTTTTAAACTAAATAAAGCAATTTCATTTGCTTTTTCTAATATAAGTTTACCTCCTTTAATTCCTGTCATCGTATTTTTAAGTGTAAAAATGGGGGAGTTAATTTTAAATGAAAAAGTTGCTTTTAAGTTTGAAAATATTAAAAATTTAAAAATGCTAACTCATTTAAAAGTATATGTTATAGGAAGTCTCTCTTTAGCTTTTTGTTTAGCCTTAGTTAGTAGTGTGATAGCATATTTTATATTTAGAAAAGCAAGTAAAGGTATCAATGAGTAATTTTTTTTATATAACATATAATTTTTTTAAAAGAAGAAAAACAGTAGGTATTATTGTTTTTGTCGTATTGTTTTTAAGCACCTTTTTTTTAGCCTCTAAAATATCTTTTGAAGAAGATATTTTAAAGTTAATTCCAAAATCACAAGAGTCTAAAAAACTTGAAAAAGTACTAAACACCACAAATTTTTCTGATAAATTAATAGTTAAAATAACTAGAAAAGAAAATTCTAAAGTAAAAGAATTAATAAGTTACGCTTCCGAATTAGTAGATAGTATTTCAAAGCATACAGCTCCATATATAAAAAGTATAGAAGGAAAGATAGATGATTCTAATATTCTAAACACTACGGATTTTATATATAAAAACCTTCCGTTGTTTTTAAGTGAAAGCGATTATATTGAAATTAAAAAAAAACTTAAAAAAGAGAATATAGAGAGTTTAACACGGAAAAATTTTAAAACATTAGTATCTCCTACAGGAAGCATTGTAAAAAAGCAAATAATAAGAGATCCTTTAGGATTAACCTTTTTGGTTTTAAATAATTTAAAAAGTTTAAGCGTTGGGGATAATTTTATTTTAAAGAATGGTTTTTTAATGAGTAAAGATGAAGAGAACATTCTTCTATTCATTAATACTCAATACGCCTCAAGTGAAACAGCAAAGAATACGTTCTTTATAAATGAATTAAAAAATATAGCTAAAAAACTTACAGTTAAATATGAAGATGAAATTTCTGGAAAATACTACGGAGCTACTGTAGGAGCAGTAGAAAATGCAACACAGATAAAATCTGATATTCAAATAACAGTAAGCATTGCTTTATCAATATTAATAGTAATCTTAATTGTTTTCTATAAAAAAATAACCATCCCTTTTATATTATTTATACCTACACTTTTTGGAGGGGTTTTGGCTGTAGCGGTACTCTTTTTTATAAGAGGAAAAGTTTCAGCTATATCATTAGGTATTGGTTCAGTATTGTTAGGAATTACTTTAGATTATTCACTTCATATCCTTACTTTTTTAAGAAACGAAGGAAGTGTGAAAAAGTTATATAATGAAATTTGTAAACCAATTCTTATAAGTAGCTTAACTACAGCTAGCGCTTTTTTATGTTTACTTTTTATTAATTCACAAGCTTTGCAAGATTTGGGGATTTTTGCAGCTATAAGCGTTATAGGGGCATCATTGTTTGCTTTATTTTTTATACCTCATGTTTATACATTTAAGAAGAATAAAAAAGCAAAACAAAATATATTAGAACGTATTGTTACGTATAAATTTCATACTAGTAAAATACTTATAATAGGTTCTTTACTATTAATAATAATTAGTTGTTTTACGTATAAAAAAGTATCTTTTAATCAAGATTTATCAGCATTAAATTATAAATCAGATCAACTAATAGAAATAGAAAAAGAATTAGATGGTTTAATTAATATTTCAAAAAAATCTATATACTTAGTTGCTTACGGAAACTCTGAAGAAGAAGCTTTACAAATTAATGAAAGAATATTAAGAAAACTACAAAAATTAAAAAACGAAAATAAAATTATTGAAATAAAAACCATCAGTAATTTTATTGGATCAGAAAAAAGTCAAAATATAAAATCAGAAAAATGGAAAGCTTTTTGGACTGATGAAAAAATAGAAGAATTAACGAATAATATAGAAATAAGTGCGAAAAAAGTTGGATTTAAACCAACAACTTTTTCTGGTTTTATAAATAAACTTTCAGCTACGGTTAACAAAATAGATATTAATACATACAAGGAAAGTTCAATAATCCCTGTGAAAGATTATATTGTTACAAAAAATGGGTTTACAACGATAACCAACATTCTAAAGGTTGAAAAAGAATTTACCCAAGAAGTTAGAGAGTTATTTAAAGATAATGAAGAAGAAATACTTATAGATAGAAAAGAAATGAATGAAGTTTTTTTAGGAGGGCTTAAAAATAACTTTAATTCATTAATGATATGGTCTTTTTTAGTAGTTGCAGTATTGTTATTATTTTTTTACAGAAACATTTATTTAACTCTAATAAGTATTATACCAGTTTTTTTAACATGGGTGATAACCGTTGGTTTAATGGGGCTTTTAAAAGTTGAGTTTAATATTTTTAATATTATAATATCTACATTTATTTTTGGGTTAGGTATTGATTATAGCATATTTATTACTAACGCATTAGTAAAAGAATACCAAACAAAAGGAAGTTACTTACCTAATCATAAAATAGCAATACTTTTATCAGTTTTAACCACAATTTTAGGAGTAGGGGTTTTAATATTTGCAAAACATCCAGCATTATATTCTATTTCAATAGTTTCTGTTATTGGTATTATTTCTGCTATTTTTATAGCATTTACAATTCAGCCATTATTGTTTAAACTTTTTATAGGTACACATAAGCAAAAGCAATTAAAAATACCTCAGTTTATTTTTTCAATACTATCGTTTACTTATTTTGGAGTAGGAGGTATAGTACTATCGTTATTTAGTGTAAGTATAATGAAAATTATACCTATTAGTAAAAAGAAGAAGATGAAATGGTTTCATAAAGTGATTTCCAAATTTATGGGATCTGTTTTATGGTCTTATCCTTTTTTAAGAAATAAAACAATTAATGAATTTAAAGAAGACTTTTCTAAACAAGCATTAATCATTGCCAATCATAATTCGTTCTTAGACATATTGACTATTGGTAAATTACACCCAAAACTTATTTTTTTAGTAAATGATTGGGTTTATAACTCGCCTATATTTGGAAAAGCAGTGCAATTAGCAGGTTTTTATCCTGTTTCTGCAGGAATAGAAAACGGTTTAGAGCATTTAGAAGAAAAAATAAAGCAAGGATATAGCGTAATGGTTTTTCCAGAAGGAACTAGGTCAGAAACTAATAAAATAAAAAGATTTCACAAAGGAGCATTTTACCTAGCTGAAAAATTTAAATTAGATATTATTCCTGTTTTAATTCATGGAGCTTCAGAAGTACTTCCTAAAACAAGTTTTATTATAAATAAAGGAACGATAACGACAAAAATTTTAAAGAGAATTTCAAGTTCAGATGTATCCTTTGGAGTTAACTATAGTGAGAGAACAAAAAAAATAAGTACGTATTTTAAAGAAGAGCATAATAATTTAAGAGAGGAGTTAGAAGATCACACTTATTTTTATAAAACAATACTAGAAAGCTATCAGTATAAAGAAAAAAATGTAAGAAGCTATGTTAAAAAAGATTTTAAAAAACATATAGTACTGTATAATAATTTACTAAAAAAAATAGCAAAAAAAACAACTATTATTCATGTAACGGAAAGTTATGGAGGACTTGATTTTTTACTGACATTAAACTCATTAGATAGGAAGGTTTTTATTCATGCGAAGACTAAAGAGATTAAAGAAATTATAGAGAGTAATTATTTAATGGAAAACAAGAAAATTAAAATCTCTGAAAATTTAGAAGAAGTTCTTTTACAGGAAGAAGCTATAATTATTATAGATAGAAAATTAGAAGATAGCGAACTTAAACAAATTAAGGAGAAAAATAATAGCACTATCTTTTTTATAAAAGATACATATCAAAATAATTATAACTTTGATAATTATACGATTAGTGAAGAAGATAAACTAGTTACTTTAAAAAGATAGAATGAAAGAAAAATACGATATCGTAATTATCGGAAGTGGTTTAGGAGGATTAGTTTCAGCTAACATAATGGCTAGAGAGGGGAAAAGTGTATGTATACTAGAAAAAAACAATCAGTTTGGAGGTAATTTACAAACCTTTGTAAGGAATAAAACTATTTTTGATACAGGCGTACATTATATAGGAGGATTGTCTGAAGGGCAAAACCTATATAAGTATTTTAAGTATTTAGGTATTATGGACAGTCTTAATCTACATAAAATGGATGAAGACGGATTTGATATAATTACATTTGATAATGATGTAAAAGAATACAAACATGCCCAAGGTTATGAAAACTTTATTAAAAAATTAGTAGAAGAGTTTCCAGAAGAGAAAATAGCAATAAAAGCATATAGTGAAAAGTTACTAGAAACATGTAATCAATTTCCTTTGTATCATTTAAAACATGGTGCTCCGTATTATGATAATGTTGAAATGTTTGAATTAGGAGCTAAAAATTATATTGATAGTATTACCACTAATAAAAAGCTAAAAGCTGTATTATCTGGAACAAATTTATTGTATGCAGGAGATAAGAATAAAACACCTTTTTATGTTCATGCACTCGCTGTTAATTCATATATAGAAAGTGCTTATAGGTGTGTAAATGGAGGTGGTCAAATATCTAAGGCACTGATAAAAAAAATTAAAGAGTTTGGAGGAGAAGCATATAAATATAAAGAAGTGAGTAAATTTAATTTTGATGAAAACAATAAAATAACATCTGTAGTTACTAGAGATGGAACCATTGTTAAAGGGGATACTTTTATATCTAATGTAGACCCTAAACAAACATTAAGATTAGTAGAAGATAAAATAACATTAAGAAAATCATACGTTAATAGAATACATAATATAGAAAACGGCATTTCTGTTTTTAGTTTGTATATAGTTTTAAAACCAAAAACATTAAAATATAAAAATAGAAACTATTACCATTTTAAAGATGAAAATTCAGTTTGGGAAGGACAAGATTATACACAAGAAAATTGGCCCAAATCATATATGTTATCTATGGGGATAAAAAAAGGAACTGAAGAGTGGGGAGAGAGTCTTACAGGAATGACTTATATGCATTTTTCAGAAATGCAACCATGGCTTACTACTAAAAATACAGTTGCAGACAAAAACGAAAGAGGGCAAACGTATGAGGAGTTTAAAGAAGAGAAAGCTGAGGTTTTTATTAAAGAAATAGAGAAGAAAATACCTAATATAAGAGAATGTATTGAAGAAATACACACATCAACTCCATTATCTTATAGAGATTATATAGGTAATAATGAAGGAGCAGCTTATGGATATGTTAAAGATATTAGCAATCCTTTAAAATCTTTTATAGCTCCAAAAACAAAAATTAAAAACTTACTGTTTACCGGACAAAGTTTAAACATGCATGGTATTTTAGGAGTAACTATAAGTGCTGTAATAACCTGTTCAGAATTAGTAGGGAGAGAATATTTATTAGACAAAATTTTAGAAGCGAATTCAATTAAAAAATAATGTGTGTAATGTGTAAAAGAAGATATACATATATTTTAATTGCATTAATAGCACTGGTTTTCAGTTCTTGTGGTATATCAAAGTCATTGCATGATATTCCTGATATATCACACTATAAAACGACCATTGAAAAGAGAAATAAAATTTCAGATACTGTTTTTAATATTGGTGCTAATTTTATTTCAAAAAACGAAGAAGGATTATGGGAATTGTATGTGTCTGGAAATCCGCTAGAAATAGGCTTAAAAACAGGAAGTTTAACTCAAGAACTTTTTCATAAACAAGAAGATGCATTTCTTTCAAAAGTAAAAAAGATAGTCCCTTCAAAATTCAAACAATTTTTATTAAGGAAATTCTTAGCTTGGTTTAATCGAAAAATGTATTTGCATATATCAGAGGAGTATAAAACGGAGATTTATGGATTGTCAAAATATGCATCTCCAAAATACAATTCAATAGCAAATGAATATTTAAGAATATTGTACTTGCATGGTGCTCATGATATTGGGCATGCATTAAAAGATTTAGCATTAGTAGGCTGTTCTTCATTTGCCGTTTGGGGAGATAAAACAGTTGATGGGAAGTTGGTTTTAGGAAGAAATTTTGATTTTTATGCAGGTGATGATTTCGCTAAAGAAAAAATAATTGCATTTGTAAATCCTACAAACGGACATAAATTTATGTCGGTAACTTGGGCAGGAATGATTGGTGTTATGTCTGGTATGAATGAGCATGGATTAACAGTAACTATAAATGCAGGGAAATCAAAAATGCCTCTTGTTGCTAAAACACCAATATCTATAGTTACCAGAGAAATTTTACAATATGCATCAACCATAGATGAAGCAATAGAAATTGCAAAAAAGAGAGAAGTTTTTGTGTCAGAGTCTATTTTAGTTGGTAGTGCAAAAGATAATAAAGCAGTTACAATAGAAGTTTCTCCTAGTAATTTTGGGGTTTATGATGTTGAAAATACTAGTCAGTTAATTTGTTCTAATCATTTTCAAAGTGAAGCATATAAAAATGATAAAAAAAACACAAAACACATTGAAGAAAGTCATTCTAAGTATAGATATTTAAAAATGCAAGAATTAATAGGGGCAACTAAAAAGGTAACACCAAAAGATGCTGTTGATATTTTAAGGAATAAAGAAGGGCTTAAGGGAAAAGAGATAGGTTTTGGGAATGAGAAAGCATTGAACCAGTTATTAGCACATCACGGAATAGTATTTAAGCCATCAGAACGATTAGTTTGGGTGTCAACTAACCCATACCAATTAGGGAAGTTTGTAGCGTACGATTTGAATGAGATTTTTAATAATGAAAACAAAAAAGCAAACTACTCATTATCTAAAAAAGAATTATTAATAAAAGAGGATGATTTCTTGTATTCACAAGCATATAAAAACTATGAAATCTATAGAAAACAAGAAAAAGAAATTGAACTACTATTAAAAAACAAGCAAAATATAAACAGTACACTTTTAAAAAGTTATATAGAAAATAATGAAAGCTTTTGGAAAGTGTATTATTTGGTAGGAAAATATTATTATAGTAAAAAATATTATCGAGCTTCTTTAACGATGTTTTTAAAAGCTAAAGAAAAAGAAGTAACTACTTATCAAGATAAAAAGAGTATTGAATCATATATTAGAAAATTAAAGAGAAAGTTAAAAAAATGATTCCTAAAATAGAACAAGCATCCCTTTCAGAAATTAAGATTTTTCAAGAAAAAAAAATGAGAACTCTTTTGAGTTACTTAGAAGAAAATTCGAAATTTTATCAAAAAAGATTCAAAGATAATAGTATCGATATTTTTACAATTAAAACAGTAGAAGATCTAGAAAAAATACCGGTTACTACAAAAGAAGATTTGCAAATAAATAATGAAGATTTTATCTGTGTAAAAAAGGAAGAAATAATTGATATTGTTACTACTTCAGGAACATTAGGAGACCCTGTTACTTTTATGTTATCTAACAATGATTTAGATAGACTTTCTTATAATGAATATATTTCGTTTGCTTGTGCGGGAATAACGAATAAAGATGTAGTACAACTTACCACAACCCTTGATAAACGTTTTATGGCAGGGCTAGCGTATTTTTTAGGAATACGAAAGTTAGGTGCATCAGTTATAAGAACAGGTGTTGGTAGTCCTGAATTACAATGGGATTCAATTATTAGATTAAAACCAACATGTTTAGTAGTTGTGCCTTCTTTTTTATTAAAACTCATAAGCTATGCTAAAAAACACCAAATAAACTTAAAAGAAGTTAGTGTTCAAAAGGCAGTTTGTATAGGTGAGCCGGTAAGAAACCAAAATTTCACGTTAAATGCATTGGCTAAAAAAATCAAAGAAGAATGGGATATTGAATTATTTTCCACCTATGCTTCTACAGAGATGAGTACAGCTTTTACAGATTGTAAAGAAAAAAACGGAGGGCATCATCATCCAGAACTTATTATAACTGAGTTGTTAGATGAAAATAATAAACCTGTTAAAGAAGGAGAGCCTGGAGAGTTAACAATAACCACTTTGGGGGTAGAAACAATGCCTTTGCTTAGATATAAAACAGGAGATGTTGTTACGATACATAATGAACCATGTAAATGTGGTAGAAACACATATAGAATAGGGTCAGTTTTAGGAAGGAAGAAACAAATGATAAAGCTAAAAGGAACTACTATTTTCCCTGAAGCTATTAAAAGTGTTTTAAATGAATTTAATGAAATAATAAATTTTGTTATTGAAATTTATCATAATGAAATTGATACAGATGAGGTTGTTTTAAAAATAGAAACAAATTCAGATGAAGGAAAGCTAAAAACACGAGTTGCAGAAAGATGTAAAACAAAGCTAAGAGTTGTTCCACATATAGAATTTACTAGCAAAGACGAAATACAAAAACTAAGGTTTCCTAAATTAAGTAGGAAACCTGTAGATATTATTGATAAAAGAATAACATAGTTATTTCTTTTTCTTTTCTTTCTTCTTTTTACCAAATAAACCTCCTAAAACATCTTTTACTTTATTAACGGTTGCATCTTTGGTACTTGTTGAGGTTTTAGTTGTATCCTTTTTAGAATTTCCTAGTAAATTTCCTAACGTGTTTTTAACTAAATTGTCTTTTTGTTGTTGAATTAATTTCTGACTTAATTTTGAAACAGAAGAAGATAAATCAGTAGTAACACTTGGAGATGTCATGTTTCCTGTAATCGTTGCAGTAACTGGTACCGTTATGTTTTGATCTTTAGCGCTTAGTTTTGATAATAAGCCAGATACCTCACTTCCTAAGTATTTAGCAGGAACATCTAAAGTAACGTTATAATTCATACTCTGATCAAAACCATGACTTCCTCCTATATTAATGCCAATATCTTTATATTTTAATTTAAAAGGAGCTACTGCTACTTTTCCTTGTTTAAACGATAAATGTGTTTTTATGTCTGATAAATCTAGTTTTGTTAAATCTATAAATGATAATTTATTATCTAATAAACTTAAAGCTTTTGAATTTTCAGGGTTAATTTTAGTAGTTAAAAGTCGAGCTAAAGCTTTTCCAGAAACAGAAGTTAAGTTTGGGGTGAAATCTTTATTCAAACTACCGCTTAAATTAATGTCTGAATTTAATTTTCCATTCATAGCACCAGCAATTGGGCTTAATGATTTTAATAAATCCATACTAGTAAAAGATTGAGAAATATCAAATGATTTAACTCCTAATTTCATAGCAAAAGTAGGTTGCTTCTTCTGGGTATTTACTTCTCCATTTAATGCTATTTGCCCGTTAAAAATTCCTGCATTTACATTTTGTAAAATAGCTTTTTCATCCTTTAACCATAAAGTTCCTTTTACATTTTTTAAAGTTAAGTTGTCATAATGAACAGTTTTAGCATCTGCTAAAACTTTACAATCTAAGAAAGCTGGAATTTTTAGTGATTCTTCTGTTGAAATCTCTTTAGTTTCCGATTCTTCTTTTGAAGTATCATCGTTGGTAGGAGTATCTGTGTTTTTTTGCATGAAATCACTCACATAAAAATTGTTAGATTTCACATTAAAAGTACCTTGTAGTTTTTTGTTTGACAATAAAAATCCAAGAAGGTTATTAATTTTTCCAGTAGCATTCATGTCACTTTTTCCAGTTTTAGCGTCAAACTTTGTTAGTGAAATTACTTTAGGATCAAAATTAATTTTGGTGTTTTTTATTTCAAGAGGGTTTACAATATCTTTTGAAGAAAAAACAAAATCGCTTACCTCAATAGTACCATCATTTTTAATACGCCCAACAATGTTCTTTTTAATAGCATCAACATCAAAGCTAGTTCGCAAATTTGCTTTTAATTTACCGCTTAATTCATTTTTTAAATCAACAGGGTAGGCTTTGTTAATATTGGCTAAATTTAAGGTTCCGTTTAAATTTGCTTTTACTAACGGATTTGTGGTTAAGTTGTATAAACTTCCTTTTCCAGAAAAAACATCTTCATCAATTTTAAAAGAAAGATTGTCAATGGTTATAAAGGTGTTTTTAACCTTTCCAGTAGTGTTTTTTAATTGAGCGTTGATATTTATGTTGCGAACACTTTTAGGTAAGTCAGGGTATTTAAAAGAGGCATTTTTAGCATTTACTGCTATATCCAGTTTTGGAATGTTTTTTTCATCAATGGTTCCAAATACTTTTCCGGCTACACTAAAGTTTCCTGAGGTTTTAACATCAGCGATGTTTTTAGCATAAACCTCTGGAATTAAGCCTAAAAAATTTTTAAAGTCAGATGATGGAGTTTTAAAATCGATATGTACTTCTTGGTTATTCTCATTTATTTGAACAAAACCATTAAAAACAAGTGCAAGGTTATTCAGCTTAGCTTCATTTTTTAAAAATGAAAACTTTTTGTTTACTAAATCCATTCCAAGAATAGCATCTAAAGATATCTTTTGATTTTTTGCATAGTAAACATTGTCCATTCCAAATGAAATAGTAGATGTTGTTTTGGTAGTTAATTCTGAGTTTGATTGAGAAAAATCACCATAACCACTATGATTAAAGTCGTTCAATAAAAGAGACATTTTTCCTTTTTTATCGTTGTATTTAATAGTGGTATTACTAATACTATAACCGTCAATTGATAATCCAAAAGTAGAAGGTTCACTTTCTTCTGAAGCTTCTTCATTAATTGTAACTTCAGTAGAAGGTTTAGCAATATCATAATTTGCTTTTCCTTTTTCATTAACCATTACGTTTACCAAAGCATTGTCAATAGTAAAAGATTTTATGTTTAATTGGTCAGAAGAAGCTTTAAAAAGTTCAGTAAGTTTTAGTTTTAAAACAACGTCTTTCGCATACAGTAAAGTATCTCCATCAAAAGGCTTATGATTTATTACTGAAACATTAGAAAGTGTAACAGATGCATTTGGGAAATTCCTGAGTAAACTTAAGTTACCATCAGAAAAATCAACCTTTGCATTTACGTTGTTGTTTACAGTTTCTTTAACCAAACCAAGAATCTTATCTTGAAATAATAAAGGAATGCTTACTAATAAAATGAAAATGACTAAAATAAAGCCAATCAATATTTTATAAACTTTTTTCATAGAGGAAATATTTTAAAGTATATATTATTAACGGGCAAAGTTCAGTATTTATTTGTTAACATATCGCTAAGAAAACTATAAAAATAAAAGTTTTGGTAATTTTGCTTTTGAAAACGAACAATAAATGAGTAAAAAAGAGCAATATTCTAATTTTATAAAAGCCCAAGCTAAGAAATTAGGGTTTTTAGAATGTGGTATTGCAAAAGCCGAATTTTTAGAAAAAGAAGCGCCTCGTTTAGAAGCGTGGTTAAAAAATGATTTTCATGGTGAAATGAAGTACATGGAAAACCATTTTGATAAGCGTTTAGATCCAACATTGTTAGTAGAGGGCGCAAAATCTGTAATATCACTAACGTATAATTACTTTCCCGAGGAAGTTCAATCAAAAGATAGCTATAAGATTTCTAAATATGCTTATGGGCAAGATTATCATCATATTATAAAAAATAAGTTAAAAGCATTATTACAGCTTATACATGATGAAATAGGGGAGGTGTCTGGGCGTTGTTTTGTAGATTCTGCTCCAGTTTTAGAACGTGCTTGGGCAGAAAAAGCAGGTTTGGGTTGGAATGGGAAGCATTCATTATTAATACAGAAACAGCAAGGGTCTTTTTTCTTTCTAGCTGAATTAATTATTGATTTAGAATTGGTGTATGATCATCCATTTACTACTGATCATTGTGGATCATGTACTCGTTGTATTGATGCATGCCCAACAGAAGCCATTTTGCCAAATAATACGGTTGATGGTAGTAAGTGTATTTCATATTTAACAATTGAATTAAAAGATGCTATTCCTACAGCGTTCAAAGAAAAAACGGAAAACTGGATGTTTGGATGTGATATTTGTCAGGATGTTTGTCCATGGAATCGTTTTTCAAAACCACATACTGAACCTTTGTTTTCACCTCAAGAAAACTTATTAGAAATGACTAAGCGAGATTGGCAAGAGTTAACCCAAGAAACGTTTAGTAAAGTATTTAAAAAATCTGCAGTAAAACGAACCAAGTTTAGTGGTTTGCAATGTACTATTTCTTTTTTGGAGAGTGATTAACTAAATCTTTTTCTTTATATTATTCAATCAGATTTTGTTATTTAATTAGTTTAATGATATTTATTAACTAATAAAGTACTTGTTTAAGTACTTTTTATGTATCTTTGCTTTATGGAAACAGTAAATTATACAGATTTTCGTTCAAATTTAAAGCATTGGTTTGATAAAGTAGTTAATGATGTAAGTGATATTGTTATTAAACGTAAAAACGGTAAAGACCTTGTATTAATTTCACTAGATGAATATAACTCACTAAAGGAAACCACTTATTTATTAACGGGAAAAAATAGAGATGTTTTATTAGATTCTATTAAAGAGCTAGAAGGAGGTTCTGGCTTAGATAAAGATTTAATAGAATAGATGAAATTAACTTGGTCTAGTTCTTCTTGGGATGATTATTTGTATTGGCAAAAAGTTGATAAAAAAATAGTTAAACGAATTAACGATTTGATAAAAAGTTGTAAACGGACACCTTTCGAGGGCATAGGGAAGCCTGAAGCTTTAAAAGGTGACTTACAAGGGTATTGGTCAAGAAGAATAACATCAGAGCATCGATTAGTTTATAAATATGATAAGGAACAAATTTTGATAGCAGCATGTCGGTATCATTACGGTAAGTAACTTATGATACTGTCATGTTATTAAGAAAAGATTTAATTAATAAAACCAATATCATCAATTTCTAAAATTGTAGCATCATCTTGGAAATTTCTTGCGCTTGAATATTTCCAATCTTCAGGGTTTACTACTAAACCACTTTCTACTGGATTATTATGTATGTAGTCTATTTTCTGTTTGATAACTTTCTCACTCCATAATTCTATAGGTTTGTTGTTTTGTTGCCAAAATTGACGTTTAGTAGTAGTTGCATTCTTTTTACCTGCTCTTTCAAGCATCCATAACAACCATTCTTTTCTGCTTTCTTGTGGGTTGTTTTCTATACATTCTATTACTTTTTTAGAAGTATGTCGTTTAAAATCTCGCAATAATTCTGAAGGTTCACTTTTTGAGGAACGGAATATAAAATGGACATGACTTGGCATAAAACAATAACAATATAATTCCATTCCTTTTTCTTTTCTACAGTAGTTTATACTATCTACTAACACATCAAAATATATTTGTCTTGTAAATACATCTATCCAATTTATAGTTGCAAAACTTACAAAATATAAACCTGATTTATTATGGAATTTATAATTTCTACTCATAGCATAGCTAAAATACAAAAAATAGGTTTCTTATTTTCTATTAATTATTTTGGTTCATTTGCTACCGCTAGTATTAACTAGTGGCCAACAAGTTTAGTTTTATTTAGTTAAACAAAATAAAATCTATATTATAGAACTTCCACCCATAGTCTTTTAGAATTTTTTATCTAAAATAGCTACTTATTAAGATAGTTTATAGCAAAAAAGCCATAACATTTTACCGTTATGGCTTTATACTTTATTTCTCTTACCGCTTATTCATATACGCCACTAGTTACAAAATAGCGGGAGCTGGGGGTTTTGTGATATAACTGTAGTTGTTTGGATTGGAAGTATTGAACATAATTAAAAATATTTTTTATTACACTTTGGTAACAAAAGTAAACAATCTGTTATTTCTAAACAATACTTTTGGATTTTTTTTTACAGTTTGCTGCTATATTTTTGCTTAATCCCTTACAGAACGGTAACTATTGATACATTATGAGCACAACTTTTGGTAATAGATTAAAAAATATTAGAACAGAAAAGAATATCAAACGTGAAGATTTAGCTTCTATGATTGGTACGTCTTCTGCTATTATTGGAAGATACGAACGTAACGAGCGTACACCATCGATTGACATTGCCAAAAACCTTGCACAAGCTCTTAATGTTTCTCTTGATTTTCTTGCTGGCGACACTTCTGTTTTGGTAAAGGATAAAGAAGTTTTACAGCGTATTGAAGATATTTCTAATTTATCGGAAGAGAAGAAAAAGTATATTTTTGACTTTATTGATATGTGTTTACGTGATGATAAAACACAACAAGCTTATAAATAGAAAAACCACCTCGTTAAAGGTGGTTTCATCTTTATTATTTTAATAATTTAAATTCTATTTACTTACTCATAACCGCTACTAGTTATAAAAACTAGCAGTAGCATCACTCGGACATACTAGCACCATCAGAGGAAATCAATAGTTTATGATTTTTATAATTGCATTTTCTTGTTAAAAATTCTAGTCCTTAATCTTGATGATAGTTTTATAGCAAAAAAGCCATAACATTTTATCGTTATGACTTTATATTTTATTATTCTTACCGCTTACTCATATACGCCACTAGTTACAAACTAGCCTTTACTTTGTGATAAGGTAACTTATTAAGATATAAGTTATATTTAAAAAGAAAAGTAAAAGTGAACTATGAATGCTAGCTAGTTAGT
>NZ_CAZELG010000011.1:0-171964 GCF_964512825.1 Tenacibaculum halocynthiae | reverse complement strand
ACTAATAATTTCAGTTCCATTAACTCCATTATAACCTCCTGTTCCTCCAGTTACTCGACCACTACTATCGAAACCAGTTCCGTCTAAAACTCCATCCTTAGTAGCGTCTGTTCCTCCAGATTCTACTGAATCAGGACACCCGTCATTATCACTATCTGTATCTCTTAAATTAGGGATTCCATCACTATCCGTATCACAAAGTAAACGAATACCAAAAGCAACACCTTCAAGCCCCCCTTGATTTATAGTAACATTTAAAACAGAAGCATTTTCAGAATAATAAATAGAATTATTACCTAACGTTGTTGATGTATCTATTAAAGTTTTTGAACCTGCACCAGAAAAAGAACCTCCAGTTCCAATTGATTCTAAAAGAGTCCAATCACCTCCATTCGTATTAAACTGAATTGACTCACTACCAGATGCTGTAGCTTCAGCATCTAATGCCAATAAATATAAAGGATAAGGATTACCAGATTTAGTTGCTGTAAACGTAACAGTGAAAGACACATCTGCTCCATTAACTGTTCCATAAAAAGCTTCAGTTGTTCCTGAAGTATTATACATATCCTTAAGGCTTGAACCACTCCATGTATTCATATCCGTTGGAATGAATGAACTTGTATTTCCAGTTGCATTTGAAAATGTAGCTGTTACAACTAAGCCATCCGGTAAATTAAATGTTTGAGAATCTCCATTTTGTATACCATTAGTAAAATCAGTTCCTGTCCAATTAAAAAAGTACAACTGATCTTGTAAAGTTCCCGAACCAGAAGTAGAATTAGCAACTAATGGTTGATCACAATATCCTTCAACAGCATCTAAAATACCGTCATTATCATCATCTAAATCACAACCATCTGGCACTGTATCTCCATCACTATTAATCGCATCATCATAACCATCACAAACATCAGAAGTATTAATTACTCCATCTCCATCATCATCACATTGGCCACCTGTTACACCAGAGTTTGTTGAACTAACATTAGTTTGACCAGCTCCAGCAGAACTAGGAATACCAGTAGAACCAACACCTCCAGTTAATCTACCATTACTATCAACACTTGATAATGTTAACCCTGTATTACTACCCTCTAAAGCATCAAAACAACCATCATTATCAGAATCTGTATCTAAATAGTTTGGTCTTCCGTCATTATCAGAATCTAAATGGGTGTTACAAAATGTAAAATTACTTAAACCTGTAAATTGAAATTGACTAGCTACAGGCGCTGTTGTTAAGTTTTTATATACAACTTCTAGTTTAATAATCCAGGCTTGAACCCCATTTATTACTACATCTCTATCACGACTAGCTGTTTGTCCTCTAAAAGCATTAGAAGCAAATGTTTGCCCATCTAATGTATATTCGGAAGCACTTAATGTATGAGTAGTACCGTCAGTTTTAGTTAAAATAAGTTCTACTTCATCAATAAAAGTTGTATTTGCACCACCTTCATCAACATCTATAAGAGTAAAACCTAAATTATACACTGGTTCATCAAACTCAAAACTATGTCTAGATTCTCCTCCGTTTTCTGCTTTTTGATATAAAGTATAAGAAGAACCCGAGCTCTCAAAATTATTAACTCTATACTCTTGTGTGGACAGCCCACCTCCATCTCTAGTTAACCTTACTCCTGTTCCATTAACAGTTAAATTAGCATTAGCAACAACTGGATCATCTCCTAAAGCAGGATCAGTTGTACTAGTACTCTCTGCATATAAATTATTCCAATTTAACGTAGAATTACTTGTTGCACAAATTCCTAATTCATTAATATCTAATATCCCATCATTATCATCATCGTAATCACAACCATCAGGTACTGTATCTCCATCAGCATTATTATTATCATCAAAACCATTACAAATATCAGAACCATCAGCTATTCCATCTCCATCTGTATCTGTTACAGGAGGAGTTGTACAAGAAACAGTTGATCGCCATCCTTGCCCAGTAACACTTCCATCCGAAGTAAAAACTACATGAAGAGAAGTACCTGAAGATGTTATTGTTGCAGGAGGGGTTGTACCACAATAACTATCTATTAAATTTGCAGGAATAGCACTTGTCCCATTATAAACAAACAAAGTATCGTAACACCCTCCAAAACCATCAACTTCAATATCCATAGCTGTGATATTTAAGATCACATTACCTCCATTATTTGAAGTAAACGTTACTGAATGATTTTCAAAGTTTGTGTAACCGCCAGTTGTACCACCTGAATCATAAAAAACCCCTGAACACGTAGTTATAGTAGTCCCACTAACTGCATCTATTTCATAAGTTTGCGCATATAAAACGTTTCCAAAAAACAACAATAACAAGAAAAAAAACTTATTAAACTTAGTTATTTCTTTTAAACATGAAAAGTAATACTTCTCCATATAAATTGAATTTAGTATATATTGTTACAACACTATATTTAGTGTTATTTTAATTTTAATAAATTACATGGAGGGCATAAAAAAGCCCCCAAAAAAATACATTTAGCCGATTGAACGACAAATCTATAGTTTGGGGGGACGTTTCTAATAAACGATGCAAATATAATTAACTTTTATTTACATTCTACATTTATTTAGAAACTTTTTATAAAAAAAAGCTACACTATAATGATAATGAAAAACTATAGTAACGAAATTTTACATATCTAAAAACTATTTAAACAGAACTCTTAAGACAACTCTAAGACCTTATTATGAAAAAACCAATAAGAAGTACCATTCACTTAAAAAAAACACCTTAAACACACCGTAATCGTGTTTTATTTTTTTAAAGCTTCAAAAAAACTTAAAACCGAAACTATATCTTCCTTTTTAGTGAATCTACTAAAAGAAAAACGCACTGAAGTTTTTTCAGCCTCATACTTATTCAAAAAATCATCCAAAACATGAGATCCTTTATCACTTCCACTTTGACAAGCACTTCCTCCAGAGACAGAAATCCCAAACAAATCTAAATTAAAAAGTAACAACTTATCTGTAAACGGAAACCTTACATTTAAAACAGTATACGTACTCTTATCCATATTACTAGATAATCCATTAAAATGAATTTCAGGAAATATTTTAATCAAGCCATCAATCAATTGTTTTTTAATTCCTTTAATATATATAGTATCTTTTTCAATTCTTCTCATCGCTATATCTAATCCCTTTTCCATTCCAAGAATTGAATGTACATTTTCTGTACTTGAGCGACTCCCTCTCTCTTGATCACCTCCATGGAACATAGGAAAAATACCAATATTTTTCTTCACATAAGCAAAACCAACTCCTTTAGGTCCATGAAATTTATGAGCGCTTGCCGTAATAAAATCTATAGGTACTTCCTTTAAATCCAATTCATAATGCCCAATCCCCTGAACAGTATCAGAATGAAATAACACTCCATTAATTTTACACAACTTAGCAACCTCTTTAATTGGCAACAAATTACCAATCTCATTATTCACCCACATTAAACTAACTAATGCTTTTGTATCTACACTCTCTAAAACACTCGCTAACTCATCTAAATCAACTCCACCATCATCATTCACTTTTAGATACACAACATCTACCCCATACTTACTTTCCAAAAATTCAATAGTATGTAAAACAGCATGATGTTCTATTTTAGTTGTAACAATAGTTTCTACTCCTAAATTAGCAACTGCATTTTGCAAAATTAAATTATCAGCTTCAGTACCTCCAGAGGTAAAAATAATTTCCCTTGCAGACACATTAAAGTGTTTCGCTATATTCTTTCTTGCTGTTTCAACAGAAACTTTTGCTGTTCTTCCAAACTGGTGTGTTGATGATGGGTTACCAAAATTAACACGCATTGAATCAGACATTAACTCTATCACCTCTGGCAACATAGGTGTAGTTGCTGCATTATCTAAATAAATTCTTTTCATTCTACAAAAGTAATACTAATTAGGGTTTTGATATACATAAACTTCAGTTGCTCCCATTCCATATTTTTGATAAGAAGCTTCATAATACTTGACTGGATACCTATTTAATAAATAATTCAATTCAGTTTTTAAAACTCCTTCACCAACACCATGAATAAATACAATTTTAGATATTTTCTTAGATAAACAATACTCTATTTTCTGCCTAGCCTTTTCTATCTGAAATGAAAGTATATCATAATTATCCATACCTTTTGTAGATTTTAATATTTTTTCAGCATGCAAATCAACCTCCATCACAACTTCATTTTTAGATTTAATAAAGTTATTTTTTTGGGGTTGCTCTTTACTTATCTTTTCTTTTAAAATAGTATTATTTATATTAAGATATTTACTTAACTCTTTTTGCTCTACTTCAATTTTTACTAACTCAGTTTTTAAAAACCGATACTCCATACCTTCTTCATCTTTCACCAAAACTAATTCATCCAGAAAACCAAAAACTTCTCCTCGTATAACATCATCTATAACAACTACTTTGTTTCCAATTTCAAAACACATAATTAACTATTATTTAATTTACCTTAACGCTTTAACTCTTATTTTTGGCGATATTTTAATTTGCAAAAGAACATTAAATAAATGATTAACACTAAAAACATAGACACAAAAATTTTCTTTGAAGAAGCAAAAAGAAATTTGGTTTTAAGTGACGAACGTAAAGAGCTATTGTTAAAAATTGCTGACACTATTATTGACGAGTATTTTGAACGCGATAAACTGAATCTAAATTTTATTTGCACTCACAACTCTAGAAGAAGTCAATTTGCTCAAGTATGGAGTTTTTTTGCTATTAATTATTTTTCAATTGAAAATATTTTTTCTTTCTCTGGCGGAACAGAAACTACTGCTTTTCATAGAAACACAGTAAGAGCTTTACAGAAAAATGGTTTTGAATTTAATGTTGATAATTTCTCACATCAAAACCCTAAATATTTAATTTCTTTTCATGGATGCAAAACACCTTTAATGGCTTTTTCAAAAGTTTTTGACAATTCACACAATGATTATCCTTATATTGCCATAACTACTTGTGACAGTGCTGATGAAAATTGCCCTTTTATTCCTGATGCAATTGAACGATTTCATTTACCCTTTACAGATCCAAAAATATCTGACGAAAGAGAAGATACTAAAGAAACCTATTTAGCATCTAGCAAACAAATAGCTGGAGAAATATTTTTCATTTTTGAAGAAGTAAAGAAAAACATAACAACCTAAAAATATTAAGGAATAAATTAATAGTTTATACCTTAATGTTTTTATCATAAGGAATACTTTTTAAAATGTGATTTATCACATTTACTCTTGCTATGGTTTTTCTATTAGCTCTAATTACCTTCCAAGGAGAAACCACCGTATTAGTTTTAGAGAACATTGTTCTTTTATACTCTGTATAATCATCCCAAAGCTCTTGTGCTTTTTCATCTACTGGTGTCATTTTCCATTGTTTCAATGGATCATTTTTAATATCATTAAATCTTTTTGCTTGTTCTCTTTTATTTATTGACATGTAAATTTTAACTAAACGAATACCTGACTCTAAAATCATTCGTTCAAAATCATTCACTTGATTCATAAACACTTCGTACTCTTTCTCTGTACAAAAACCATTTACTGGTTCAACCACCGCTCTGTTATACCAACTTCTATCAAAAAACACCATTTCGCCCGCCTTAGGAAATCGCTCTACATAACGCTGAAAATACCATTGAGTTCTTTCATCTTCATTTGGTTTGGGCAATGCAACTATTCGCATATGCCTAGGATTAATTCGTTCAGTAATCCTTCTAATAGCACCACCTTTTCCTGCAGCATCTCTACCTTCAAAAATAACTATAATACGTTCATCTTTCTCTATTGCCCAAGTTTGTAGCTTAATCAATTCTAACTGTAGCTTTTTTAACTTACGCTCATAATCCACATAACGAATTGCTCGCTCTATATTATAAGGTTCTTTTGACAAAATAGCTTTTAACCCTCTATTAGAATTAAGTTTATTAACGTCTTTCTGTGTTAAGTTTTCCATATAATTAATCTAAATGATTTACTGAACGGTAATAACGCATTACCACATTAGGGTCAGGGTTTAATATTGTATTAGCATCTTCTTTTCCTTCATAATTAAATTGAGACAATACATGACGCATACACTCTACTCTTGCTTTTTTCTTATCATTCGTTTTCACAACAATCCATGGACTATATGTTGTATGTGTTTTGCTAAACATCTGATCTTTATAAAACGTATACTTATCCCACAATTCTTGTCCTTTTTTATCTACAGGACTAAATTTCCACCTCTTTAGTGGATTTTTATTTCGAGAATCAAAACGCCTTAACTGTTCTTCTTTAGATATAGATAACCAAAATTTAATAATAGTAACTCCATCTTCATATAACATATGCTCAAATTCAGGAACCTGTACCAAGAATTTTTTATATTGATTTTCACTACAAAACCCCATAACTGGCTCTACTACTGCTCTATTATACCAACTTCTATCAAAAAAAACTATTTCACCAGGATTGGGTAGCTCCTTAATATACCTTTGAAAATACCACTGACCCTTCTCTACTTCTGTAGGTTTGTTCAATGCTACTAAACGCATAGATCTAGGATTTAAGTGCTCCATAAATCGACGAATACTTCCTCCTTTACCAGCAGCATCTCTACCTTCAAAAATTACAGCTACTCTTTTATTATTTTTAGCAACCCATTGCTGTAACTTAACCAGTTCTATTTGAAGTTTTTTAAGCTCATTCTCATAATTTATTTTAACATCAACCTTCTCAATAGAAACTCCTTTTTCTTTAATCAACTCCCTTAATTCATCATTCGTAGAAACACTTTGAAAATCTGTTATAGTCAATTTTGGTTTTTCTTCCATATATAATAAAAAAATATAATATTTGCAGTTAAATTGTAGTATTGCTAAAATAAGATGATATTTACTTTTATGAAAAAAATTATTGCTTTTTTATTGATCTTATCTTCTCTTACCTCATTTTCACAACGTAAGTATAAAAAAGAGTTTAGTTTTTCTAACGATAATGACCTTTATATATCTTTAAGTCAAGATAGGTATTATACCAATGGAATGTTTTTCACATACCGATACCTAAGTAACAAGACTAATAAAAAAGTAGAAAAAAAAATATATGAACTACAATTAGGCCATAAAATGTATACTCCTTTCAAAGCAACAGTGCAAACACACGGAGAGCATGACAGACCTTTTGCTTCATATTTATATGGTAATTTTGGGATTAATTATTTTCTTAAAAATAACAACATCTTAAAAACCTCATTAGAAATTGGTGTTGTGGGACCAGCTTCATTAGGACAAGAACTACAAGACTTCATACATGATATTTATGGTTTCAGAAAAGCTATTGGATGGAAATATCAAATAAAAAATGCCTTTGCTTTAAATTTTAATACAAGTTTTACCACACCTTTATTTAAAGACAAATCAAACTACTACGATATAAACTGGACGAATAATGCATCTATAGGTACAGTTTTTACTAACATGTCTTCTGGTTTTTATGGTAGAATTGGCTTAAAACCTTTACAAAAACTTGTTAATTCAATAGCTTTCAACAGTAACCTTAACGATAAAAACTCTAAATTCAATAATGAAATAGAATCTTTTATCTATATAAAACCAATGATTAATTACATTCTTTATGACGCTACAATTCAAGGTAGTTTCTTAAATACTGGTAGTCCAATAACATATTCAGTTATGCCTTTTATGTTTTCAACCGAAATTGGTATTCGTTTTACAGCAAATCGTTTTAATTTAGGATACACCATACATTACCACACAAAAAAACTAAAAAGCATTCAAGTACCATCAGGAAACTTTTACGGAAGCATCCAAATAAACTATCAATTTAATTAGTTTGTAAAATAAATTTTTAAAATCGTCAAATTAAGATATATTTGTAGTTCTAATCATTAGAAACTTAATCAATGAAATTTATCGTATCTAGCTCTCAATTATTAAAACAGTTACAAGTTTTAGGAGGAGTTATAAACAGCAATAATACGCTACCAATTTTAGATAATTTCCTATTTGAATTATCTGAAAATCAATTAAAAATATCATCATCAGATTTAGAAACTACAATGAGTGCCGTTGTAGAAGTTGAAAGTACCGATGCTGGAGCTATTGCAATTAATGCTCGTTTATTATTGGATACTTTAAAAACTTTTCCTGATCAACCCCTTACATTTAAAACTGAAGGTGATAGCACTATTGAAATTATTTCTGAGCAAGGAAAGTATGACATGGCTTATTTTAACGGAGAAGAATTTCCTAAAGCTGTTGAATTACCATCTCCAAGTAGCACTGAAATACCATCACATATTTTAGCTACAGCAATCACTAAAACTATATTTGCTGCTGGGAATGATGATTTAAGACCAGTAATGAGTGGTGTATTTTTTCAATTCAACTCAAAAGAATTAACTTTTGTTGCTACAGATGCTCACAAGCTTGTAAAATACACTCGTAAAGATGTTACTGCTGATAAATCTGCTGAGTTTATAATGCCAAAAAAGCCTTTAAACTTATTAAAAGGTATACTAGGTGGCTCAGAAGAAAATGTAACCATAGAGTATAATGACACTAATGCTAAATTTACATTTGATAATGTATTATTAATTTGTCGTTTAATTGATGGAAAATACCCAAATTACGAGGCTGTAATACCTAAAGAAAACCCAAATAAATTGACTGTTGACAGAGCTTCATTTTTAAACTCTGTACGTCGTGTTTCAATATTTTCTAGTAAAACAACTCATCAAATCCGCTTAAAAATGGCTGGTACTGAGTTAAATATTTCTGCTGAAGATTTAGACTATTCTAATAAAGCTGACGAACGTTTACTTTGTGATTATCAAGGAGATGACATGCAAATTGGATTTAACTCTCGTTTTTTAAGTGAAATGTTAAACAATTTAAACTCAAATGATGTATTAATTGAAATGAGTTTACCTAATAGAGCTGGGATTTTAACACCTATTGATGGTACAGAAGAAGGAGAGCAAGTTACTATGTTAGTAATGCCTGTTATGTTAAACAGCTAAACTTTCTAAAAATATAAATAAGAAAGACCGTTTAAGTAAGCTTAAACGGTCTTTCTTATTTATAAAACATACACTTCCTAGTAGTTTACAACCTTAAAAGCAGTATTTCCATACCACTCTGCCCAATGTTCAGTATAGCCTTCTACAGGTATATAATGGAACAACGCTGGATCACCTACACAAAATTCATAAATTTTCATCACTTCATTTGTATGATTTGATATATTATCAAATAAAGGGTTTCTGTTCATTCTGAAATTGGTTCCCACAATTCTTGCTTGATAAGCCACTCCAAACTTTAATCTATTGTTAGCTCTAACGGTTACCCAAGCATTCCAAAACCACACTTGTCTGTATTGTTCTGTTTTAGTTTTTGCTCCAATAGAACTATAAAAGTACCAATGTTGATCAAATTGTTCAAGTCTCATTCTTACACTTCTATCATTTAAAAATGGTTCATGATTAACAATTCCTCTTGAAAAATATTCTTTTTTATTATTACCATGCTTATATACTTTTAAGAATTTATTGTATGTAATCGTTTTTTGATCAGAAATTTTAACTTTACCTAACTTGTAATCTGCCAAGAATGATTCGATCCCATTTTCATTTCCACTTTTGTATGTATAAACAAACTCACCATCTATTCTATAAATAGATCCTTCAATACTAACTTCTCCATTTTTATTTAATAGATATAACAGCATGCTATCACTAGAACTCACTTCTGCTATTTCTTCTTTATTCAACTGATAATTTTTAGCCTCTTTAGCTTCAACGTTATACGCTAACAATAAAGAAACTCTACCATTTCTATCAAAATCTGATTTAGACAACTCTATCAAATCATTATTAGATTCAATACTTTCTTTAATAAAATACTCAAACTCTTTAAACGATGAAAAAGAAAGTATTCTACTATCTTCTTTAGAGATAACTTTAGTTTCGTTTTCTTTTTTTTCTTCTTTAATTTCTTCCTCTTGACAAGAAATAATCATGATACTTAACATGATTAGTGCAATAATTTTTTTCATAAAAAATAATATTTAATAGTTTTACCTACTCATACGCTTTTCGGCATCCGCGATAGATTTCAAGTTCAAACCTATCACTAACTAAAAATAATTACTTCAATAAGTTTCCGTAGTAAGCAGTTATATTTCCAAATGAACATTAAACAAACAAATTTTTGAAACACATAAGATATTTTTTATTTATGCTTTATTTTCGATAATACCTAATCATAAAAACATTATTAAATTTTAAAATAAAGCATTTTAAATAAAAAAA
Organism: Tenacibaculum halocynthiae; assembly: GCF_964512825.1. Classification (NCBI taxonomy): domain Bacteria; kingdom Pseudomonadati; phylum Bacteroidota; class Flavobacteriia; order Flavobacteriales; family Flavobacteriaceae; genus Tenacibaculum; species Tenacibaculum halocynthiae. Next base: position 161,599 of record NZ_CAZELG010000011.1, on the reverse strand, counting down.
TAATTTCATCTATTAACTCTTAAAACATCTTAAAATACAGTTAATAATGAGATTATTGTTTTTTGTTAACATCTTTCGCTTTAAAAAACCATAAATAATTGTAAATTTACCTCTTTCAAACTAGACAAATTACAATGGGTAGAATTATTGCAATAGCAAATCAAAAGGGTGGTGTTGGTAAAACAACAACCACTGTTAACTTAGCTGCAGCCTTAGGGGTTTTAGAAAATAAAGTACTATTAATTGATGCTGATCCGCAAGCAAACGCTACTTCTGGTTTAGGTATAGATGTAGAAAGTATTGAAAAGGGAACTTATCAAGTTTTAGAACTAACTGTTCCTCCAAAAGATACTATTATACAAACTACTTCTCCTAATGTAGATCTAATTCCTGCACATATTGATTTGGTTGCTATTGAAATAGAGCTTGTAGACAAACAAGAAAGAGAGTACATGCTAAAAAAAGCATTAGAAAGCATTAAAGATGAGTATGATTATATATTAATTGATTGCGCTCCTTCTTTGGGTTTAATAACTTTAAACTCTTTAGTTGCTGCAGATTCTGTAATTATACCAATACAATGTGAGTATTTTGCTCTTGAAGGTTTAGGTAAATTATTGAATACTATAAAAAGTGTTCAGAAAATTCATAATCAAGATCTAGATATTGAAGGCTTACTATTAACAATGTTCGATTCTCGTTTACGTCTTTCAAACCAAGTTGTTGAAGAAGTTCGTAAACACTTTAGTTCTATGGTTTTTGAAACAATAGTTCATAGAAACATCCGTTTAAGTGAAGCTCCAAGTTATGGTGAAAGCATAATTTCTTACGATGCAACCAGTAAAGGTGCCGTAAATTACTTAAATTTGGCGAACGAAATTTTAAATAAAAAGGCATAGTATAGTAATGGCAAAAGCAACAAAAAAACAAGCTCTAGGTAGAGGGTTATCAGCATTATTAAAAGAAACCGCAGAAGTAAACTCTGCTTCAGATAAAAATGCAGATAAATTAGTAGGAAGCATCGTTGAACTAGATATTAATTCTATTGATGTTAACCCTTATCAACCAAGAACTTATTTTGATGAGGAAGCTTTACGTGAGTTAGCTAGTTCAATTAAAGAGTTAGGTGTAATTCAACCAATTACTGTTCGTAAATTAGCTAGCGATAAATTCCAACTAGTTTCTGGTGAGCGTCGTTTTAGAGCTTCAAAATTAATAGGAAACAAAACTGTTCCTGCATACATTCGCTTAGCGAATGATCAAGAAATGCTAGAAATGGCTTTAGTTGAAAATATTCAACGTAAAAACCTTGATCCTATTGAAGTAGCTTTATCATACCAACGTTTAATTGATGAAATTCAATTAACACAAGAAGAACTTAGTACTAGAGTTGGAAAAAAACGTTCTACTGTAACGAATTATTTACGTTTACTAAAGTTAGACCCTATTATTCAAACTGGTATGCGTGATGGATTTATTTCTATGGGACATGGTAGAGCTTTAATTAACGTTGACAGTGCTACTGATCAGTTAAATATTTACGAAAAAATCCTTAGAGATAAACTATCTGTTCGTCAAACTGAAGAACTTGTTAAAAACTTAAAAGCAGGAACAGTTACTAAAGCGGCTAAGAAAAAAGCTTTACCAAAATATATTTCAGAAAGCGTTAATGACTTTAATGAATACTTTGGTAATAAAATAGACGTTACTGTTAATAATCGTGGAAGAGGAAAGATATCTATCCCTTTTACTTCTGAAGAAGACTTTAATCGTATAAAAAACTTATTAAAATAAGTGTTTCAAAAAAAAATTATACTAGTATTTTTAGGTTTCTTTTTATCGTATAACTCTTATGGTCAAAAGAAAGATACTTTGGCTATAAAAATAAAAAAATCTAAATTTACTACTAAAAAATACAACCCTCTATCACCATCAAAAGCAGCTTTTTATTCAGCTATTTTTCCTGGAGGAGGACAAATTTATAATAAAAAATACTGGAAAGCCCCTATTGTTTGGGGTGCAATTGGTGCTAGTATTTATTATTACACAACAAATAGTAATGAATATGATCGTTTTAGAAATGCTTTTAAATTAAGAAAACAAGGTTTAAAAGATGAATTTACTGACAGTAATGGTGATTATATAATATCTACTGCTGGTTTAGAAAACGCTCAAAAAGTACTTCGGAAAAATAGAGATTTATCCTTATTAACTGGAGTTTTACTTTATGTTTTACAAATAGTTGAAGCAAGTGTAAATGCACATTTACTTCAATTTAACACCGATGACAACTTATCTATAAATCCAACTATTTCAACTGATCCAATGCTTATTGAATCTCCAAAAGTTGGTTTAACATTTAAATATTCTTTTTAAAAAAATGAAAATAGCCTTACTTGGATATGGTAGAATGGGTAAAGAAATTGAAAAAATTGCTTTACAAAGAGGTCATGAAGTTGTAATTAAATACTCTGGTGAAGAAGATTATAATATCAAATTAGCAGATGTAGCTATTGATTTTAGTATTCCTGATGTAGCTTTTACTAATATTTCTAATTGCATTAACAACACAGTCCCTGTAGTGTCTGGAACCACTGGATGGTTAGATAAATATGAGGATATTGTGAATCTATGTGATGAAAAAAAAGGGGCTTTTATTTATGCTTCAAACTTTAGTTTAGGCGTTAATATCTTTTTTGAGCTAAATAAGCAGTTAGCTAAAATGATGAGTTCATTAGAGCAGTATAATATTACTATGGAAGAGATTCACCATACAAAAAAATTAGACGCTCCTAGTGGAACTGCTATTACGCTTGCTGAGGGTATTATTGAAAACACCCATAAAACATCTTGGGAATTAGATAAACAAGTTTCAGAAAATAGTATTCCAATAAAGGCCATCCGTACACCTGAAGTACCAGGAACACATACTGTTACTTATAAATCTGAAGTTGACTCTATAGATATTAAACATACGGCGCATAATAGACAAGGATTTGCTTTAGGTGCAGTTGTAGCTGCTGAATGGCTAGCAAATAAAACAGGGGTTTACACTATGAATGACGTGTTAAACTTAGGTTAAAAACGTAACTTTTTAACTATAAAAGCACTAATAAATTGACTTTTGCCCTAATAGGGAATAAAAAAATTTAAATTATGACATTTACTGAATGGTTTATCTTCTTTTTAATAATTCAAGCAATCCATTTTTTAGGAACTTGGAAATTATATGTAAAAGCAGGAAGGAAAGCATGGGAAGCTGCAGTACCAGTTTATAATGCTGTTATTTTAATGAAAATACTAAACCGTCCAAAATGGTGGGTTATTTTATTATTTGTTCCTATTGTTAACTTATTAATGTTTCCTATTGTTTGGGTAGAAACTTGTAGAAGTTTTGGTTTTAATAAAGGAAAAGACACCATTTTAGCAATTTTTACACTAGGTTTATATATCTACTATATAAACTATGCTACTAATAGCTCTCACATAAAAAATCGTAGTTTAAAACCACCAAATGTTGTAGATGAATGGTTAAGTTCTATTGCTTTTGCCGTAATTGCTGCTACTTTAGTGCATACTTATTTTATGCAACCATATACTATTCCAACTTCATCTTTAGAAAAAACATTATTAGTTGGTGATTATTTATTTGTTAGTAAATTTCATTATGGGGCACGTGTTCCAATGACTACTGTAGCTGCTCCGATGGCTCATGATACGATTCCTGGTTTGGGTGCTAAGTCATTTTTATCAGATGATAACCCTGAAAATAAAAATAGTTGGAAAAATAAATTATCATTACCATACATGCGTTTGCCTGCGCTTCAAAAAATTAAACGAAATGATATTGTTGTGTTTAGTTGGCCTGCAGATTCTTTAAAAGCAATGTGGGGAGATAATTCAGGAAAATTTACCTATAAACCTATAGACAAACGTACAAACTATGTAAAAAGATGTGTAGGTGTTGCTGGTGATAGTTTAGAAGTTAGAGATGGATATGTTTTTATTAATGGAAAGAAAACTATTTTACCAGACAGAGCTAAGCCTCAATGGTTTTTTGAGGTTGACACAGAAGGAAAAAACTTTAGTAGAGGTGCTGCTGAAAAATATAACATTCGAGAATGGGCTCCTAGAGATGGGAAATATATTTTAAATTTAACTGACGATGAAGCAGCTTTAATTAAAAAAGACCCAATAGTTAAAAGCATAACAAAAACATTAAGACCAAAAGGGCACTATGATAAATCTGTTTTCCCACACAGTCCTAAATACGCTTGGTCTTCAGATAATTTTGGACCTATTTATATTCCTAAAAAAGGAGTAACTGTTGAATTAAACGAAAATAGTATTCCTTTTTATGAGCAAATTATTAGAAGGTATGAAAATAACAATTTAACCATTTTTGGTAACAACATATACATTAACGGTAAAAAGGCAAAATCATACACTTTTAAGCAAGATTATTACTGGATGATGGGTGATAATCGTCAAAACTCTTTAGACGCCAGAAACTGGGGATATGTACCTTTTGATCACGTTGTTGGGAAACCTGTAATGGTTTGGTTAAGTTGGGACCCAAAAGCTAAAAGTTTTGGTGAAAAATTAAAATCAATTCGTTGGGATAGAATGTTTACAACTGTTGGAGGAAGTGGAAAACCAGTTTCTTATTTATGGGTTGTAATCGTATTGATTGCTGGTTATATTTTTTATAGTATCAGAAAAAGTAAAAAGAAAGCATAATGGCTCTTTTTATTCCTACTTATTTTGCTCCAATTGCTCAGTACTCTAAAATTTCACAATGTGATTCTGTTACATTTGAATTTGAAGATAATTTTCAAAAACAAACCTATAGAAATCGTTGTTATATATATGGCGCAAATGGGAAACTTTCTTTAAATATACCTGTAAAACACAAACAATCAGAAGGTAGAAAAAAAACAAAAGATGCTATGGTTGAAAATGAATTTCCATGGCAACAACAGCATTTTAAATCGTTACAATCTGCTTACCATACTTCTCCTTTTTTTGAGTTCTATGAAGACGATATTCATAAAATATTTAGTAAAAAGTATTCTTTTTTACATGATGTTGTTGTAGATACTCATTTATTTGTTGCTGATGCTTTACAAATAAGTGAATCTTACTCAAAAACTACTTGTTATGATGATACTGCTGAAGAAGATTTTAGAAGTTTAGCTATAGCTAAAAAGGGTATAAAAGTAGAAATGGATACTTATATTCAAATGTTTGATGATAAACATGGTTTTATCCCAAACCTTTCTATATTAGACCTATTATTTATGGAGGGACCAAATGCTATTAGTTTTTTAGAAAAAATTTCCTTAAATTTGAGATAAACGAATTATACTCTCCCCAAATATAATTGTTTCCTATTACATTTAAATGAATACAATAGAACAATTTTTATCGGAATACAAGAGCTCTTTATCAACTACTTCGAAAAATAAATTAGAAAGTGCTCTTACTTTAAAACATTATAAAAAAAGTGATATCATAGCTGGTAAAAACCAAAAAGAATCTAAGTTTTTTATTTTAAAAAAGGGAGTAGTCTGCTCATTTTTAGTGGATCAAAAGGGTAAAAATTATATTAGAACATTATTTACTCCTATTTCAGTTATAGCTCCTCATAAATCATTAATAAATGCACCTAATTTAAATGTAGATTATTACTGTTTATCTGATTCTATTATTTTAGAAACAAAATTAAACCTGTTCTTGTCTTTGACTGAAAAGAATCATGATATTTCAATATTATTTTCAAAAATATTAATGCAAGAATACCTAAAATTAATAACTCGAGTAACACAATTAACCACTTTAAACGCTACAGAAAGGTATTTAATGTTAAAAAAAACGGTTCCAGAAATTGAAAAACAAATTCCTTTACATCAAATAGCGTCTTATTTAAATGTTACTGCAGTACAATTAAGTCGAATTAGAAGAAAGTTATACTCAAGTTAACATGTAAACATATGTTAACAAAAACTCTTATTATAACCCCTAATTTTGTCGGTTCATAAAAATAATGAGAATTCTGAAAAATTCAGTCTCCCCACATTTATATAGAAAGGTTTATTTTAATTAATAAACCTTTTTTTATACGAATCTATTTAACAAACCATTGAACTGTGTTGATATCTTTAGTTTATATACTATAAATATATATATAGGAATTATCAAGATACTTTTTAAAACAATATTTATTATTGGGTGAATAGAAAAGTTTAATAATGACATTTCAGGTATAGAAAAATTCCAAAAATTAAAAATAAAATATAATAGAACAATTATAAAAATCATTATAATAGTTTTGAATGTAAAAGGGTTCATTTTTAATTTATTTTGAACAAACCATAATTTAAAACCTCCAAAGAAAAAAGTAATTATCAATGTAGCTAACGCTAAGCCATCGGTAGATAAATTTAAATTATAATAGAAATAATCATTTAAAAAATAAACACCTAATGCCATACCCAATCCAATAGGCAATACTATTCTATAAAATTTAGAATTGTTAATAATAGCTCCATTACTACCTAATAACATTAAAAATAGTTTAGCTGAAGAAATCATTAAAACAACTTTTTCACCTCCAGCATAACCATCACTAGGCATTATTTTAAACAACTCGGAAACATTCGTGTTTACCAATATAAAAAACAATCCTCCTATCAATAATAAGTTTATAGAACTCTTTTTATATAAACTTTCAACTTCCTTGCTATTATTTTCATTTATAGACTTTGACGTTAATGGCTGTAATATTTGGGTCATTGCTCTACTAGGCGCTTCAATGAACGACCCTATAAAAACAGCTACAGAGTAATAAGCAGCCATTGCAAATCCTTCTTTACCTGGTATCATAACCTTATCAATATCTAAAACAATGGCACCTGCACTACCTGCTAAAAGTATATATGAAGTGTATTTCAATACTTCTTTAAAATTAGAGGGTAATCCAAATGAAAATTTAGGTATATATAACTTAAACGCATACAGCATCATTAATATCGATCTTAAAACGTAAGCTAGGGCCATATAAAAAAGAAATTCTTGTTTTGTAATAACATCAAAAGAAACTGCAAAAAGCAAACTCATAACAGCTACTCTATTGTATAATTCTTTTAAAACATTACCAAATACCGATTGTAATTGTACTTTAGCCCAAGAATAAAACACTTCAAAATAAGCACAACAAACTGCAATTATATATATGTAAATTGTATAATTCTCAATAATCAAATTATCTTTTGAATTACTCTTTGAAACATAATTCATTATTAAATCATGAACAGAATCCCACAAAAAACCTACAGGTAAAGCTATAAATAGTGGTAAAAAAAGAACTAAATTCAAAAATTTATCTTTCTCTATTTTTGAAGTATAACTAGAAAAAAATTTGACAATAGTAAAATGAATTCCAAAAGCTATTATTGGCATTATAAGGTTTGAAGCTGCAAAAACATACGTGGCTAACCCATAATATTCTGAAGTTAAAAATCGGTCATATAAATAAACAGTGTTAACACCTCCAATTATAAATCCTAAGTAAATAACAAGAGTGTTTTTAAGCGATTGTTTTAATACTATTCCCAAATTATACTTGAATTAGTTTTTTTATTGATGTATAAATTTTCTCTCCAACATTAACACCATACAATTCTTTATCAAACAACTTAGTTGAAGTTAAAAAATAGTTGAAAGCTTCTATTATTTTTTTCTTTTCGAATCCTGTAATTAACGCATAATCATTATCAACTAATTCTACCCATTCAGTTTCTGTTCGAGCTATTACACAATGTTTTTTATTAAAGAAAGCTTCTTTTTGTAATCCTCCACTATCAGTTATAACCATAGTACAATTTTTTAATAACTCCAACATATCAAAATACCCTATAGGCTCTATTAAGGTAATTTTAGATTCTATTTCGAATTCTTTTAATTTAAGTGCTGTTCTTGGGTGCAATGGTAAAATTACTGGAGTATTTTTATTTATCTCTTCTAAAGCTTTAAAAATACTTTCAAGTGATTTTTTTGAATCTGTATTTTCTTGTCTATGAATAGTTGCTAAAACAAAATTGTTTTCAGCTAATTTTAATCTGTTAATTATAGTCGATTTCTCTTCTGAAAGCTTACTATAAAACTCAACAGCATCTTTCATAATATCACCATGCTTTTCAATTTTAATCGGTAAACTATCAAACCCTTCAATTTTTAAGTTTTTTAAAGAACTATTAGTTGGGCAACTCAACAAATCTGCAATCCTGTCAGTTACTATTCTATTCACTTCCTCTGGCATTTCCATATTAAATGACCGTAAACCAGCTTCAATATGCACAATCTTAATATTCATTTTTTTAGCAGTTAAAGCCCCTGCTAAAGTTGAATTAGTGTCTCCATAAACAATTACTGCGTCTGGTTGTTCTTTGTATAAAACCTCTTCTATTTTTTCCATCATTTGACCAGTCATAGCCCCATGATTTAACCCATTAATATTTAAATTATATTTAGGTTTTGGGATTTTCATTTCATCAAAAAAAACAGCACTCATATTAACATCATAATGCTGACCTGTGTGAACTATGATTTCCTGAAAATCATTATGTTCAACTATAATTCTACTTAACACAGCTCCTTTTACAAACTGTGGTCTTGCTCCTAATATGGTTACTATTTTTTTCAAGAATTATTAATTTCTTTAAGTATTTCTGTTAATTGCCTTGTCAATTCTTGTCTATGAAATTTACCAATATCTTTTGAATCAACAGTTAAATTTTGGGCTTTATAACTATTATACAGATTAGTTATTATTATTTTTAACTTTCTTTTATTATCAAAACTTACTATGTCGCCTGAATTAGTAACATTTAAAATTTCTGCTAAATCACCATTTTCTGGTCCAATTGCTAATATAGGTCGTTTTGCTTGTAAATATTCAAAAATTTTACCTGTTATAATACCTTTTGCACTTGGTACGTTATTTACAGCTAATAATAAAATTTGTGATTTTTTTTGATAGTTCAACACTTCATTATGTGGAACATAATTAATTTTTTTCACACCCTTAAAGGAATATTTCTCTAAAGTTTCATCAATTTCTTTGGCTACTTTACCTATTAGTTTTATTTCTAAATCATTTGAAAACTGAACATTTTCTTTACAAATTTCATCTAATACTTCCCATAAAATTTTAGGATTCCTATCGGCATTCATTAATCCTATATGAGTTATAGAAAATGTTTCGTCTAGATTAATCTTTTCTTTTTGGTCTTCTTCATTATCATATCCATTCGTTACTACATAAATTTTATTAGAATAGTCAGAATAATTTTCTTTCATAGTTTTGCCAATAACTAAAATTGCATCAGCTTTTTTTAAAACCTCTTTTTCTAATTTGTGGTGCTTTTTTATTGATTTTTTAGTTAATGGTAATTGATGAAAATAATCTATATCTGTCCAAGGATCTCTAAAATCAGCTGCCCACTTTATTCCTAATTCTTTCTTTAACTGTAAACCTATTAAATGCATACTATGAGGAGGCCCAGTAGTTATAAGTATATCTACAGTATTTTCTTTTAAATAATTTTTAAGTTTTTTAACTGACGGTTTAACCCAAAACTTCCTAGCATCAGGTATAAAATAATTTGCTCTTATATATTGTAATACTTTACCGAAAAAAGTAGGATTAGGGTTTAAAAATCCTGCGCTAGTTTGGGATCCTTTTTTCTTAAATCTTGATAATAAATTATTAGGTTCCAAAATAGGACTTTTAATAACCTCTATATTTTCAGGAACATCAATACTTAAAGAAGTATCTACAAGTGGATAGTTAGGATTTTCAACAGTATATATAACAGGCTCAATCCCAAAGCTTCTTAAATACTTTACAAATTTAAGCCAACGTTGCACACCTGAACCTCCAGCTGGCACCCAATAATATGTTACTATTAAAACTTTCAATCGCTTAACCTATCATATAATGCTATTAATTCTTTAGAAGTAAATTCCCAATTTAAATTACCTACCAAAGCTTCTTCATTACCTTTTTTAGCTTTATCAAGAGCCGCTTGATAATTCATTTGAATATTAAAAACTTTATCAGCAAAACTAATTGGGTTTTCTGCTTCAAAACAACTTCCAATTTCTTTTTCTTCAACAATTCTTTTCATTGGTGCACAATCAGAAACCAATAAAGGTTTACCAGACAATAAAATTTGAAAAAATTTATGTGGCATTGCACTTTCTGTTTGCTCATTAGAAATATGAGGTATAATATTTAATTGAGAACTTTTCATAATATTTACAACATTTTTGAAAGGTTCTTTGTCTTTGATAATAACAAAATCTTCTAATTTATGTTCTTTTATTAAATTTTGTAAATAAAGTCTCACATCATAGTTCGCAGGCCCTACTAAAACTAGTAAAGTATTTGGGAATTTTTCAATAATTTTGTTCATTCCTAAAATAGCTGTGTGAATTCCTCTATGTGGTCCAAAGCCTCCTACATAGGAAATAATAAATCGATCCTCTAATCCTGTAAAATAATTTGTGCTTTTTATATCAAAATTTTCTGCAAATTCTTTTTTTTCAGTGTTAGGAACAACTACTACTCTATTTTCATCTACTCCATACTGATTAATTAACCTTTGCTTCATTTCATCAACAACAGCTACCAATACATCATACTTTTTTATAATCCTTCTTTCAAAATTACTCCACCTTTTATACCCAAATAATAATTTATTTTTTACTCTAATTATAGGGTTTCTTCTCCAAGCAAACCAAGTAATCAAGGCCGCAGGGTAGTTTTCATGTAAATCTAATATTGATTTTAAATTATACTTCTCAGTAAAAATTAATGCTGTTTTTGCAAGTGGTAAATCATGCACATGTAAAGCTTCAATATTATTTTCTTTTATAAAAATTGGAGTTTTCTTTTTAAAATAGGGGTGTATAAAGTTTATGGATGTTAATACATCTATAATTCCTTCATGTGCTAAACTTTTATATTCTATTTTCCTAAAAACATGAACTCCATTTACAACTTCATAACTTTTCTCTTTTGAAATTCTTTTACATAAAATGAAAACATCATGATTTTCAGCTAACGTTTCAGCTTCTTTTCTAACTCTTATATCTGCGGGATAGCTCCCATTTAGCAACATTCCAATTCTCATACTTAAACTGTATAAAAAATATAATTTTGTTTTTGAAAGGATTTAGTATATAAAATTTTAAAATTTGTAATTACGTTTGAAGTAAAAAAAAATTTAATACTACTTATACATACTAATATTGGAAGCTGATTATACATTTATTTATTTTTAAGCAAATGTATCACTATTTTAGTTTTACTGGAAAAAACTATTAAGACTTTAAATAAAAAAAATCAAAACGTTTATTATACATTTTGATTTCTTAATAAAAACATAGTACTACTTTTTCTTTCAATCTTCCCTAAATGTTCGGACATTCATATAACAAACATATCAATCATTTTTAATTCAAAAAAAAACATATTCCTTTTTTTATAAAAAGCACACTCTAAATTAATATATATTTGCTTACAAATCTCGCTTTTTATAAAAAGCAAACATCTATAATCATTACTAGTTGCGCTTTATGAGGAAATCTATATTTTTTATTTTATTATTTTTAAACCTCTTCTCTTTTTCTCAAACTAAAACTAATTTTAATTCTAGTGACTCAATAAGTTTATACAATAAAAAATGTCTTTTCTTTATTAATAGAAATCAAGACAGTATAAAATATTACATACGTAAATTAAAAAACTTAAATAATGAATGTAGCTTATATCAAGCTTACACTTATGAAGCTAAACTGGCTTATCTAAATAGAAATTACAAGAAAACAGAATTGATTTGCAAAAAGGTACTCCTTAAAATTAAAAACAATGAAGATTTCTGTTTTAAAGCAATTAAAATCTCAATATATACTCGTTTATTTTGGTTAAAGAAAAAGTTAGGAGAGTATAATATTGCTTATAATTATTTAATGGAACAGGAAAAAGTTCTAAATAGTTTAGTTTTAAAAGATAAGTTTTATCATACTAATAAACTATCTTTCAAAAATCATTTGGCAATTATTAAATCTGAATTAGGATTTTATGATGAAGCTCTTAGAATACTAAAGCCTACATTACAACTTATTGATAAAGTTTATAGAAAAGACAAAATAGGCGCCTATCATTCATTAAAATTTAAGTCAAACATTTTAAACTCTATAGGTAATGTATATTTATCTTTAAGTAAAAAAAATCAAAATTTACATTATATAGATTCTGCCTCTTTTTATTATAAAAAAGGTTATAATGTAGCTAAAAAATTTAATCCTCCTCATAAAGATTCGGAGATAATATATAACTTCAAAAAAACAAAGATTTTAATAGCTAAAGAAGAATATTCTAATGCCTTAAAATCAATAAACAACTATAAAAATATACATAATGGATATAACTATAATCATTATGAATATTTTCAAAAAGCCATTTGTTATTACAATTTAAAAAATGCTGATTCTACAATTTTTTATTCAAATAAGCTTTTAAATAATAAAAAAACAACTTGTAGACGCAGTACGTTAATTGCTTTGTACGATATTTTATCTAATCAATATAATAATTTAAAAAAAATAGATAGTGCTTTTAAATATTCTAAGCTAACTATGCTTCAATACGAATTAGCTAAAAAGAACAAAGAAAAAACATTCCAATTATTATATGAAAATGATTTTAATAGAGTAATCAAACTTAATAAAGAAATAAAAAAACAAAGTAATAGAAACCAAAATTATCTAATCATTGTTTTTTCCTTTATAGTAATTCTAGTTTTTCTGTTAGGATACTTAAAATTAAAAAAAGAAAATAAAAAGAAAATATCTGCTATTAATAAACTTAATAGCAAAACTCAAGAAAAACAAACAATTAAGAAAGAATATAATATTGATATAGAACTTGAAAACCAAATACTCTCTGCAATAGAAAAAATTAATGGTTCAAATACTTTCTTAAAATCAGATTTTTCAGTTTCGTCAATCGCTGAAGAAATCAACACAAATTCAACATATATTTCTTTTGTATTTAACAAACATTATAAAAAGTCCTTTAAACAGTTTTACACTAAAAAAAGAATTAATTATATCATTGAAAAATTAAAAACTAATACTGAATACAAGAAATACTCAATACAAGCTTTAGGAGAAGAAATTGGTTATACAAATGCTTCTGCTTTCTCTAGAGCCTTTAAAAAACAAACAGGATTAACTCCATCTTCTTTTTTAAAAACTCTAGAGAATTAAGCCTTTTCTTCTTTTTTTCTATTTAAGAAAAACCAACCTATTGGAACTAATAGTAACAACACATAAGATAATAATGCAATCGTGCTTCCTGTTTTTATAACTTTTGGCTGAAATTTAAACTCAATAGTGTGATTTCCTTTTGGAACTAACATTCCTCTTAAAACGTAATTTACTCTATAATGTGGAACCAATTCCCCATCAATATACGCATTCCAACCATCTTTGTAATAAATCTCAGAAAACACAGCAAATTGCTCTTTTCTTGTTGTTGATTTATAAACTAATTCAGTTATAGCATTTTTAATTAGAGCAATTGTAGCAGTTGAATCTTTTTCCTTTGGAAAGTTTATTTTCGAATTCTCTAAACTCGATTTTCTCAACACAGCTACTTCATTTGTTTTTAAATTATCTAATGCCTTAATCTCTTCATCAGCTGAATTCACTAATTTAATATTATTCACAAACCATGCGTTTCCGTTTGCTTCAGGATTTTCTTGAAACTTATCTTCTCCTGCAATAAAATACTTCGTGTTTAACATGTTTAACACCTCCATATTATTTTTTGCTATTTGATAATCAAATAATTCTTGATAACGTTTCATTTTTGCTGCATGATACCCACCTATAGAATTATGAAAATAAGAAGTCCTTCCATCCATCATAGGGTTTGTAGCAAAATTAGCTACACGATAATAACTTTTATCTTTTAAAATTTCATTATTTGCTTTACTAGCAACAAATGGCTTTATCACTTTTCGCTTAGTTGTAAAATCTTCTTTGTTTACATAATTTATATCTACAGAGATTAAATCGAAAAGAATTAATACTGTTAATCCAATAATAACAGGTGTTTCTTTTAGTTTATTTTTTAGTAAAAACCATAATAATCCAGCTGATAACGTTACTAATATAAGTGAACGAATACCATCCATAAATAACATTGATTTTCTATCAGATTTTAATGCATCTATTAATTCTGGTAACTGTTGATATTGTGCATCTCTAATACCTTCAAAAGCAAATAAACTTGAACCAAAAACAGTAAAAACCAACAACAAACCACCAATAAGATATAATGCTTTTTTAAGAGCTTCTTTTTTCTCTTCACTAGACACTTTTGGTGAAAAGAACTCTTTTAAAGCTATAACTCCTAATAAAGGAACACATAGTTCAGCTATAACTTGAATAGAAGAAACTGCTCTAAATTTATTATAAAGAGGAACATAATCAATAAAAAAGTTAGTTAATACTTCAAAATTTTTACCCCAACTCATTAGTATTGAAAAAATCGTAGCAGAAACTAACCAGTACTTTAATCGGCCTCTTACTAAAAACACCCCAAGAAAAAATAAAAAGAAAAGTATAACTCCAATATAAGCAGGAGCTTCTACTATTGGCTGTTTCCCCCAATACGTTAATACTTGATTTGAATATTCTTTTGCTACACTTTTCCCTGCATTACTTTCTAAAGTTTGATAAAAATTAGAATCTTCACCTAACTTTTCAAAAGTTCCACCTCCCATGAAACGAGGCATTATTAAGTTGAAGGTTTCTGAAATTCCATAACTATATTCAGTAATATACTCTTTATCTAGCCCTGTTGATTTTTCTTTCGGCGTACCATCTGGATTTATTGTTAATTCAGATTTCCCTCTTGTGCTAAAATCAGCATATTGCTTCATTGACATCAATCGTGTAGCATTTACACTAACTCCAATAATTACAGCTACTACTAAAACTGACACCTGCTTAATAAAAACAGAAACTTCTTTAGTTTTTACAGCCTCTATTCCTTCAACAATAACTAAAATTAATAAACAAAAACCAAGATAATATGTCATTTGAGGATGGTTTGCATAAATTTCTAAAGCCATTGCTAAAGAAGTAACCACAAAACCAAGTAAATATCTTTTTTGAAATAAATATAGAACTCCTGCAATTACCATAGGCATATACCCAATTGCATGAGCCTTGGCATTATGACCAGCTCCAAAAATGATAATTAGATAAGTTGAGAATCCAAAGGACAAACTACCTAGTATTGCAAGTTTCCAGTCAACCTTTAAAGCAATTAACAATAAGAAGAATCCTAAAAAATATAAGAATAAATAATCAGCAGGCCTAGGTAAAAAACGTAATCCTTTATCAAGGTAACGTACAAAATCATTTGGATAATACGCACTAACCTGAAAAGCTGGCATACCGCTAAAAGCATTTCCTAACCAATAAGGTTCTTCTCCATTCTCAACTCTATAATCAACAACTTGCTTCGACATCCCTTTAAACTGAGTAATATCACTCTGTTTAATTTGTTTTCCGCTTAAAACTGGATTAAAATAAATCAATGAAGCTATTGTAAAAACTACAATAGCTATCACGTAAGGTAAAAACTTTTTAAAATTCATAATTAATCAATTTCTTCAAAATCAACATACTCTCCTACTGAGTTATTGCTTTCTTTAGAGTTATTAGGTTTTTTATCTATTATTGTTTCACCTTCTTTAACAGTAGAACTTTGTTTTTCACCATACTGCTGTTGTGCTTTTTTTTGAACCTTATCAACTGCTTTCTTTAATAAGTATGGGCCAAATAGTTTTGCTAAAAACTTAATAGCATAATAAACTAAAAGAATAATTAAAATAGTTCGTAAAAGAGTCATAGGTCCAGCTTGATGTATTATCATACAAATAAAAATATTCAAAAAAATTACCCAAAAATAACAATTTGAAACAAAAGGTAACGTTAAGAGTTTACAAAACTTATAATATAGAGTAATTCATATTTTTACTGTATGTTTGTATTACTCCTTAAATTTGATTTTTACAACATGATAAAAAGGCTTTTTTTGTTTTTTATTTTTTGTACAACAACCTTTGTACAAGCACAGTACACCACTGTTATAAACTCAAATAGACCTGGGTTATCAGAAAGCCCATATAGTGTAGGTTCTGGAGTTTATCAACTTGAATCAAGTCTTTTTTATAGAAAGGTTCCAATAACTGCAACATTTAGTAACCCTCAATCTATTGGTTTAAATTTATTTTTTAGAACAAGTTTCATTAATGAAAAGCTTGAATTGAATTTAAACACCTCTTTATCTAATGATAAAATAGCATTTAAAAATATTTTTGAATCGTCATATAACAAAACTGGTTTAAGTGAATTTACTATTGGTGCTAAATATTTGGTATATGCACCTAAATATGATGATAAAACTAAAGAAATTAGAAGTTGGAAAGCCAGACATTCTTTTGATTATAAACGATGGATTCCTCATGTTGGTGTTTATGCTGGACTTAGTTTTGGTAATTTTTTAAATGATTATCACGAGAAAGGTGGAATGAGCCCTAGAGTTGGTGTTTTACTTCAAAATGAATTTTCCGATAAATTAAATGTAGTTACTAATTTATTTTACAACAACATAGGTACTGAATTTTCTGAGTACTCATATGTTGTTACTGGTACCTATAATTTTAATGATTATTGGTCTGGTTTTGCTGAAATGCAAGGTGTTTTTGAAAAATATGAAAATAAAAGTAGTATTGGAGGTGGCGCTGCCTATTTATTTAACAAAAACCTTCAAATTAATGCTTCTGTAAGAGCTAACTTTGAAAGAAAAGAAATAGGTATCACTTCAACTATTGGTGTTTCATATAGGCTAGATAGGCATTTTGATACCTTTGCTGAAATTGACGAATTTGGAAATAAAATAGAAGAAGATAAGCCAATAAAATATGATGAAAATAGAGGTTTCTTTGGAAGGTTATTTAGTAAGATTAAAAGACTATTTAAAAAAGACAAAAAACGAGAACAGAAAGTTGATTTAGATATTTCTCCTAATAAAGATAATTCTACTATTAGAACAGAAAAACCTAGAAGGCAAAGAGAAAAATCGTTAATCGATATTATTTCTAAAGAAGACAAAAAGGATAAAAAGAAAGCAAGCAAAGCTGAAAAGAAAGCTGCAAAAAAGGCGGCAAAAAAAGTAGAAAAAGAAAAGAGACGTCAAGAAAAAGAAAAAGAAAAAGAAATTAAACGTAAAGAAAAGGAACGCTTAAAACTGGAAAAGGAAAAAATAAAAGAAGCTGAACGTAAAGCTAAAGAACGTTTAAAACTTGAAAAAGAAATAAAAGAACTAGAAGAAGAAATAAAAAAAGAGGAAGAAAAAGAAAAAAAGAAAGAAGAAGACGATAATTAAAAAACAGAAATCATACACTTTATATGATTACCATTAAAGAAATAAATACTAAAAAGGAAATGAAACAGTTTGTTAAATTTCCTTTTTCACTTTATAAAGATAATCCTTACTGGGTACCACCAATAATAAATGACGAAATAGCCAGTTTTGATAAAACAAAAAACCCAGTTTTTGAACATGCTAATGCTCAATTTTTTATTGCATTAAAAAACGAAAAAATAGTTGGACGAATTGTAGCTATTATTAATACTTATGAAGTAGGGAAACAAGGATTAAAAAAAATGCGATTTGGTTGGTATGATGTTATTGATGATGTCAATGTTAGCAAAGCTTTATTAGATAAAGTAAAAGAAATAGGATGTAAAAACAACCTTGAATACATAGAAGGCCCAATTGGCTTTAATAATCTTGACAAAACAGGTGTTTTGACAGAAGGTTTTAATCATATTGGTACTATGATCACATGGTATAATCATCCTTATTATAAAGTGCATTTAGAAGAATTAGGTTTTAAAAAAGAAAAAGAATATTTAGAAAATAAATTTCTTTTTAAAAATGTTGATGCAAAAAAATATAAAAGAATAAGTAACTTAATTCAAAATCGATATAATTTAAAACAACTAAATTTCACTTCTACTAAAAAAATAATGCCTTATGTAGATGAAATGTTTGATTTATTTGGTAAAACCTATTCAAAACTTTCAACCTACGTTCCTATTTCTGATGAACAAATAGCATATTTCAAAAAAAAATACATCAGTTTTATTAATCCTGAGTATATAAAATTTGTTATTGATAGTAATCATAAACTAGTTGGTTTTGCTATTGTAATGCCCTCTTTTTCTGAAGCCCTTCAAAAAGCAAAAGGTAAACTCTTTCCTTTTGGTCTTTTTCATTTACTAAACGCAAGAAAAAACTCTAAAGATGTTACTTTTTATTTAATTGGTGTACATCCTGACTATCAAAACAAAGGTGTTACTGCTATTTTATTTAGCCAATATTGTGAAACTTTTTCAGATAGAAATATTGAAAACTGTATTCGAACTCCTGAATTAGAAGAAAACGAAGCTATTCATAAAATTTGGAAAGATTTTAATCCAGAAACTCATAAAAGAAGAAGAACCTATAGAATTAATTTATAATGCAGTTATTTTACAATCAACATATTTCTGAAGACACAAAGCAATTCACTTTTGATAAAGATGAGAGCAGACATATAGTTCGTGTTTTACGTAAAAAAGAAGGTGATATACTTTACATAACAAATGGTAATCACTATTTATTTACTGTAGAAATAGTAATTGCCAGCGATAAAAAATGTATTGTAACTATTATTAAAAAAGAAGAAAAAAAAAGTTCACGAAATTATTATCTCCATGTTGCCATTGCTCCTACAAAAAACAACGACCGTTTAGAGTGGTTTCTTGAAAAGGCTACAGAAATTGGTATTGATGAAATTACACCTATTATTTGTAAAAATTCTGAAAGGAAAGTTGTAAAAACTGAAAGGTTAGCTAAAATAATACAAGCTGCAATGAAACAATCATTACAGTATAAATTACCTAAGCTAAATGAGCCTGTTAAATTTTCTGAATTTATTCAACAACAATTTTCAAGCCAATTATTTATAGCTCATTGTGAGGATGACACTAGAAAGAATACTTTAAAAGACGGTATAGATTTAGCTTCAAGTTATACAATACTAATTGGTCCTGAAGGTGATTTTTCCACAGATGAAATTAAAAAATCTTTATCTCAAAAATTCACTCCTATAACCCTAGGTAACACAAGATTAAGAACAGAAACAGCTGGATTAACAGCAGTACAACAAATTAGTTTTTTACATCAATAATTCTTTTTTGTATATTTAACTCGATTAAAAACTAACATTGAGTACATCAGATTTCTTTAATTTGTTCTTACTTATTAGCGCGTTACATGGGTTTGCGTTTAGTATAATTCTGTTTTCATCAAAAAACGGCAAGGATAAAAGTATGCTATACTTAAATTTACTTATCCTATCTATTTCTTTAAACAACATACAGTCATGGGCCCTAGAAAACAAGTTATTTCAACATAAGTTCGCTTTAGATTATATTCAAATACCTTGGCATTTTTTAGCTATGCCTTTTTTGTATATGTTTTTAATTAATTATTTAAAAATAACTTCTAAAACTTATAACTTACTTAAACTTATAATTCCTCTTTTCATCTCTTCAATAGTTGCACAAGTTAGTTTTGTGTTATATTATAGTGCTGTTAATTCAAATGAGCATCAAGATTTTATTTACGAACGCTATACTTCAATTGAAGAAATAATTAGTTTCTCAATATCTATTAGCCTTTTTATCTATTCGTTCTATATTCTTTACAGAAGAGAAAAATTATTTCCAAAAATATTATCATACGATAATTTAAAATGGATTAATACTTTTTTCAAACTTTCATCAGTTGGCTACATCTTATGGATTACTGCATTAGTAATTAAAGTAAGTATGAATTTCAAAGGGTTTATGTTTTCTTATTACCCTTTAAGAATATATACAACCGTATTAATTTATTGGTTAGGTTACCAAGGACTTAGACAACTTAGAGTTTTAAAAGAAAGACAACACCTAAGGGAAGTTCTTTTAACATACCCTATAATTTCAGAAACAAAACAGGAAGTTAATTTAAACTCAACTGAAACAGCAATTTCTAATGAACAACTTGAAAAATATAAAGAATATTTTTTCAAGATAGATAGTTTTATTAGAGCAGAAAAAAAATTTTTACTTACAAAATACACATTACAAAATCTTTCTGAGGATTTTGATTTTAGCCCAAGTACATTATCTCTTATTATTAATACAATAGCCAACAAGAGTTTTATTGATTATTTAAATGAAATGAGAATTGAACAAGCCAAAAACTTATTAATTAATTCTGAGTATCAAAATTACACAATTGCTTCGATTGGCTTAGAATCTGGCTTTAATTCAAAATCAACTTTTTTTACTGTTTTTAAAAAACATACAGGTTTAACTCCATTTAATTATCGAAACAAAGCTTCTTTAGCTATTTAAGATGATTTTAACACTTAATTAGTTCGAAAACACTTAATCTGGACGTTTTCGAACTCAATTTATAAATAGATACACTAAATTTGATTTAAGAGAAATAAATATTTAAAATACAAGAATTTTGAAGGGGTTTTTTATTATTAAATATAATTTCTAAAAGATATTGTTGAGTTAAGAGGCTCAACGATGAGAAAGAAAAGGTTTAAACCTTAAACACCAGCTATATATAGTTGGTGTTTTTTATTTAGATTAATTCGATGAATATTTAAAAAAAGCACAAGAAATTAGTTCGAAAACACCCATTCTGGACGTTTTCGAACTCTACAAATAAAAAAAACAATTATTATTGTAGTGAAATTAATTGAATTTTATATTTCTGAGATAGAAAGCTTTAATGATATTAAATTTCTTAAGGGGAAAAAAGAAAACACCAGTTATTATAGCTGGTGTTTTTTAATTATGTTTTATTATATTGTCAACTAAAATACTTTTAGTGAAAAGCAACATATTTATTTATTTATTCTTTTTTTCATTTTTTGTTAACGCTCAACAGATAGCAATTTTGAAATATCAAGGTGGTGGTGACTGGTATGCAAATCCAACAGCTTTACCAAATTTGATTACCTACACAAATACCTACACAAAAACATCAATTGACAAAGAACCGCAAACAGTTTCTTTAAATGATAATGCTTTATTTAATTATCCTATAATTTTTATAACTGGTCATGGTAATATCTTTTTTAATAGCGAAGATTCTGAAACCTTAAGAAACTATCTTACATCTGGTGGTTTTTTGCATATTTCAGATAATTATGGCTTAGATAAATATATCAGAAGGGAGTTAAAAAAAGTTTTTCCTACAAGTGAATTACAAGAAATACCTTTAAACCATCCTATTTACAATCAAACTTTTTCTTTTCCAAAAGGGCTTCCTAAAATACATGAGCATAACAAAAAAAAGCCACAAGGTTTTGGACTATTTCATAATGGCAGGTTGGTTTTGTTTTATGACTATGAAAGTGACTTAAATGATGGTTGGGAGGATTCTCCTGTACATAACAACCCAAAAGAAACAAGAGAAAAAGCTTTAAAAATGGGAGCTAATATTATTGAGTATGCTTTTAAACATTAAACTTTTTCAAATAGATTCTATTCAAATAAATTTTGACACAGAAGCACTCTGGATGCTAAATATAGCATTAGCTATCATTATGTTTGGTGTATCATTAGATATCTCTATAGACGATTTTAAAAGACTTTTTAAGAACCCGAAAATTATTTTAGTAGGAATACTATCACAATTCATTTTATTACCTTTATTTACATTTTTACTAGTTATTATTATAAAACCTCATCCTAGTTTTGCTTTAGGAATGATATTAATAGCCGCATGTCCAGTAGGTAATGTATCTAATTTTTTCAGTAAAATGGCAAAAGGGAATACTGCATTATCAATTAGCTTAACTGCTTTCGCTACTTTGGTTTGTATTGCTTTAACCCCTATTAACTTAAACTTATGGGGTAGTTTATACCCTCCCACTAAAGCTATTTTAAAAACAGTTAACCTTAACCCTTACGAATTAACAAAACTTGTTTTACTCATTTTAGGCATCCCTCTTTTGTTAGGAATGCTGGTTAACTATTATCACAAAGAAATGGCAAAAAAAATAAACATTGTTTTAAAACCGTTTTCAGTTTCCGTATTTCTCTTATTAATAATAATTGCATTATATGACAATGCTAATATTTTTAAAAACCATATACATTTAGTTTTATTCTTAGTAATTTTTCATAATCTATTTGCTTATTTCATTGGATACTCAACAGCTAAATTGTTTAAATTGTCGACCAAAGATTGTAAAACAATTTCAATAGAAACTGGAATACAAAATGGTGGCTTAGGATTGTTACTTATTTTTAGTTTTTTTGATGGCCTTGGAGGAATGGCCTTACTTGCTGCTTTTTGGGGAGTTTGGGACATCTTTTCAGGAATGTTATTAGCTACCTACTGGGGAAGAAAAAAGAAAACATAATGCGTACTATTTTATATTATACTTTTAAATTTTTTATTAAAACCGGTTTATTTTTTTATTCTAAAAAAATAAAAATAAATGGTAGTCAAAACATTCCCAAAGATGGAGCTGTTTTATTTACGGCTAATCATCCAAATGGATTAATAGACCCAATATTAATTGCAACACATATTAAACGTAAAACTCACTTTTTAGTAAGAGCTGCTGTATTTAAAAAACCTATTGTTGCATATTTTTTTGATCTATTAGGAATGATGCCAGTTTATAGAATTAGAGACGGCATTAAACAATTATCAAAAAATGAAGCCATTTTTAACAAGTGTGAGCAGTTATTATCAAAAAACAAAACACTTCTTATTTTTCCTGAAGGGAGTCATAATCGTAAAAGATCAATTAGGCCATTAAGTAAAGGTTTTACTCGAATTATATTTCAAACACTTGATAAACATCCAAAAACAAAGCTTTACGTAGTTCCAGTTGGTATTACTTATCAAAACTCTTCAAAATATCCCTCAAAAATTGCTTTAAGTTTTGGTATTCCTATTGAAACCAACTCATATATGAACGAAGTGAATAGGTTTGAAGTAACTAAAAACTTAAAAAAAGAGGTTCTTGAACAGCTTAAACAACTAACTGTTCATATTCCAGATGATGCTAATTATGAAAAAACACTTACTAAATTAAATAAAGCTAATGTTGATTTTACAGAAATTCATAAAATAAATAATTTAGATTATACTAATAATATTAACGATAATTCAAAAAGTACATTTAACTATTTAAAACCATTACTTTTCTTAGTTATATTAAATAGTATTATTCCATATACATTATGGAAAATTGCTTCTAAAAAAGTAGATGAAATTGAATTTTTAGATACGTTTCGTTTTGGTTTTAATATTATCTTATTTCCTTTTTTTTATATTTTTCAAAGCTTAATTATTAACTATATATTTAATAAAGAAATCGCTATAATTTATTTAATTATTAGTTTCTTTATTATTCTTGCATACGCAAAACTATCCCCTACTAATACAGAATAGCGTCTTGTATATCTTGCTGTATTTTTGTACGCATATTACTTCTTACAAGCCCTCTATTACGCATTGTTGGAAATATCCTATTAGATAAAAACACATACAAAATACCACTTTCAGGATCTGCCCAAGTATAAGTTCCTGTAAAACCACTATGTCCAAAACTTTTATCAGAAACACATCCACAAGTTGGCTTTTCTTGAGGTCTTATTTGTGGTTTATCAAACCCTAAACCTCTTCTTACTTTTTTATGGGCATAATATCTTTTATTAAACTTCTCAATTGTTTCTTCTTCAAAATATTTCTTACCCCCATAGCTTCCTTTCTGAAGGTACATTTGCATTATTTTAGCTACATCATTAGCGTTTGCAAATAAACCTGCATGACCACCAACACCACCTAACATAGCTGCTCCCATATCATGAACATAACCATGCACTAATTGATTTCTATAATAAGAGTCTTTTTCCGTAGGTACAATCTGGCTCTTTTTAAACTTTTTAAGTGGTAAATACGTCATTCTATATGCCCCTAAAGAACTATAAAACATTTCATTTGCTAATTTATTTAACGGTCTCTTATATTTTCTTTCAATAATCTCTTTAAATATGTAGTACCCTAAGTCACTATACTTATATCCAGGCCTTTCTCTTTGTTCTGAATCTACAATATGCTTATATATTGTATCTCTATAACTTTTTGCTAAATATAAGTTCTTTGCAACTTTTATATTAAACTCTTTAGACTTTCTTTTTCTATAATATTGTAATGAGTTTTCACCAGTAATTGAATCTTTAGTTTCTAAATAAAAAGGAATCCAAGAACGTAATCGTCCATAATGAGACAGTATTTCTTTTAACAATAATGTATCTTTGTTAGACTTAGAATACCTAGGCAATACATCTCCTAAACTAGAAAAAAGACTAATTTTCTTATCTTCTTCAGCCTTCATAATCATAGGTAACGATGCTAATATTTTTGTTAACGACGCTAAATCATATATATCGGTTTTCTTTACTTTTCTTTTTTTAGAAAGTGTATGGTAACCAAAACTTTTATGGTAAAAAACTTTTCCATTTCGAGCTATTAAAACTTGACCACCTGGTGCCATTCTTTTCTTTAAAATAGTATCTATTCTTTTATCAATAATCTTTAACTTCTCAGAAGAAACACCTACTTCTTCAGGAATAGTATACTCTAAAACATCTAGATCATTTACTACAATCCCTTCACCTACTTTAAAAGTATCATGAATACTCACTGGTAATTTACCTTGTGTTTTAAAAGCTCCAAATAAAGCTTGGGCTGTTAACTCTTGAGATAATTTACTGTTCTGATAAGAGACTACTACCGTTTTAATGTTTGTAAATGACTTTACCTTTAACAAGCTATAAGGACTCGCAAATACAGTTAATATTACATTATTATTACGAGAAATTTCTTGTAGCCATACTAACTCTTTGTTTGTAAATTTATACCCTTTCCATGGATGTTTATTTGATTTATGAAACCCTACTATTACTGTTGTGTATTTTTTCAATTTTTGATTCAAAACACTTAAATGTTTATCAGAAACTTGATCAACTTTAGCATAATTTTTAAGCATTTTAAAAAAGTCATTTCCTTTTGCATTTCCTAAAGAAACATATGCTATTTTTTTGGTTTCAAGGTTTTGTATAGGTAAGTTTTCAGTATCATTTTTTACAACAGTAATTGCTTTTTTTATTAATCTCCTATGCAAAACATTATCTTTTGGTCTATGCAAGTCTTGTTGTAAACTATCTATAGATATCGGTTTATAATTAGCTAATCCAGCTAAAAATTTTGCCTTTAAAATTTTACTTACAGAATGGTTAATTCTTTCTTCAGTTAGCTCATTTTTTAAAATAGCTTCTTTAAATAAATTTATGGTCCCTGGAATGTCTTGAGGAATCAACAACAAATCATTCCCCGCTAAAAAAGTAGCTAAATTTATTGAAGCTGGAGTATTGTAATTGGCTGCACCTTTCATATTTAAGCCATCAGTAATAACTAACCCCTTAAACCCTAATTTAGTTTGTAATAAATCGGTTACTATTGTTTTTGATAGCGAAGATGGTAATTCAATATTTTGCTCTAATTGAGGCATGCTTAAATGAGCAACCATAACACTAGAAACACCAGCTTTAAACATCTTTTTATACGGGTATAACTCAATAGAGTCTAAACGTTGCTCTGTAAAATTTACAGTTGGAAGTGTTTTATGCGAATCTGTAGCTGTATCACCATGCCCAGGAAAATGCTTTGCATTTGCTAACACACCAACACTTTGCATTCCTTTAGTAAATGCTATTGCTTTTTCTGTTACGTTTTCTTTACTTTCTCCAAATGAACGATTACCAATAATAGGATTATTTGGATTTGTATTTATATCAACAACTGGTGCGAAATTTATGTGAATACCTACTCTTTTACAATGCTCTCCTATCCTTTTACCTGTTTCTTCTAGTAACTTATTATCTGTTATTGCTCCTAAGGTCATATTCCAAGGAAAACGATACGCTTTTTTTAAACGCATATCTAATCCCCATTCACCATCAAAGCCTATCAATAAAGGTACTTTAGCTGTAGCCTGATATTTGTTATTTAGTAACACTTGTTTTTCAGGAGTTCCTTGCATAAAAATCAAATTACCAACATGATATTTTGTAAGCATATTTTTAATATACTTCTCATGCTCATCATTTCTATTGGAATACGCCTGAATCATAAATAGCTGCCCTATTTTTTCATCAATAGACATTGATTTCAATATACTATTTACCCAAATGGTTTGTGCTTCTTTATTTTTTGATTCTAATGGATCTAATTCTTGTCCATTTACCAAGTTTGCAATAATTACTAAAACAAATAAAACTACTTTTCTCTTCATACTTCAACTATAAATACTCTTTTATTAAACTCAATAGTTATACCAAAAATCGTTTATGCCAACTTTCGTTTGCAGGTACTTCCCATTTTGTTTCAAAATCTTCTTTTGTATTTATCATATTATTGAACACTATAGTATTTGAAGTTATTTTTTCATCGTCGACAAACTTCTTAAAATCAGACAACTTAACTATATTAATATTTTCTCCATCTTTAAAAGAAATATTCATTTTATCCATTAAATCAATATTTAATTCTTTTTCAATTTCTTGAACAAAATGTACAGAAGAATCTATAGAACATCCCGAAACGTTATTAAAACCTTCATCAACTGCTAGTACTAAAAACTGACTATATTTTATTGTAAACGATCCTTTTAAGTCATCTCCGTGTCGTGTCCAATTATCAATAAACAATAAAGCTTTAGCACTTATTAATTCTATTTCTTCTTGAGTAAACTCTCTATCTGCTTGATATATCCAAACTCTTGAATGGTCAGGTAAATTTTTATATTCTGTAAACATTTTCTTTGGTATTATTAATTACTTCATATTAAACTTTGCCTGTAATGCTTTTAATTTTTCATCATCAGACATTGTTTTAACAGGTGCAGTCATTCTTTCTTTTATTTGTCGTAAAACCTTTTTAGTGTATAAAGGAAAATCTGCATTTTGTATCCAGGAATTATATCCAGGATTTTCTTTTAACACATCCTCTACTAAACGCCCTTTGTATTTACCAAAAGAAAAAATTTCTTGCTTGTCGTCATTGAATAAAATAAAACCAGCAAAATCTGCACGTTGTGTATGAGAAGAAAACTCACTTAATTCTTCTACAGTGTTTCCTATATCATCATATTTACTTAGTTGCGCTAATAAAATTTCATAGGTTGCTAAGGTATCAGCTTCAGCAGAATGAGCACCTTTTAAATCTTTACCACAATAAAATTTATACCCTGCACTTAATGTTCTTTGTTCTTTTTTATGAAATATAACTTGAACATCAATAGCCTTTCTATTAGTCATATCAAAATCAATTCCAACTCTCATTAGCTCTTCAGCTAATAAAGGAATGTCAAATCGGTTAGAATTGAATCCTGCCAAATCACAACCTTCAATCATTTCGTTAATTTTTACAGATAAATCTTTAAAAGTTGGTTCAGTAACTACTTTCTCATTTGTAATTCCATGAATAGCGGTTGATGCTTCTGGTATTTCAATTTCTGGGTTTACCAACCATGTTTTACTTTCTTTATTTCCATTTGGAAAAACTTTTAATATTGATATTTCAACAATTCTATCTGTTGCAATACTTATTCCTGTAGTTTCTAAATCGAAAAATACAATTGGTTTTTTTAAATTTAATTCCATTTATTTTTATTGTGTTAAGCTTATAAAAGCTTTTTATTTATTCGTTATTTAATTGTGCCTTAAATTCATCAATTTGATCTATCACCTTTTGTGATAAAGTAGGCTCTTTAAAATTATATTGTTGTAGCTCTTCTAATAAAACTTTTGCTACAATATACCTTGCAGTTGGTTTATCATCAGCAGGAACAACATACCAAGGCGCATAATTTGTTGATGTTCTATTTAAAACATCTTCATAACACTCCTGATATTTATCCCATAATTTACGTTCTTTTAAATCTCCTGCAGAAAATTTCCAATTCTTTTCCGGAATATTTAAACGTCGTAATAACCTATTCTTTTGTTCATCTTTTGATAGATTTAAAAAGAATTTCAAAACTACAGTTCCATTTTCTTCTAAATGCTTTTCAAATTGATTTATTCTATCCATTCTTGAATGGTAAAAATCATCATTTAAATCTTCTAAATTCTTTACCGTAGGAATACTTTCTGAAAACACATACTCAGGATGTACTCTTGTAACCAATACATTTTCATAATGAGTACGATTAAATACACCTATTTTTCCTTTAGGTGGAAGTGCTATATAGTGCCTCCATAAAAAATCATGTTTTAACTCCAATTCAGTAGGTACTTTAAAACTATGTACCTCTACCCCTCGGGCATTAACATCTTTAAAAACTTCTCGTATTAAACTATCTTTTCCTGAAGTATCCATTCCTTGTAAACATATCAAAACACCATATTTACCTTCTGCATACATAGTATCCTGTAATTCACTAATTTTTTTTCGAAGTTTTTTAAGCTCCTTTTTAGCATCTTTTTTTACTTCTTTTGTACTTAAAGTACTTAATTTAATTTCTTTGGAAACCTTATAGTGTTCTACGTTCATAAAAAAAATAGTAATTATACTATAAATGTACTAAAATTACTGCGTTTAATGATTGATTTTATCTTGGTTTTTATCAATTAATTCAATTACTCTTATTATTATTTTTCGTTTTTATTCTTGAATTTTAACCATTCAAAACTTAACACATGAAAAAAACTATTATAATTCAAGGAAGTTCAAAAAGTTACGGTAATACTAATACAGTAATTAATTATTTAAACAAGGATGGAAATTTTGACATTATCGACCTAAAAACCAAAAACATAGGCCCATTTGATTACGAATTCAAAAACAAAGAAGATGATTTTATCCCTTTACTAGAAGATATTATTAATAAATACGACACTATTGTGTTTGCTACACCAGTATATTGGTACAGTATGAGTGGTATTTTAAAAGATTTTTTTGATAGGATGTCTGACCTTTTACATTATAAGAAAGAGTTAGGACGTAAAATGAGAGGTAAAAACATGGCTATGATTAGTAACTCTGGTGCTAACGACTTAAAGCAAGGTTTTACTATGCCTTTTATTGAAAGCGCAAATTATTTAGGTATGAACTACCTTGGAGACACGCATTCTTGGTTTACAGAAGATGGAACTAATATTACTATTGAAGCAAAAGATAACATCGACACTTTTAGAAAATTATTTTAATTAAAAATTTTAAAACACAATTATTAATCGTAATATCGCAATATAATAATCAATTAAATGGGCCTTACTAAATCTGAAATATTTACAGAAGAGCAAAATGATATTGCAAAAATCGCTAAAGTTTTAGGGCATCCAGCTCGAATAGCAATAATTCAACATATTTTAAAAATAAAATCATGTATTTGCGGGGATTTAGTAAACGAAATTGGCTTAGCTCAACCTACCATATCACAGCATTTAAAGGAACTGAAAAGTACAGGAATCATTAAAGGCAATATTGAAGGCACTAGTGTTTGCTATTGTATTGATCAAGAAAACTGGCCAATTATACAAGAAAAATTATTAAGTATTTTTTCACAAGAAAACAAAAATAACAATTGCTGTTAACAATAATAATTTAATAGAAAATCATAACACTATGAAACTTTCAGAAATAAAAAAACATCTTCAAAAATTAGAAACTATTGCGTTTGAATTACCTGATGGTAGCCTTGTTCCTTCTCACTTTCATGTTACTGAAGTAGGTAAAGTAAGTAAACACTTTATTGATTGCGGAGGAACTGTTAGAAAAGAAGAAGTTGTTAATTTTCAACTTTGGAACAAGGATGATTATGACCATCGTTTGCACCCAGAAAAATTAACTCACATTATTGAGTTATCAGAAAAAACTTTAGGTATTGAAGATTTAGAAATTGAAGTAGAATATCAAGGTGATACTATTGGTAAATATGCTTTAGACTTTAATAGTAAAAACTTTTTACTAGTTAATAAAGCAACAGCTTGTTTAGCTGAAGATCAATGTGGTATTACTTCCAATAAGAAACCTAAGGTTAACCTATCGGATTTAAACAAACAAACATCTTCTTGTGATCCAACTAGTGGTTGTTGCTAAATATAAAAATGCCGTTATTTTAAAATAAAATAACGGCATTTAAATTTTATTATCAATCTATTCAACGGGAATACACAAATCTACAATCCATTTCCCATTTGGATGCTCTTGCCCGTTATTATAATAAATCTCAAAAGGATCTCTTTCTGATTTTCTATACCCTTGTTCACTCATCCATACAAAACTACTTTCCCAAGCTTGTTGAAACTCTTTTGAAGTTACTTCAAAACGAGAAACAATACACTTTGTAGCAGGTAATGTTTTCAAATTTACTTGACCATCTGAAGTAACTTTTTGACTTAACACCACACAAGCACTCATTCTAATCTTATTTGGATCAGTTATTTTTGGACTGTCATGATAAATAGTCAACATTCTAACATTTTCTTGATTCATTACTCCTCTTGGAGTTGCCCATTTAATAAGTTCATTATAAGCGTTACCTATTAAATCCATTTTTCCTTGATAGCCTATATAAGCCAACTCCATATCAGGTATTGTTTTCACATCTGTTTTTATTGCATTCATTTTAATCCAGTTTAAAGCATTATTAATATTGTAAATATATTGCTCAAACCTTACCTCTATTTGACCATCTTTGCTTTTGGTTTTACAAATCTTGCTAAATTTACTTGGACTTTGTTTCTTAAATTCTTCTGGGGAAACTCCATAAAATTTTTTAAATCCTCTAGAAAAGGACGATAAACTAGTAAATCCTACTTTTTCAGACACTTCTGTTATTGTTTTTTCTTTTTGATGTAATAAAAAATGAGCCGCTTTTTCTATTCTTTTTCTAAAAACAAACTCATTAAGTGTTTCTTTAGTTACAATTTTAAAAAGTCTATGAAAATGATATGGAGAAAAATAAGCAGCTTTTGCTACCTCTTCTAAATTAAGTTTTCTATCTAAATTTTCTTCTACAAAATCAATTGCTCTACCTACTCTTATGATAGTTTTATTAGAAATAATATTGGGTGAACTCATGAATATTTTTTTTGAAGTTGATAAAATAAAAAACCACTAACAAAGTACAAAACTACATCTATAATATCCGATGTATACCTTATGTTAATTTGTGGTAAAAAAAACTCGAATACAAGTGAATAAAATAAAGAAATGTATAATACACCCCAAATAGGAATACAATATTTTTCATTTCCTTTACTCCATCTTAAAACATACAAACATATAGATAAAACTATTGGTACAATTAAAAAGTCATTTACATAAAAACGAACAAATCTAGGTAGTTCTATCTTATACAATGAAGCTAAATAAACAAAACTCCCAAGTAAACATGAAAAACAAAAATAGTATAACAACCCTTTCTTTTTCATCCAGCTGCCACCATAGCTATAAACCATGCTAAAAAAGCCCCTATTGCACTTACAACTAAAAAAACAGAATGTAATACCCAACCTGCAACTCTGTACCAAACAAAAGGATGTTTTATTAGTCTTTTTGCTAAATTTGGATTCTCTAATTCTTTTTTAACCTCTTCAATCTGCTCTTGCTTAAACTTAGCTACTTTTAATTCTTGTCTTTTTCTATGAGATATTAAATTTCCGCAACTTTTACAATAATCAGAATTTTCAGTAAAAACTCCACACTTCGAACATTTAATATTTGTTTTGATTTTAGACATTTTCTTTTTCGAATGAATATTTATTTTTCTTTTTATAAGGTCTAATAATCAGTCTAGTTTCTCTATCAAAACGAATATAGTTATACACCCAATTCATAAAAACAATTACTTTGTTTCTAAATCCTATTAATGAAAAAAGATGAACAAACATCCATACAAACCAAGCAAACACTCCTTGAAATTTCAGCTTTGGTAAATCTACTACTGCTTTATTTCTTCCAATGGTAGCCATTGAACCTTTATCATTATAAATAAAAGGCTTTAGTTTTTTTCCCTTTAATTCGAGAATAATATTTTTCGCCAATAACTTACCCTGCTGAATTGCAGGTTGAGCCATCATAGGATGTCCATAACTATAACCTTCAGTTTCCATACAAGCAACATCTCCTACAGCATATACATTTTCATAACCAAGTATTTTACTATACTTACTAACTTTAAATCTATTTGCTCTTTCAACTAAACAAGTACCTTCTAAACCTCCAATTACATCTCCTTTAACCCCAGCTGCCCATATTACTGTTTGCGCATCAAAATGATCTTCTCCATCAGTTTTAACAGTTACTCCATTATAATCTAAAACTCGTAAGCTTTTCCAAACATCAACCCCTAATTTGATTAAGAAATCTTCTGCTTTTTCAGAAGCTTTCTTACTCATTCCTTTTAACAATTCTCCAGAACTTTGAATTAGATTTATTTTCATTTGCCTTATATCTAAATCTGGATAATCTTTAGGTAAAATACCTTTTTTCATTTCAGCTAAAGCACCTGCTAACTCAACACCTGTTGGCCCTCCACCCACAATAACAAAATTCATTAGAGCCAAACGCTTCTCTAGATTCTTTTCTAGTAAAGCTTCTTCAAAATTTTCTAATACTAAACTACGGATGTTTAATGCCTGCGGAACAGACTTCATTTCCATTGCAAATTTTTTAATATTAGTATTTCCAAAAAAATTAGTTGTTGATCCAGTAGCTATAACCAATTTATCATACTCTAAATTTCCTATAGATGTTTCTATTACATTTCTTTTAGCGTTTACATTGGTAACCTCAGCTAAACGAAAATAAAAATTATCAACATCATTAAATCTTTTTCTAAGTGGAAAAGCAATACTATCTGGTTCTAAACCACCTGTAGCTACTTGATATAATAAAGGTTGAAATGTATGGTAATTATGTTTATCAATTAAAACTACTTGAAGCTCTTGATTTTCCAATCCTCTTGCAACTGCTAATCCAGCAAAACCTCCACCTACTATTATAACACGCGGAAAACTGGTTTGAGGTATATTCATATATCTTAGTAATTAAATATATTATTGTAAGAACAAATTTAGCTAAAAATTCTTCTTTATATTCAGTTTTTTTATAGCTTTATAAAATGAAAAATTTTGTACTACGTTTTTTCAGAAAAAATAAAAAACACATAATAGTTAGCTGTAAAACTGATGAAGTTATAATCAATGATCAGAAATTTACTTTCCCTACCAATTACAACTCTTTAGTAGCTATTTTTGGAGAGCCCAACAGAAATTTAAACAAAAGTAAAAATTATGTTTTTTGGGATTCATTAGGCGTTTTTTGTAGATATACCGATACCGAAGAAATTTTTTCTATTAACTTTTTTCAAAACAAAAAAGATAGAAGCGAATACAATACTAAAAAACAATTTAGTGGAGAATTATTTTTAAATGATGAAAATATTACTAATAATGAATTTGATAAAATTTCATTAGGAGATATTTCAATTCTAAGGCTGGGTAGTGAAAACGAAATCCGTTATGGTTTTAGTATTGGAGTAAACAAAAGCTATAAACTTTTATAGAATCACTCCAATACAATTAATCTAGACGAATCAAATTTTATTTTTAAGTTTAGCAAATTCTTTTTCTAAAAAAAGGAGCTTATCTTCTAAAGGATCACCCAGTTCTGGCAAACGTTTAAAAAACACATATCTAATACGCCACAACTCTTTTACATCTGCTAAATTAAAAGTCTTGTCATCTATATTTTTATGATCTGCCCTCAGAACAACTTCTTTTTTAGCCACATAAAAACGCCTTAATATCAACTCGTTTTTCACTAATACCAAAACTAAATCTCCATTATTTAATTTAGGTATAATAGCCGAAGGAACATATTCTCCTACAACAATATCTTTAGGGTATAAACCTTTGTCATGCATTGACATTTCAAGATTACTAACAGTAAAAGCTCTAAAGTTTTTTGATAAATTTAATGGTAATTGCATCATTGGCAAATCGTTTATAAAATTTTTCTTATCAAAATATTTTACATACTCACCACTATTTACATCAGTTATTAATGGTACACTTGCCAATTCTTCTTTTTCAACTTTTTCAGCCTGAAGCGTTAAATCATCTTTAAATTGTAATAATTTATTTACAGTTAATTCAGCCGTTAGCAAATCACCTATAGGAATGCTAAAAAAATTAGCAATCTTAATTAAAGTATCTATCTTAGGTTCACTCCTACCTTCCTCGTAAGCCCCTAAAGTAGCTCTCTTTAGATCAAACAACTCGGCAAAAGCCTGCTGACTTAACCCTTTAACTCCCCTTATTTTTTTTATATTTTTTCCGAAAAAAGACATTATTTGCTAATTTTATTTGCAATATTAAAAATATTGTGTACTTTTACACTAACAATATTAGCTAATACTTTTGGTTTTTGCTAAAATTTTTAGTCAAATTTCAAAAAAAAATTAAATTTACAACCTCAAAACTAAAAAAAATGGTATTAATAACTATCTATGTTACAAGTCTTATTTTAGGATCTTTTTTGTAATATTACACGTTTAAAGAAAACAATTAAATTAACTAACTCAATTGCTTATGATCAATCATTTCACTAAGACTAAAAACTTTTTACAAGAACTTAATTTTAACATCACAAAAGAAAACGAAGCTGATGGGGTTTTTGTCATTGAAAAGGAAAGTTTTGGTATAAAAAACTTAATTGTAGGTGTAGCATATCCTATAGTTATTATGGAACAATTTCTTTTTAAAGTAAATCAACCAAATGAAGAAATTTTCAAAAATCTTTTAAAGAAAAATAGAGATATAATTCACGGAGCTTTTGTTCTAGACGACAGTGGTGAACGCGTTATTTTTAGAGATACTTTACAATTAGAAAATTTAGATTTAAACGAATTAGAAGGAAGTTTAAACTCACTTAGTTTATTATTGAGTGAATACTCAGAACAAATTATAACATATTCAAAATATTAAAAAAAAATTATCATGAACATATTTAGAAGATTATTTAAAATAGGAAAAGCTGAAGCAAATTCTGCCATCGATAAAATGGAAGACCCAATTAAGATGACCGAACAAGGTATCAGAGATATGAAGCAAGATTTAGATAAAAGTCTTGAAGCTTTAGCACAAGTAAAAGCAATGGCAATTAGAGCCAACAATGAAAAAGAAGAGTATACTTCTAAAGCAGAAGATTACCAAAATAAAGCAATGCTTATTTTGAAAAAAGCTCAAAATGGTGATTTAGATGTTTCAGAAGCAGATCGTTTAGCTAAAGAGGCTTTAATTAAAAAGGAAGAAGCTACAAAACACATAGCTAGAACTTCTGAAGAGGCTGATAAATTTAACAAATCTGTTACTCAACTTGAAAAAAATGTTTCTGAAGTAAAATCAAACATTAGTAAATGGGAAAATGAATTAAAAACATTAAAAGCTAGAGTTAAAGTTAGTAATGCTACTAAAAACTTAAACAAACAAATGGCTGAAATTGATAGTTCTAGTACTGTAACAATGTTAGAACGAATGAAAGAAAAGGTGCAACAAGAAGAAGCTTTAGCTGAAGCTTATGGAGACATTGCAAACGAATCAAAAAGTATAGATGATGAGCTTGATGCTATTACTGACACTACAGAAGATAGCGCTTTAAGTGATTTAGAAAAATTAAAAGAAAAATTAGGTATTAATAACGATAAAGAAGCATAATATTGAATTCACTAACCGACATAATATTCTCTAATGTAAACATTACATTAACCATATTAGTTATTATACTAGTTATTTATTGGCTTGTAACTATGGTTTCTGGTATTGATTTTGACCTTGATGTGGACATCGATGTAGACGTTGATGTGGATGCAGGTATTGAAGGAGGAAATGTTGACTTTCATGATATTGCAAATACAGAAGTAAATAAAGAAGATGTAGTAGGTAAGAGACGAAAGCCATTAAAATGGTGGCAAGTAATCCTTATTTACTTCAACTTTGTTGGACTTCCATTTATGTTTACTTTTACCTCTTGGATATTCATTTGGTGGATTTGCACAACAGTTAGTACTACAATAACAAATAGCTTTAATACCACTTTTGGTTTCGTATTAATGCTTGCGGGATTCTTTCCTTCATTATTTATTACTAAAGTTTTCACATCGCCCTTTAAAAGTTTTTTCAAAAACTTAAATCAAGATGGTGATAAACCAATTGACATTACTGGTAGAACTGGTGTTTCATTATCAAAAATAACAGACAAAAAGTTAGGTTCTGCTGAAATAAAAGCAGAAGGAGTTACTCTTTCTATTAATATTAAGTCCTTAAATGGAGAGTTAATCGAATTTAGAGATCAAATATTAATCATAAAACAAAGCGCAGACAAAACATTTTATTACGCACAAAAATATATCAACTAAAAAAACTAATTAATTACTATGCTAGAAAATTTAATACAAATAGGATCTATTGCAATCGGGTTAATCTTATTCTTGGTAATTGCATACTTTGCAATCGTTGCAATGTTTTACAAAAAAGTACCCCAAGGACAAGCTTTGGTTCGTACAGGTTTTAAGGGAACCAAAGTTGCTACAGACAGAGGAATGTATGTAGTTCCTGTATTTCACCGTGTAGAAATCATGGATATTTCTGTTAAGAAAATTCAAATAGAACGTTTAGGTAACGATGGACTTGTTTGTAAAGATAACATGCGAGCTGATATTAAAGTAG
Organism: Tenacibaculum halocynthiae; assembly: GCF_964512825.1. Taxonomy (NCBI): domain Bacteria; kingdom Pseudomonadati; phylum Bacteroidota; class Flavobacteriia; order Flavobacteriales; family Flavobacteriaceae; genus Tenacibaculum; species Tenacibaculum halocynthiae. The sequence continues at coordinate 124,573 of NZ_CAZELG010000011.1, read as the reverse complement.
CCTTTTTTGTTCGTGTTAATAATGAAGTAGAGTTTATAAAAAAAGTAGCACAAACAATTGGATGTGAAAGAGCATCACATCATACAACATTAGAAGAATTATTTGAAGCTAAGTTTTCTGAAGCATTAAAAACGGTTGGAAAGAAGTTTCAGTTTACAGAATTATATGAAGCTCGTCGTGAATTTAGAGATGAAATTGTTGATATTATTGGTACTGATTTAAATGGTTACACTTTAGAAGATTGTGCTATTGATTACTTAGAACAAACACCTGTTTCTTTCTTAAAAGCTGATAATATTTTAGATGCTCAGGGGATTAAAAAAATCACTGAATTAACAGCAGCACAAAACATTAAGTCTAACTTAATTATGCGTGATGAAGAAAAAGTAATTCGTAAACAAGATGTTGAAGCTCGTGAAGCAATTTTAGAGTTAGATAAGCAATTAGCAGAAAAAGAAGAACAACAAAAACGTGAAATTGCTAACATCAAGGCACGTGAACAAGCAGAAACTTTAAAAGTTTCTGAAGAAGAACGTTTAAAGTCAGAAACAGCAAGAATCGCAACCGAAGAAAAAGTACAAGTTGCAGAAGAGAATATGCAACGTCAAATTATTGTTGCTGCAAAAAACAAACAACGTACCGATGTTGTAGAATCTGAACGTGTAGAAAAAGACAGAATGCTAGAAGCTACAGAGCGTGAACGTATTGTTACTCTTGCTCAAATTGAAAAAGAAAAAGTAGTTGAAGTAGAAAAGAAAAATATTCAAGATGTTATTCGTGATCGTGTAACTTTAGAAAAAGGTGTGGTTGAAGAACAAGAAAACATGAAAGATATTGAAGCTTTTAAAACTGCCGATCGTAACAAACAAGTAAAAATTACAGTTGCTGAAGCAGATGCAGAAGAAGCTTTAATTAAAACAATAAAAGCTGCTGAAGCACAAAAAGAAGCTGCTAAGCAAAAAGCTGAAGAAATTAATATTGAAGCTCAAGCACAAAAAGAAGCTAGTGAAAAAGAAGCAGAGGCAAGAAAAACATTAGCAGAAGCTAAAGCTAAAGAAGAAGCTACTATAGGAATGTCTGAAGCACAAGTAATGCATGCAAAGGCAGATGCCAACGAACGTCAAGGACTTGTTGATGCAACTATTATTGAGAAAAAAGCGAAAGCGGAAGCTGCTGGAACTTTAGCAAAAGCAGAAGCTTTAAAAGAAGAAGGGATTGCTGAAGCTGAAGTTATTAAAGAAAAAGCATTAGCAGAAGCTACAGGAATTGAAGAAAAAGCGGAGGCAATGAAAAAACTTGATGGTGTTGGTAAAGAGCACGAAGAGTTTAAATTACGCTTAGAAAAAGAATTAAAAGTTGATTTAGCTCATATTAACGTTCAAAAAGATATTGCAGATGCACAAGCTCAAGTTATTGGAGATGCTTTAAAAGCTGCCAATATTGATATTGTAGGTGGAGAAACAATGTTCTTCGATCAAATAATTGGTCAAATTACTAAAGCTAAAGGAGTAGATAGACTTGTTAAGCACAGTACCAATATTCAAGATGTAAAAGATGCTATTTTGGGAAGTGATGATGTTAAGGGGAATTTACTAGAAAAAGTAAAAGATTTTGCTAACCAGTATGGAATTTCAACTGAGGATATTAAAAATTTAACGATTGCCAACCTTTTAATGGATTTAAAAGGAAAAGCAACAAATTCAGATGAAGAAAACTTATTTGGGAATCTATTTAATCTTGCAAAAGGTTTAGGATTATCTGATAATAAATTATCATAATACATAAACTATGAGGTTAATTTAAAACTAACCTCATAGTTTGTATCTCACAATACTTTACAAGAATAAAAGCTATAATTCCGAAAAAGAACTTCTTTCTTTACCTTATAAAAAACATATGGAAAACCAAAATACTACCCAACAATTAGACGGCGGAACTTATGAAATTATTCAAGGTAGATTGCAAAAACAAAAGCAAGATTTACAAGAACGATTGCATAAATTAAATGATGCTAGAAAACATGTTTTTGGCACCGTTGAAACCAAATTAATTGCTAATGATAGAATAAATACTGACAATAATTGTATTGCCAGAGATATTGTTTCTCTAGGTAACACTTCAATATTTGGATACAACGTACACTTTGGGTTACGAACCGATATAAAACTTTCAGATGTATTTAGTATTTATGAATTTAAAGACAATCACTTTCATCTACAATCATTGAACTTATTAAATGATGCTATTTTTACTGATGATTTCACCAATTTATATAAGTACTACAGAAACACTATTTTTTCAAAATTTGCTATTATTGGAAACTACCTATATATGGTTTTCCAATTAAGTGAAAATAAAAACGATATTAAAGCTTTTAAATGGCTTATTAAAGAAAACTCACTTCAATATATTGACAACAGAAGTGAACATGAATACAAGTTTCCCACCCAACATGAATTTAAATGGCAAGAAGCATCTAGAGATATGCATCGTTATGGTTCACACCCACATATTTCCATTTTAGATAAAATTTTTGTTGAAACTATTGGTGGTGACTTAACTATTAAAATTGAAGATAATACAGATGATGGAAAAGGTGTATTGTCAGAACCTGTTGAACATATTGATCAAACTTTAGACGATGGTCAGTTTCGTTATGGAAATCTAGGAAATTTAATTACTCTTGAAGTAAAACCATTCCAGGAAGACCCTAGATACTTTGTTTACAATCATAAGTTACAAGAAGTAAAAAAAATTGATAGTATAAAAGATACAGCTGTTCAATTGCCTGATGATCATGGTATTATTTTCCCTAACGGTTATTACCTTCAAACTGGAGAATACAAATTATTTGAAAGCGACACGAAAGATGTTAAATTTCAAGAAAAAATAATTTCACCAAATGGAGAAGATTTCTTATATGTATTTTACGCAACCATTCGTGGATTATACATATTAATGTCTTACAATATTATTGAACAGGAAGTAAAAACCCCAATAATATGTAATGGATTTACCGTTTTAGAAAATGGTGAACTTTGTTATTTTCGTACAGAAAACGAACAAACCAAACACCATGTTGTTCAAATTTGGCAAACACCATATTTAAAAGGCGATTTTATACCTTCTCAACATCAAGATAGTCTATTATACAAAATAGGGAATAAAGATATTGTTAGTGCAATGGCTGAATGCCATGAATTAATAAACCTTTTAAACAAAGAAGATAACTATACTGGTTTATACGATGATATTGCTCGAATATCAAAAAACATCAATGATGCTTACTACTGGATACCAGAACAAGAAACTCATCAATTAAACCTTCCTATTTCACAAATTAATGAAGCTGCAAATGCCGCTATTGATGAATTTGAAAAAGTAGTACAATTAAAAAAACAAGCAGAATCAGAAACCAAAATTATCAATCAAAAATCTGATGAACTTTTTAGTAAAATAAAAAGTACTTCCTTTAAATCTATTGATGATTTTGTAGTACTATTAAGTAAACTTAGAACTTTACGAGGTGAAGTTATTAGCCTTCATGATATTCGTTATATAAATATCGAATTATTAACTGATTTAGAAACTCAAGTTGCAGAACAAAATAACTTAATATCTAAACGATGTGTTCAGTTTTTACTTAATGATAAAGCATTAGCTCCATATCATAAAAGAGTTAATGAAAAACAAGAAGCCTTACCTACAATAAAAAAAGTAATTGACGCTAAATCACTTGAAAAAGAAGTAAATCAAATTACAGCTGATTTAGAAATGTTAATCGAAATTGTGACTAATTTAGAAATTGAAGACACCTCACAATCAACAAAAATAATAGATAATATATCTTTAATTTTTGCCAGTTTAAATCAATTAAAATCTGGTATAAAAAACACTATAAAAAGTTTAGGTAGTAAAGAAGCTAAAGCTGATTTTACAGCTCAATTAAAGTTAATTGATCAAAGTATCATTAATTATATTGACATGGCTACCACTCCTGAAAAATGTGATGAATTTCTTACTAAAACTGCTATTCAACTAGAAGAATTAGAAGGTAAATTTGCCGATTTCGAAGAGTTTATCACCCAAATAATTGAGAAAAGGGAAGAAATTCATAATGCGTTTGATAGTAGGAAAAATAGTTTAATTGAAAAACGAAATAAAAAAACAGTTGCATTACAAACTGCTTCTGAACGTATTTTAAAAGGAGTTAATAAAAAAGCTCAATCTTTTACCACAATCGAAGACATAAATGGCTATTTTGCAGCTGATTTAATGATTAATAAAGTTAGAGACATCATTAATCAATTAAAAGAACTTGATGATATAGGTAAAGCTGAAACCTTAGAAACACAATTAAAAGTTGCCAAAGAAGATTCTTTACGTAAGCTTAAAGACAAACAAGAACTTTATGAAGATGGTGAAAATGTAATTAGACTAGGAAAACATAAATTTGGTGTTAACAAACAATCATTAGACCTTACTATTGTTTATAAAAATGAAGGCCTTTTTTACCATTTAACTGGAACTAATTTTTATGAAGAAATCACGAATGAAACTCTTTTATCTTCCAAAAAATATTGGAACCAGGAATTAATATCTGAAAATGATACTGTTTATCGTTCTTCTTATTTAGCTTATAAATTATTTAGAAAATTCCCTGAGCAAGAACTGATTAATTTATCAGAAGAAAATTTACTAACTCTTGTTCAAAAAGAAAGTAGTAATTTATATTCTGAAGGCTATTTAAAAGGGGTTCACGATGTTGATGCTACAAAAATTTTATATACTTTAACTCACAAAAATCATGAACTAGGGCTACTCACCTATTCGTCAAATACAAGAGCATTTGCTCAATATTTTTGGCATCACTTAACTAAAAACCAACAAAACAGCTATAACACAACTATAAAAGCCTCAGGTGAAGTACTAAGTATTTTTCCAAACAGTACTTCTTACGATTTTATAATTAGTGAATTAGAAAACGCTATTCAAATATTCAATAAAGAATCACAATTATTAAATATTACTAATTGTAGAGAGGTAGCAGAATACATTTTTAAAGAATTTCAACAAAATAACACATTTCAAATTAGTACGGATGCTATAGATATTAAAAATCTATTTATTAAAACTTTAGACAAACAAGATGCTTTGCATAAGTTTAAATCTGGAATACAAAAACTTGAAAAATATACTGCTAAAATACAATTAGCAACACAATGGGTAACCTCTTTTATTAGCACAAAAAAGCCAGCTTTTAAAAACTATACTCATGAAGTAGTATGTTTACTTCTTTTTGAAACCCTTTCTAAATCAAACATTGTAAGTGTACATCCTAATACAAGTTTAAAAGATTTAAAAGGAAATCATTTAACCATAAATGATGGTGTTTTTAATTTCAATTACCATCAATTTATAACAGGCTTACAACAGTTTACTGAAATTGAAGTTCCTAATTTTGAAAAGTACAGAGAAGCAAAACATCAGATTACTGAAAATTTAAAAGAAGAATTAAAATTAGAAGAATTTAAACCAAGAGTACTTTCTTCTTTTGTTAGAAATAAATTGATAGATCAAGTTTATTTTCCATTAATTGGAGATAATTTAGCAAAACAGCTAGGAACTGTTGGCAATAATAAACGTACCGATAGGATGGGAATGTTATTATTAATTTCTCCTCCTGGATATGGTAAAACTACTTTAATGGAATATTTATCAAATCGTTTAGGTTTGGTATTTATGAAAATAAACGGCCCAGCTATTGGACATGAAGTCACTTCTGTTGATCCTATGTCTGCTAATAACTCAGCCTCTAGAGAAGAACTAAAGAAATTAAATCTTGCATTTGAGATGGGTGACAATGTTATGTTATATCTCGACGATATTCAACATTGTAATCCTGAATTTTTACAAAAATTTATTTCACTGTCTGATGGTACTCGTAAAATTGAAGGTGTTTATAATGGAAAACCTAAAACCTACGATTTACGTGGTAAAAAGTTTTGTGTAATAATGGCTGGAAACCCATATACTGAAAGTGGTGATAAGTTTCAAATACCAGATATGCTTGCCAATAGAGCTGACATATATAACTTAGGAGATATAATCGGAGATACTGAACATTTATTCAAGTTGAGTTTAATAGAGAACTCAATGACTTCAAACCCTGTACTGCATCAACTTAGTAGTAAATATTTTGAAGACGTATATACGCTTATCGATAAAGTTGAAAACAATACTCAAGAAATCAATTTAAAAGGAAATCATACAAAACAAGAAGTACAAGACTATACCGCTGTTTTAGAAAAAGTGATTACAGTTCGTGATACTATTTTAAAAGTAAATCAAACCTATATACAATCGGCAGCAATGGAAGATGCATATAGAACTGAACCTTCATTCAAATTACAAGGATCATATCGTGATATGAATAAATTGGTTGCAAAAATTGTACCTATAATGAATGATGATGAATTGCAACGATTACTATTATCTCATTATGAAAGTGAATCTCAAACGTTAACCTCATCGGCTGAAGCTAATTTATTAAAATACCGAGAATTAATAAATAATTTATCAAATGAAGAGTTAACTCGATGGGATAGCATCAAACAAATATTTATTAAAAATAATAAATTAAAAGGTTTTGGTGATAAAAATGAAATGGCTCAAATCTTAAGTCAAATGATGGCTTTTTCTGATAATTTAGAAGGAATTAAAGCTGTTTTAAAAAAAGGCTTAGATAAATAATATTATGTTTACATAAAAAACTAACTAAAACTAACACTATGGGATTTTTTGACCTATTCAAAAACAACAAAGAAAAAGAAGAAAAACATTACGACCCTACAAATATTAAAATAACGGATTTAGAAAAAGGATACTTACTAGATTACGACTTAGAAACCTGGACTGTTACTAAAATGTCTGAATATGATTGGGGTAATAATTTTTTCACTAGAGAATTTACTATAGAATCAAAAGGAAAAAAAAGATTTCTTCATATTGAGGATGATGATGAACTTATTATCACTCTTTCAGAAGAATTAAAATATAGAAAACTTGGTACAATCGTTACAACCTATATAGAAAATAACGGAAAACCACCTAAAGAAATTTCTTACCAAGATATTACCTATTATTTAGATGAAGAAGCTTCAGGATACTATAGAAATGTAGAAGCTGAAAACTGGGAAGAACTTATTTCTTTTGACTATTTAAATGAAGATGAAAATAAATGTTTAACTATAGAACAATGGGATGAAAATGATTTTGAAGCCAGCGTTGGAAAAACACTTAAAACATTTGAAATTAGTAATATTTTACCATCATATAACGAATAATTATGCGCCTTATTAAGTACTTTTTTCTATTAACTATATGCTTATTAATAAATGCATGTGGTGCAAGTAGAAAACCAAAATTTGTAAAATCACCTATTGATAATATAATTACAAAATATATTGATAAGAATAATTACAATGTCATATTAGCAGATATGGATTATAAAGAAGATACTGATAAGTATTTTCATAAATATCGAATTCTAATTGAAGAATCTAAACCTTTTTTAACAAAAGAAGAATTAAATGACACAATTAATAAACCTACAGATGTAAAAATTGTAAACACTGATTGGAAAGAGGTTTCTCCTATAACTTTTGACGAATACAAAAATGATTTAGGAATGACCATATTGAGTAAGAAAAATGGTAAACTCGATAAAAACTCAGCTCCAGCTGGTGTAAATAGTTACGTTGGAAACTCTAGATACGGTGAATGGAGAACTCATAGCAATGGTAGTTCTTTTTGGGCTTTTTACGGTCGTTATCGTTTATTCTCTGATTTATTTTATGGGTCTAGATATGGTTACGGATATGGCTACCCTAGAAATGATTGGAATGACTATAATAGAAATTATAGAAATAAAAAATCATACTATGGTAGTTCAAATAAATACGGAACGAAATATGGAAGTAACACCAATACTTCATGGAGTAAAAAACCACAAACATTTAAAAGCAGAGTAAATTCAAAGGTTAGTAAAAGTGCTTCTAGTTTAAAGTCTAGAGGATATACTTCTAGTAAAAGCTATAGTAAAACAAAAAGAAGTAGTTCAAGATATAGTAGATCATCCTCTCGTTCTAGAAGTGGCGGATTTGGTAAATAACAACGATTTAAAAAACTAAACAAAATAGATGGAAAATCTAACCGAATATATAAACATTAACAGCTTACTACATTCTTTGGGATATGTAGCAACTGCTTTTATAATTTTTTACTTAGGGAAAATAATTTATAAATTATTAAACCCTAAAATTAATATAACACACGAACTTATAGAAAAAGATAATTTTGCTTTTATCCTTTCATATGTTGGGTATTTTATCGGACTTATTACTATCCTTGGAGGAGCAATTGTAGGAGAAAGTGCTGGTTTTTATACTGACCTAATTCATATTGGAGTTTATGGAATAGCAGGGATCATTTTATTGCATATATCAATTTTAATTAGCGACAAGTTAATCCTTCCAAAATTCGACATTAAAAAAGAGATTATAGAAGATAAAAATGAAGGTACTGGAATTATAGAGGCTTGTATATATATCGCCAATGCATTGTTACTTCATGGAGCTCTTATTGGTGAATCTACTAGTTTACAAGAAGGACTTTTAACATTTATTAGCTATTGGACAATAGGAAACTTTATGCTCGTTATAGCAATAAAAATCTTTACTTTATGGATTAGTTTTGATGTACACAAGCACATTGAAAAGGATAATGTAGCGGTAGGTGTTAATTTTGGAGGAGCCATACTTGCTATTGGGATTATAATAATGAATGCATTAATTGATCCTTTTATTGATTGGACAACAACTCTTATCGATGTTAGCTTACAAACTATTTTAGGAATTATCTTGTTACCAATTATGCGCTTCTTAACAGACAAAATATTATTACCTGGAAGAAAATTAACTGATGAAATCATTAATCAAGAAAAACCAAATATCGGTGCAGGATTAATAGAAGCATTTGCTTATGTTGGTTCAGCTATATTAATTACATGGAGTATCTAAAAAACAATTCATTTATTCTAAAATCGGCCATTTTCGCTACAGGTTTTGCCGGAATTGTAGCTGAATATGTGCTATCAACTTTAGCTACATATTTTATTGGAAATTCAGTTTTTCAATGGACAATGATTGTTTCTTTAATGCTATTTTGTATGGGATTAGGAAGCAGACTTAGTAAAAGGTTTACTAAGAACTTAATTAGAAATTTTCTATTACTTGAATTAGCTTTATCACTAATTGTTGCTTTTTCATCTGTATTAGTGTATACACTAGCAGCAGTATCATCATACTATGATGCAGTTATCTATTTTTTAAGTATGCTTGTTGGTTTACTAATTGGTTTAGAAATCCCTTTAGTTGTAAGAATTAATAAAGAATATGAAGATTTAAAAACTAACATTTCTTCAATTTTAGAAAAAGATTATTATGGAAGTTTATTAGGTGGAGTATTCTTTGCTTTTATAGGCTTACCTATACTAGGACTTACCTATACTCCTTTTATTTTAGGGTTCATTAATTTTTTTGTAGCCTGTTTAGTGTTTTATCGCTTTAAAGGTAAAATGATAAAAAACCAATTAAAATCAATGTTAGCTATGATAAGTATTGTTTTAATTACACTTATCATGGGAATGAGTTTTACTGACACAATTATTACCTGGGGTGAACAAAAAAAATACAAAGATAAAATTGTTTATTCAACCCAAAGTAAATATCAAAAAATTGTGCTAACTGAATGGAAAGATGAACATTGGCTATACTTAAATGGTAACTTACAATTTTGCTCAATAGATGAAGAAATGTATCATGAACCTTTAGTACATCCAATTATGCAACTACACCCAAATCCTCAAAAAATATTAATTTTAGGAGGAGGTGATGGATGCGCAGTAAGAGAATTACTAAAATATCCTTCAGTTGATAAAATTGATATGGTAGATCTAGATCCTAACATGACTGAACTTGGAAAAAAAAGTCCAATTCTTATCAATATTAACGAAGGATCAATGAATAGTGAAAAGCTTAAAATTTACAACAAAGATGCTTACGTTCATCTAGAACAAGACAATCAATCTTTCTACGACGTTATTATTATAGATTTACCTGATCCAAGAAGTGTTGAATTGGGCAGACTTTATTCTCATGAATTTTATACATTATGCAAACGTAAATTAAGACCTCATGGATTAATCATCACACAATCTGGTAGTCCTTATTTTGCAACCAAAGCTTTTCAATGTATTGATTTAACAATGCAATCTGCAGGTTTCACTACAGTTCCAATGCACAATCAAATTATATCTATGGGAGAATGGGGATGGATTATAGGAACAAAAAACAAAGATGTTTCTAAAGAGAAATTTAAGCAAAAACTTCGAAACCTACAATTTTCATCAGTATCAACAAAATGGATTAATAAGGAAGCTATGTTACTAATCACTTCTTTTGGTAAGAAAGATTTTTTTAATATTGGCACAAATAAAGTTGAAGTTAATAAAATTCAAAACCCAGTATTATATCAATATTATTTAAAAGGAAATTGGGATTTATACTAACACAAAATGAACACTGACTACAAACACATACAAGCCAATATATATAATTTTCAAGAATGGATTTCTGAAACTAATCCTGAGGTTTTAAAAACGAATTTTGAAAATTTATTACAACAAAGTAAATTTACTTTATTAGCTTTTAACGAACATCATTTTGAACAACAAGGATACACCTGTTTTTGGCTACTAGGAGAAAGTCATTTAGCCATTCATACGTTTCCTGAGAGTAACAAAACCTATATAGAACTTAGTAGCTGTAATCAAGAAAAATTGAACGTATTTAAAAACTTGATGCAAGTATGAGTTCCAAACAAAAATTAATATTCTTTATACTAGTCGCTGGAATCTATAATATACTAGTATATAGCCTATATCATTTTGAATCTAATTTTGAAAATACTAATATAAATAACCTTGCTGATGCTTATTGGTATTCTATTGTTACATTAACTACAGTTGGTTATGGTGATTTTTACCCAATAACATTCTGGGGAAGACTCATCGGTATTTTATTTGTATTGGGAAGTCTTGGTGTCTTAGGATACATCGTAACAGAATTAAGCTTAAAAATATCAGAATACTTAAAAAAAAGAGAAATGGGATACTTTGGAACTGACATGAATAACCACTGTATAATTATTGGATGGAATGCTTTTTCTAAACAAGTAGCAGATCAAATTATTAAGGCTGAAGAAGACCTAGCAATAGTTGTGAATAAAGAATCTGACTTAAAAACTATTAAGCAACTATACTCTGATAAAAACTGCTTTGTTTTACTTACTGACCTTAATGATTACAAGGCATTAGATAAAATAAAGCTTAAAGAATCAAGAAGAGTTTATATCAGTTTTGAAAATGATACCGACACATTAGTTTATACAATTAGTCTAAAAAAACGATTTGAAAACATTAATTGTGTAGTTGCTATAGAAAACATAGAATTAAAATCTTCTTTCAACTATTTGGGAGTTCAGTTCATTATTCCAAAAAATGAAATTGTTTCAAAATTTATAGCTAGTTATATATTTGAACCTAATGTTGCTTTACTTACAGAAGATTTAATTTCTACTTCTAACGACAAAAGTAATTTAGACATTTGCGAAACTAAGCTATCAAGTAAACATACTTATATTAACACCACTTATTTAGAAACTTTTATTCATTTAAAAGAAAAATATGGTATTACACTAGTAGCCCTTAGCAGAAAAGGACAACTCATTAAAAACCCTGAAAACCATCTTACACTTCAAGAGAATGATGTTATAATATATATAGCTAATGGGGAAAATAAACAGTTTATAAATTAGCCTATGGACAATCAATTAAATGATATACTAACAAACATTCCTTTATTAAGGAAAAAAGTTGAAAAAATAAGTTTTGAAAATAATATAGATAAAGATGAATTATTAATAGAAATGCTAAAATTTCTTAACCTTATTCATATTACAAAAACAAAATTAAGTCCATCCTTATTAATTGATTTAGCATGGCATGAATTTATTTTATTCACTAGGTATTACCAAAAGTTTTGCTCTACTCATTATAATAGGTTTATACATCATACTCCTAGTGAAAATGAAGATTATACTATTTATCAAAAAACAATAAAATTATATATTAAACATTATAATAAACCACCAGAATCTATTTGGGGATCTTATGCTATGACCCAATGGGAATCTAATAATTGTGGGGCTTGTCATAATTAAAAATTAGCCTATGTATTTAGAAGGAATTATTACCATTGACCCTAGTCAATTAACAGAAATTAAAAAAGTAAAACCAACAAAAGCTTTTAAAAAATTCTTCCATCACCTAACGCTTGGAGTTATTTCAGATAAAGAAGAACGTGAAACTTTTACTGCTGTAGCAATACTGCAACAATTAAACGCCACATTTAGAAGTTTAAAAATCAACAATATCATTAAAATATCACATGATGATATTGATTTCTATCATGATAAAGATGGAAAAGAAAATGATTTAAAACATGCTCTCGATAAATATGAAATAGAGGTAAACGATGCTATGTCTATTCATTTCAAGCAACTAAAACTTGTTTTAGAGCATGAAGATTTCGATTTTAAATACCTGATAGAAATTGAAATAAATAGAGATCACAAAATAGGAGTTTTCCCTTTAGTTATTAAAATTTCAGGGTTATTTAAAGAACTTGAATCAGGAAATCCTAATAAAACTATATCTCAGGCAACCAGTTCTCAATTAAAATTTGACCAGTTTAAAGAAAAGAAGACTTCAAGATTTGATTATTTTTTAAACAAAATAAAACTTGAATTAAAAAAACAAGTAGAAACTGATGACATTAAATCTTTCATTAAAAACAAACACGTACTACCTAAACAAAAAGTAAATACAAAAGAAGATATTAGATACAATACAAAAAGAGGGGGGATTTATGGTGGATATCATGGCTTTGATGACTATCTTTTTTATAGTTTAATTTGGTCAGATATCATGCATCATAATAACAATATAGTTATAACAGATTCTTATTATGAAAATGATTCTGGAGAAGATATTGGATATGCCAAAGAGTTAGAAGTTTCAAATGATGCTTTTAATAGTGAATCTAATAATGACTTAACTGATTCTGTCACTTTTGAAGAAGACCCTTTAAGTATTAATGAACCACCAACAAATGAATCAAGTAACTGGTTTGATTTCAATTCTTGGGGTGGTGATTCAGATTCAAATGGATTTGATTTCAGTAGTAGCCCATGCTCTAACTGTTCATCATGTTCAAGCTGTGCTTCTTGTGGTGGTGATTAATATTAAAAACATATTGAAAATTGATTTTAGCATTTGATACCTATTATTTTGAAAACCAAGCAAAAACCGTTTGTATACAATTTAATAACTGGAACAGTAAGGAAACTACTAAGGTTTATGAAGAAACTTTAACTGGTATTTCTGACTATATTCCTGGAGAATTTTACAAAAGAGAATTACCTTGCATTTTAAGCTTACTTAAAAAAATTAACCTAGATAATTGTTACGCAATAATTATAGATGGATTTGTTTTTTTAGATGACAACAAAAAACTAGGACTAGGTGGACACCTTTATAAATCATTAAAAAATAACATTCCTGTAATTGGTGTAGCCAAAAATGATTTTAAAAATATCAATACTCACAAAACATCGATTGTAAGAGGTAATAGTAAAAAAGCATTACATATTACTGCAATAGGAATGGATGTAAACATTGCTGCCAAAAAAATTAAAGAAATGCACGGAGAGTTTCGTTTTCCTGATTTATTAAAAAAAGTAGACTCACTAGGTAGAGAAAACCTTACAAACTAAACTTATGTTCTTTTCTGAAATAAAAAGTAATTACAACGAAGATATCTCTATCTTAATAAAACCAGATAATCACCCTTGGAATTATATTTGTGAATGTGGTGATGCTAGTAACTTAACCGTAAAAGAGATACAAAATACGAATGCGATTTTTATTAGTCATACCCATATAGATCACTTTGTAAACTTTGACGCTATCATAAGACATCAAATAGGTACACAAAGAAGAATTCTTATCTGCGGCCCTAAAAATATAGCTAAACAAGTTCAAAATAGAATAAAAAGTTACACTTGGAATTTGATTGAAAAAGATGCTATTATTTACGAAATACGTGAAATGATTTCTGACAATGAAATTCATATCTATGAAATAGAACCTCCTGTATGGGAACTTAAAAAAACTTCTATTAAACATAACAACATTCTTTTTGAAGAAAATAACTTTATAGTAACTGGAATATTGCTTAACCATAAAACACCTTCTCTAAGCTATAAATTTAAAGAAAAAGACACACTTAAAATCAACCTTAAAAACAGTAATTTTAAAGGAGGAAAATGGGTAAATGATTTAAAAAACGCTTTTCTAAAAAAAGAAGAAACCGTTGCTATAAATATTGAAGGTAAAAACTATGAATCTAAAGATTTATTTCATTTACTACACACCCAAGAAGGAGATTCGATAGGAGTTATTATGGATCATGCAGCTAATTTTGAAAATCATTCTAAGATTAAAAAGCATTTTTTTCAATCTAATAAAATATACATAGAATGTTTTTATAAAAATGAAGACAAAGAATATGCTCACCTTAATTATCATAGCTACTCAGAAAAATCAGGAGAAATAATGAACGCATCTAAAATAAATGAGGCAATACCTGTACACTTTTCTAGAAAATATAACGAACAACAAATAGAGGAAATTATTTCAGAATTTAAAACAGTTTTCAAAAACTAAAAAAACCCTTTGAATTTTATAAAAGCTCAAAGGGTTTAAAATAAATAAAAAACAACTTCTTTTTATTATCTTAGAATAACCATAAGTTATTTAATAATAAATCGTTTATCTTCTTTGGTATATTTATTTTCTATTGTTAAAATATAAATACCAGTTTTTAATTTATCTGTTTGAATACTTCTTCCTGCTAGTTTTCCAGTTTCCAGTACCTGCCCCAACATATTCGTAACACTATAAGAAGCATTTAATAAATTCTTACTATTTCCTGTTAAATAAAGAAGCTCTCCTCTTTTAACTGGATTCGGAGCTACTTCGATTGAAGAAAACACACCTTCATCCTGAGTACCAATAACGTCTGTTCGAATGCCAAATTCACTTACATTAATTGATGATGTTCCACAAGAGCCTTCATAAATTTTCACATTAGAAAAAGTAGAATTATTTCCTGATCCAGCATCATTATCATTAATAAAAACTAACCTATCCATGGTTCCTGTATAAGAACTACCTACAGGAATTACATATTTTTTTGTTCCACTTACATAATTATCAAAATTAGTTACTCCATAATTTTGAGTTCCATGAACTTTGAAATATCTTGAAGAAGTTAAATTATTGTCATTTTCAAATCCTACTGCGTGAATCTCACCTTCAGACGTACTGCTAAACTCAAACTCTATTACAGTGTTAGATGTAACTGTATAATTCATTAAAATATACTTCCAAGTATTATTCGTTAATGCTAGTGAACCTCCTGAGCCTCCAATAGAATAATTTCCACTTGAATCTTGATTAGAAAATGGACTTATAGTAAAATCGTTAAAATTCAAAGCTGTACAATCACCTCCTGGGTCTCCTGCTCCATTAGTAATAGATATTGCATCTATAGCAATATCACTTTGCCAACCACTATTTCCAGAACCAGTAACTACATTAAACCTTAATTGTACACTTGCTTCATTAGCATAAGCACCTAAATCAATAGTTGCAGTTTTCCAGCTATTTCCTTGATCTCCACTTTTGCTAAACACTGATGTCCAAGTACCTGTATTGTCTTTTCTTGCCTCAACTTTTAAAGTCGCAATTGCGCTACCATACATGTGATATTGAAAAGCCAATTTAGGATTTACTACCGAACCAAAATTTAAACAAGGAGAATTTAAAATAGCTCTCTTATTAGGGTACCCTGAACCATTTCCTGAAGCTTCAACATATAAATACGTAGAACCATCAGCTGCATTACTTGGCCCAGTATTACTTGAAGGAGTTCCTCCAGAATCTCTTGTAAAGTTTAAATCATCTCCAGTGGTTGCATCTTTCCATAAGCCTAAATTAGATTCAAAACTTTCATTGAAAGGAAAAGAAGTAACATCACCAGCACAACTTCCTGGATCTGGATTACCTCCATCACATGGATTGGTATACGATACTGTTTGATCTGAGTTAGTATTACTACCACCATTATTATTTTCTACAGCTCCTTCTCCTACTCCTCTGCCTGAGAAAGCTTTCCAAATTAAACATTTATATTTTCCTCCGTATAAATCTTGATCAGCTTGTAAAATACCATCTCTACCTGATACAAAACCAGGATTACTTGCTGTATTTTTTAAACCTTCTATAACTAAAGCCATTGCAACATTATTACCTCCAGTACCTGTATAAAAATTTGGATCAAAACCTTCTTGATCTATAATCAACCAAGTCATATCCCATAATATTGAAGCAAAACTATAACCAACTCCATGCGGTACTCTTAATCCACCTATATCAGCATAATCTGTATTATTCACAGATCTATCAGTAGAATACACCGTTGGCCTAATTCCTACTCCATCTAAAGCCTGACCTAAAGCATAAGTACCAACTCCTTTTCTATCTGTTCCTTTATCACCTGCTTTCATGGTTAACATTAATCCAAACCAATCAGACCAACCTTCACCCATTTGCTCAGATCCTCCTAACACATTCGCATTCCTTCCACCTACTAATCTTGTAGAGATACCGTGTCCATACTCATGAGCAATAATCATATTATCAAATGAACCATCTCTATTAGGATTCGTTCTAGTCCATAAATACATTTGCATTCTTGCATTACCTCCATCTGTTGGAGTTGCCATATTTGCATTATTAGTTCCTCCTCCATCTTGAGAATCAGCATTTACAGAATCACTTCCTGCTCCCCCTTTTCCATAGTTGTTTTCTTGAAAGTTTCCTGAAGCTTCATCAAAACCATATTGATACCATACATCATGCATAATATTATTCCAATAAAACAAATTTGTAGTTGAAGCATCTCGATAAGTACTTGGTGCTTGACTTAAATTAACTGGGAAATTAAAATCTAAACTAGAACCTCCACTTGGAGAAGCTCCAGTGCCATTATTTCCGTTTGCATCTTCTTGAGCCCATACATTATTACCTCTTGTAATTGTATGTTCAGCACCTGCAACACCATTTGTATCATGCCACCCATAAGGTGATGCTACAGAATTAGCTGGATTAGTAACAACTGTTCTTCCTCCATCATCTGGGTTAATTAATGGCATTGCATATACATTATAAGAATCTGGCGCTAACATGCTAGATTCTTTTAAATATGGAGTACTAGATTCTTTATTTGAATTAAAAAACTCAGAAGAATCATGAGTTGTATGAGAATCATGACCATGATGAGTGTCAAAATTACAAGTTATAACCCAGTTACTTTCCGATATAATTTTATTTGAAGAAGCATCTACGTAACTATTCCACCAGTTTTTACCTCCTTTTTCATATAAATTAACATTCCAGCACAAACGTAATTCACCTTCATGTAAGAAGTATACCTTTTTAACAAGAATGGGTTCATTATCTTCTGTAATTCCTGAATTCTTAAACTCAACTAAATCATCTCCTTTACTTTTTCTCATTGTTTTAACTAATTTAGCACTAGTTAATTTATGAGCTCTTATAACTTCATTTATAGCTTGTGTTTCCGTTATAGATATTGATTTTTGTTTAGATGTTTTTATCTTTATATCATTAACAAATTGATTTTTTGAATAATTAACTTTATTATTTATAATTGATAAATTATAAGTACCATTTACAATAGGAATACCATTATAATACTGTGTTAAATAATAATGCGTCAATCCTTTTTTTAAGGAAGACGCAGTACTAGTTACTTTCCATTCAGCATAATCTAAAGATGTCGTTTTTCGAGCTTTCTGTAAATCATTAAAATGTTGTTGGATCAGTCCTAAATTTTTAGGGGTTTGTGTTTGCGAAAAATTTGTTTGGCATATTAAAAGTAATACAGCAAACAGGTAGTTTTTTTTCATTTGTTTGGTTTTGAGGGATTTATATCTACGTAAAGTTAACAAACCATCTCCCAAAACTTAAAAATGTTAAAAAAATAAACATAATATCGTTTTTTAACAAAAAAACACACTTTTAAATCATTTTTTTAACAATAAAATAAATTAAACCAAAAATTAACAGTAAAAAAATATTAATTTTTTCAATAAAACACAATTAAAATTTACACTCCTATCAAAGTTAGCACCAGCTTTCTTTTCCCTCCACAATTTCTATGTTCTCCTAAATATATACCTTGCCAAATCCCCATATTCAATTTACCATTTGTTACAGGAATCAAAACTTGACAACCTAATATTGAACTTTTAATATGAGCAGGCATATCATCATCACCTTCATAATTATGCTTATAATAAGACATCCTCTCCGGTATCATTTTATTAATATGTGTTTCAAAATCTAATCTTACAGTTGGATCAGCATTTTCATTAATTGTTAAACTAGCAGAAGTATGCTTAAGAAACACTTGAAACTGTCCGGTTATAATATCTCCTATTTCAGGCATTTCTCTAACTAAAATATCAGTTATTAAATGATAACCTCTTCTATATTCATTTAATTGAATTTCTCTTTGGTAAATTTTCATTTGCTAAAAATAGAAGACTATTAATTTAATTCATAAAAATCATCTATTTTTTTAAACATTCTTTCATTGTTTTCACTCTTAGGAGTTATCTCTAAAGCCCCTCCCCATACTTTATCGTTACCTTTTAAATGTTTAAGTATTGCTTTCATATCTGAATACTCAATAACCTTCATTGCATCTACCAATGAAAACCATCTGATATCAGAACATGACTTAGGTATTTTTAAATCGCCTGATTTGTACGAAGCTTGATAATAATGCATTAATGTTGGTTTTACACGACCTTTATAATGAAAAGTAAACAACCCTCTTAGTTTAATTTTTTTAAGTTTAGCCCCAACTCCGTCACCCATTCTCTCAATAAATTTATATAACGAATAGTTGCCTTTATATTTTCTCCCTTGTATTTCCCATGAATCTCCCCATTTAACTAATAAAATTTCTTTTTTATTATTTGTTATAATTAATTTAAAGAAAGAATAATTGGTAGAAACTACTTCAGACTGACCTACAATTTTTGCACTTATTAAAAACAATACTATTAACAAAATTCTCTTCATTCTATTATATATTTTAAAAACAAAACCGAATAGTGTTTTCTACTATTCGGTTCAAACTTAAATAATCAAAAAAAAATGGATTTATTCATCTAAATAATCCTCTAAAACTGTGATCCACCCTTTAACTGGATCTAGTAATAGTTTTTCAGTATTTTTAGTATACTCTAATTGAATTGTACCTGTAGCTACAGGATCAATATTTTGTCCATCTTTATAAGCCCATACAGTTACTTTTAAATCATATACTTTTCCTTGAGTTAAATTATCTTGCGTTAATCTTAATAACTCTAAAAAAGCATAATCAGCAATATTGTTAGAAGTATTAATCGTTACTTTAGGATAAAAAAAGTAAAAATCATTTTTATAATCTGTTAATTGAGGAATGTTTTTAGAAAACTTTGTACTCGTTTTTCTTAAAGCCTCTCTACTGGTTTTTTGCCCTGCCATCTCATACGTAATATTAAACCACGCTCCTGGATGAGAAACTGATAACGGCTGCTCAAAGTAAGGCTTAAAAGCTACTGTTTCACCCAACTCTCTTTTTGTTATAAAATTAGCAGATTTTTCAACCGGTTGATTAGCTTTTGAACTTTTTAAATAGTGCGTTTGCTTAGCAAATGCAACTTTACCATGGTAATTTTTATACGTTTCAAAACGCATTAATTTCTTTTTAGTTTTAGCTATTTTAGCAGTATTTAAACTACTTATTAACATATCAACTTTAGCTTGTGCTGTTTCAATATCCCAAGTATCTAAGTCTGCTTTATTTTTTGCCATTACCTCAATTACTGTTCTTTTTGAATCTAATGGAACAGACTCTTCGTATTTATTAATACTTCTACTTGTTTGTTGAGTTTGTGCTAAAACCCCTGGTGCCACTTCAAAAACCTCAACATAAGATTTTGCATAAGAAGACATCCATACAAAAAACATTTTTACTTGTTTTTTTCTGTAATAACTCTCCTTAAAGTTCATTTTTAATTGAGGCTTTTCTTGTTTTTTTTCCCAATAATGTAATTCATTAACAACTTTCCCCTCATTTTCTTTTACAAATCTAAAGCCAAATGCTTTTTTATCTTTTAATCCATGATACTCACCACTTAAGCCTAAATCATCTTTTTCATTGTTTAAATATGAAAACGTACCCCCTGAAGCTCCTCCAGATTTAGATTTTTTAGATGAACTTTTTTTAGAAGTTACTTTTTTTAATAATCTTTTAAACTGAGCATTTGACTCATTACTTGTTCCGAATAGCATTGCTATACTTAACGCACATGTTACTAATATTTGTTTTCTCATTATACTTGAATTTAATAGTTTATTTAGAAACTTAATTTAACTGCTTTTACTTGTTTATTAATTCTTCCTTTATCTCCTCTTACTCCATTTCTTCCTCTACTTGCATATGAATATTTAGGAGCTCCTCCTTTTCCACCTGCTCCTCCTGCATTATTTAAAACAATATTTAATTTGGTAACAGAAGGATCTTTAATTAATAAAATATTACCTCCTGCTCCACCATTACCTCCATTTCCTCCATTTGGAGAGCCTTTTCTTCCTTCAAACCCATTCATTCCCTGACCACCATTATTATTTACAATTAGCTTAGTGTTTGGTGTTAACTTATACCTCACAACCAATTTATTTTTAGTTGTATTGAATATTTCTATTTTATTTAATTTCACTCCAGTTTGTTTGTGTGAAACCGTTTTAACTTTAATTGTTAAATTATCACCTCTTCCAGCATGTTGTCCATTTTGACCTTGAAAAACAGTTACATATTTATGTCTTTCATGCCCCCAGAAACCTGTTTGATTTACCTGTATAGACAAGTTGTTTGTTGTATTAATATGTTTAGTAGCTTTTAATGTTTTATGAAATTTTGAAATAGCTTGAAGCGTAATTCTATCTTCTTTTAAAGTTTTAGCATCTTCATCAATTCTTACTTCATCAATTGTATTACTACAACCTTTGTTTTTAAGAATAAAATCACTCCAAGGAATTTTACCTCCTAAATTTTCTGTTGATAATTTACTTCCATCTTTAAGAATTGCAACAACACCATATTTTATAGCTTCAGAAAAATGAGCTACTTTATTAGGAGTATTCACTAACTGTATTTCTATTTTACTTACCTCTCTATTTTGTAAAGAATTTTTCTTTCTTTCTGCTTCGGCTATAGCTGATTTTTGTTCTTTTACTTCTGCTCTGGCATTCGTTTGATTTTTAAATACAGCTTTTGAATAATTTTCTACTAACTTATTTAGCTCTTTATAGTTTTTATTTAAACCACCTTTTGTAAAAACATATTTTGTTGTTGCTTGCTCTTTTCCATTCCAACTATAATAAACCCCTATACCATCTATAAAAGTTAAACGATATGTTGAAAAAGAAAAATATGCTGGATGACCTGGTACGTCTGGTTTAAAAGTTTCATCTAAAATACCTGCTCTTTTTACTAAAACTGTGCTGGTTTTATCTCCTGATTTTGAAAATTGTATTGGCCATTGCTTCTTAACTTTTACCATCTTATACTTACCATAAGAAACTTTTTTAACTTTATACACTGTATATTTTCCAGAATTATAGTTTGCTAATATTTCATTCTGGTTTTGTTGTGCAGAAGCTATCAATGTAAAAAGCACTACTATTATTAATAAAATTCTCTTCATGTTTACTTCTATTTAATTCTGTTTATACCCCTCTTTAATTCTTATACAAATAACGCTTGCTAATATCAAAAAAGCAGAAAATTACTTCCCAAACACACTAAATTACTTCCGAATGAAAAACACACAAAAACCTACAAACCAACAATTTGAACACGCAAACAATTAAAAAACCTGAAACATCAAAAAACCTGAAACATCAAAAAATAACCTCCAATAAAAAAAGCCAAAACTAGTATCCTAGTTTTGGCTATTAATCTCTTTAAAAAAATTTACGTTATAATAATTTTGACAATTTTAAAACCTTGCCACAATGCT
Source organism: Tenacibaculum halocynthiae (assembly GCF_964512825.1). Classification (NCBI taxonomy): domain Bacteria; kingdom Pseudomonadati; phylum Bacteroidota; class Flavobacteriia; order Flavobacteriales; family Flavobacteriaceae; genus Tenacibaculum; species Tenacibaculum halocynthiae. Next base: position 102,166 of record NZ_CAZELG010000011.1, on the reverse strand, counting down.
TACTTTCTATTTTAAAAATTACTTTTCCTTTTCTACCACTTTTTGCCCAACGTACTTCTTTTCCCACTTTACATGAAATACTTGTTTTTGACCCTTTATTTAAGGATACAAAACCAGTTCCTGTATAAATTGACACTTTACTTTTAGTATCATTTATTAATGAAAAACTGCTTCCAATTATTTTTTCTGTCTTTACTTCTTTAAAGGTTTTACTTTCTTTTGGTGAGTTAAATAATAAAGCTCCAATTGTTGATATAATAATAAATACTAATTTCATTTGATTATTTTTTAGTTAATTTTAAAAACAAAAACTGCATGAGACAATATGTATCTCATACAGTTTTTAACAACACTACTTTTTAACAAACTTCTTGATTCCTATTTTATCATTGTCTGTTTGTACTTTTATTAAATAAATACCTGAAGATAAGTCACTGATATTTATTTCTCTTTCTTTTGATGTTTTTACTTCTCTTCCCTGAATACTATATATAGTTATTTCTTTAACCTGCTCATTTAATTGTAATCTTAAAATTGTTTCTACTGGATTAGGATATACAGCAAAATCTTTTAATTTTTTCTCATCTTCTATCCCAGCTGTTACTTGACTAAACGTTGCTGTAATCGATTTATTTGCATTCATAGTAACTGTAATTTGGTTGGTAGTTCCACTTGCATCACCACTCCAACCATCAAACTTCCATCCAGATTCAGGAGTAGCTGTTAATGTTACATTTGTTCCATCAACATATCCACCTGTAACATTTGGATTTGTAGTTACTGTTCCATTTCCTGCTTTAGTTACAGTTAATGTTCTCATTATTCTACTAAACATTGCTGTTACCGTTTTATCTCCACTCATTACAACTGTTAATGGATTCGAAGTTCCACTTGCATCTCCACTCCAACCATCAAATTGATATCCTGCATTTGGCATAGCAGTTAACACAACACTTGTTCCATCATCATACGTTCCACTTGTTGGATTAGGATTCGTTGTTACTGCCCCGTTAGATGCATTGATTGTTAACGTACGTTGGATTTTACTAAACGTTGCCGTTACTGTTTTATTAGCATTCATTACAACTGTTACTGGATTCGTGGTTCCACTTGCATCTCCACTCCAACCATCAAATTGATATCCTGCATTTGGCATAGCAGTTAACACAACACTTGTTCCATCATCATATTTTCCATTTGTTGGATTAGGATTCGTTGTTACTACCCCGTTAGTAGCATTGATTGTTAATATACGTTGGATTTTGCTAAACGTAGCTGTTACAGTTTTATTAGTATTCATTACAATTGTTACTGGATTAGTGGTTCCACTTGCATCTCCACTCCAACCATCAAATTGATATCCTGCATTTGGCATAGCAGTTAACACAACACTTGTTCCATCATCATATTTTCCATTTGTTGGATTTGGATTTGTTGTTACTGTTCCATTTGTTCCATTAATTGTTAGCGTACGTTGAATTTTGCTAAACGTTGCTGTTACTGTTTTATTAGCATTCATTACAACTGTTACTGGATTCGTAGTTCCACTTGCATCTCCACTCCAACCGTCAAATTGATATCCAGCATTTGGCGTAGCAGTTAATACTACACTTGTTCCATCATCATACTTTCCATTTGTTGGATTTGGATTTGTTGTTACTGTTCCATTTGTTGCATTAACTGTAAGTGAATATTTAGCTGTACAATTAACACTATAACTAGCAGTAGCATCTTTATTCCATACCGAAGTTGGAGTAAATCCTGAATCTATTTGAATACAACTTAAATTTGGATTTCCAGTTACCGTCATATAAATAAACTGTGTATTATTACCATTAGCTACATTTAAACTCGTTAACTTACTATTTCTAGCATCTACCCCAGTTAAGTTAGAATTTTGAGACACATCTAAACTACTAATTAATGTTTGGTAAATGTTTACGGTTTTTAATGAAGTGTTATTAGACAAGTTTAAACTTGATATATTATTCTTTCTACAATTAAGAACCTCTAAAGCTATATTAGAAGAAACATTAATAGCTGTAAGTTCATTATCAGCACTAATCAATTCTTTTAAAGCTGTATTCGTAGTCAAATCTAAACTTGATATTTTATTAATTTGAGCATCTAACTTTATTAGTTTTGTTAATCCAGTAGTGTTCAAAGTAACAATTTTATTCACAGAACACTTCAATTCAATCATATTTGGGTTACCAGATAAATCTAAAGCTGTTATATCATTGTTAAAACAATTAACCTTAGTCAAAGTTCCTGTTTGAGGTAAAATTAAAGTTGTTAATGATGCTTGCTGCTGTGAGCAATCAATTTCTGTTAAAGCAGTATTACTTGATAAATCTATACTTGTTAGCTTATTTCTTTCAAAATTAAATTTTGTGATATTTTTAAACTCCTCAATACCCGTTAGATCACTAATATTTTTAACACGTATACTTAAAGTTCCAGTAAAAGCATTTGCCTCTGTACATTGTATTTTACCATCATTATTTATATCAATTTTTGGAGTATGATTTAATAAACCATTCTTAAAATTAACATCCGGTATAGATACAATACAGATAACACTAAACTTTGCTGTTACTGTTTTATTAGAGTTCATGGTAACATTTACTGAATTAGCAATACCAGTAGCATCACCTGTCCAACCATCAAATTGATAACCAGGATTTGGAGTAGCATTTAATGCCACCACTTGCCCCTCGTTATATTTTCCATTTACTGGATTAGGATTTGTAGTTACTGTACCATTAGTACTGGTTACTGTTAATGTGTATTTTATTCTACTAAATTTTGCAGTAATTGTTTTATCTGAATTCATTACTACTGTCAAAGGATTAGTTGTTCCACTTGCATCACTAGCCCATCCATCAAATTTATATCCAGCATCAGGAGTTGCTGTTAATACTACACTTGTTCCTTGACTATAGCCACCATCAACAGCTACTGGATTTGCAGTAACACTTCCATTTTCAGCTTTTATTTTCAACATTCTACTAACATAAGTAGACGCACCAAACTCATAAGCCCCCATATCAACAGTTCCATTATGAATTCTTACATTCCCTATTACATCAGAAGCTCCAATCATTACTGCATTGTCCCCAGTATCTTTTGCAGGAGAAGCTGTAGTTAATGAAACATCATTATTTGCCAAATCTGTAAATAAAGGATCAGAATTAGACACATTTGTTACTCTTGAACTTGGTAAATTTGAAAAGCTATCTTCTCCAATTGAGTTTTTTACAGTAATATTTTGCCCTAATGTTGTATGAACTTGAGCTATAGATTTACTAACAACACCTCCAGTAGTTGTGTTTTTCCAAAAAATACAATTTGCCACATTTCCATTAAACACTCCGTTTGTTCTTCCCATACCAACAGCTGACCTATTAAAATTATTTAGACCACTTGTTGTTCCTAAATTAACATTATTAACATAAGTATTATTTATTAAATCACAATTCATTGTAGATCCAGTACCATAAGCTCTAAACCAGCCTGCACTTCCTGCATGACCTTTATTTGTACCATTATCTTTAGCTATATTATTATCAAAAACAGAGTTTTTAATTTTTATAGTTGCTATTTTGTTATTTCCAGTATAACTATATATCGCAGTTCCATATCTTGATAAATTATTTTTTACAATCGTATTTCTAATTTTCAAATATCCAGACTCTTCAAACCTTGATAAAATAGCCGCCGCTGCTGAAGTCGATACATTATTATCTATAATACAATTTGCAATTTCTAAATTTATCACTGAATGACCTTTGAAAATAGCCCCTCCAGACTGATCATCAGACGCTGTTCCATTGGCATGACCTCCTTGAATAGTTAAACCATCAAGAACTACATCATCATTATTAACTTTTATAATATGATAAGAGTTATCATTTCTTGTAGTGTTAGTAAACTCTAAAGTAGAATTATCATTTCCTAATAAATCACCAGATAATACAGTTCTATTTGCATTTATATTTCTTTGAGATACTTCTGTTTCAGTACCTGCAAAACTTCCATATATTTTAATTCCTTTTTTAGAAATTGTAAAAGAATTAGATCTCCCCGAAGTTGATGGTAAATAGGTTCCTTTTGCAACCCATATTTCATTATTTTCATAAACCTCTGTCAAAGCATCATTTAAATTTACAAAAGCATCTACCCAACTAGAACCATCATTTCTTCCTGTTGCATTTTTATTCACATAAACTGGAACCCTTTCATTTTTGAATATTTTATACTCAGACCATGGAGAAGTAGTGCTTGCCCCACAATTTCTTCTTACATAAACTTTGTACGTACTAGGAGAGGTATTATTAAGAGTAAAACTCCCTGTTTTATTTGTAATAATAGTTGCTGAAGAAAAAGAGTCAGCAATTTTATGATAAGCTACATCTATAGCTTGAGATCCTGAAATATTAATATTAATTGTATCCTCTGTTACATTAGAAGCTGATAATATCTCTGCTGAAATTGATCTACAAAAATTATTATAAGAACCTATATTATTAATTTCCGTTGCAGTTAATAATCTTCCATACACTAATACATCATCAATATCGTTAGCATATTTGTAATTTGCAGGAGCATTACCACCATTTAAATTTGCGATTTGAAATTTACGTACATTTTGAGAATGCCCATTAGTAACCCTTAACTGTCTATTTAAGAAAGTATTTGGTCTTTTGTTCTTTTTATGATTTGTATCTAAGGCTCCATCTACATAAATTCTTATAAAATTGTCAACCCCTTTACTTGTTCCAATATTATCTGATCTATTAAATATTGAAACTACTATATGATGCCATTCACCATCACTCACATTTCTATTTGATATAGCTGAATGCCTATCTAATCTTCTTAATCCATTATAAAAAGTAAACTCATATCCATTTTCTACTCTTATTTTTCCATTTTCTAGTCTTACTGAATACCCTAACATATTAGTTGAGCTAGCTGCATTACCTCTTGAGCTTTTTTCAAAAATTATTTTTGAATCTGATGACACCTCACTTGTTTTAACCCAAAAACTAATACTTGTATCAATTGTTGAATTACTAGTTGAATAATTAGTATTAAATGAACTACCACTTAATTTAACTGCACTAGTTGGTGCAACATTGAACCTATCATTTATTTCAGTGTATGTTGTTCCTGAAACCGAAAGCGCCCCCCCATTAACTCCATCAACCAAAACACTTCCATTGTTGAAGCCATATTGAACAATTAAGTTATTCGTAGGGAATTGTGCACTTACAACACTAGTTACAAACAAACATATTAATAGTATTTTTTTTACCATAACATCTCTAAGTTTAAAGAATTTTATATTATTTCTCAAACAAAGAAAGTTTAACCCAAGTAGTAGAATTCATTTTTACTTCCGAATGAAGTATTTTATTTTCCAAATGAACTTTTTACTAAATATTTCTTCTCTTTTTATGTGTAAAAAAGTGTTTCGAAGTTCTCCTTATAGCTTTTACTTACTGGTACTTTAAAATCAGATTCTAACGTTACTTCTTTTTCTTTTTTAGAATATACTTCTATTTTATTGATATTTACAATCCACGAACGATGAAGCCTTACAAAATCTTTTTTATTGCATAATAAATTTTCATAATAGCTTAATTTTTTTGCTACCATATATTTTTTATTATTTTTTGTATATACTACTGAATACATTCTATCTGCTTCAATACACAATACATTATCAATATCTAATATTACATAATCTGTTTTATATGGTATCGCAATTTTTTGCAATGCTTTTTTATTCTCTTTTAAAACATTTAAATTGGCTTTTGAAAATTCAGTGTTTTTAATTGATTTTTTTACCTTTTTTACCGCTTCTTGTAAACGCTCAATATCTATAGGCTTTAATAAATAATCAATTGCTGCTACCTCAAAAGCTTTTATAGCATACATATCATAAGCAGTTATAAAAATAATTTGAAAATCAATCTCTGAAAACTCATCCAATAATTGAAATCCATTTTTTCTAGGCATTTCAATATCTAAGAAAACTAATTGCGGTTTATGTTTATTTATAGCAACAGTAGCTTCATCTACATTTGCTACTTCTGAAACAATTTCAACTTCTTTACAAAATGCATTTAATAAGTATCTTAAATTCTCTCTTGCATTTAATTCATCATCGACTATTACAGCTTGTATTTTATTCATCTTTATTTACATAGGGTATTTTAACAATTACTTTCGTTCCTTCATTGATTGCCTCATATTCAAAACCTATGTCGGTTTTATAATAATCTTTCAATAAGGTTAATCGTTCTTGAATTGCTTTGGTTGAAAACGAAGCTTTTTTTGTATTTAAAATATTTATTTCTTTTGACTTTTCCACTCCAATTCCATTATCAATTATCACACATTTAAAAACTTCTTCTTGATAAAAATTAATAGTTACTTTTTTTAGTCCAGTAATTTTATGAAGTAAACCGTGTTTGATTGAATTCTCTACAAAAGGTTGAATTATCATTGAAGGTATTTTTATATCTTCAATATTTTCAATTCCTTTTATTTCATATACAAAATCATCTCTAAATCGAAGTTTTTCTAACTCTAAATACTTTTTTAATAACGATAATTCTTCTTCAAAATAAACGAAACTCTTTTCACTCATTTGTAAATTCTCTCTAATTAAAGAAGCAAATTTTGTTAAATAAGTATATGCTTCATGCTTATCTTCTTTTAAAATTAAACTTTGAATAGAATTTAACGCATTAAACATAAAATGAGGATTCATTTGTGCTTTTAATGATTTTAATTGCAAATGTGCTAATTCATTTTTCTTTTTATCTTCTAGTTCTTTATATGCATACGCTAACTCATTTTCATTTTTTTGATTTTGTTTTTTAAAATAATTTACTAAAATAAATGTTCCAAAAAATTGAAATAACACATTCAGATAACCAAAATATTTTTCTGGATAAATAGGGTTTATATAATTTGGCAAATAATATAAACTTATTGCTAAGAATAGCACACCAAAATGAATTACTTTATTATCGAAAAAAAACAATGCCAATAATGGTAGTATTATATAACTATACTCTCCATAAAAACCTCTAAAAGCAAAATTTGTATTATAAAATAAAGCTATTATCACTAGCATAACAAATAACACCCTTCCTATTTTATACTTTTTTTGACTCTGTAAATAATATATAGTTATAAAAACAACAATTTGCACAACAAAAGAAAGTGTTTTACTTATATCTAATTGACCTAGAAAAAAATCAACTGTTAAAAAAAATACAGCTGACAACAAACCAAAAGCACAACAGTAATTTAAAACTTTAATTCTTTTAACATCTGTTGTTGTTAATTCTTTTACTATTCCTGTATGAATAATTTTATATAACAGACTCATTCTTATTCATCTTTATTTACATAAGGAATTTTAACAATCACTTTTGTTCCTTCATTTATTTTTTCATATTCAAAACCTATATCACTTTTATAATAATCTTTTAAAAAAGTTAATCGTTCTTGTATTGCTTTTGTTGAAAATGACGCTACTTTACTATTTAAAGTATTTATCTCTTTTGATTTTTCTATTCCAATTCCATTATCAATTATTACACATTTAAAAACTTCTTCTTGATAAAAATGTATGTTTACTTTTTTTAATCCAGTAACTTTATGAAGTAATCCATGTTTTATTGAATTTTCTACAAAAGGCTGAATTATCATTGAAGGTATTTTTATATCTTCTATATTTTCAATTCCTTTTATTTTATATTCAAAATTATCTCTAAATCGTAACTTTTCTAATTCTAAATATTTTTTTAATAACGATAATTCTTCTTCAAAATACACAAAACTCTTTTCACTCATTTGTAAATTTTCTCTTATCAAAGAAGCGAATTTGGTTAAATAAGTATATGCTTCATGCTTGTCTTCTTTTAAAATTAAACTTTGAATAGAGTTTAATGCATTAAACATAAAATGAGGATTCATTTGCGCTTTTAATGATTTCAATTGTAAATGTGCTAATTCATTTTTTTTCTTGTCTTCTAATTCAACATAAGCTTTTTTTAACTTGTCTTCGTTTTTAATATTTTCATTCCTGAAATATTGCACAGCCACAAACATTCCTAAAAAAAAAGGAATTACATGAAAGAAACCAAAGCTTTCCTTATCATAAATATTTAAATAGTAATTGGGTATAAAAAACAGTAATAAAGCAATTATTAAAAAAATATAATGGACCCACTTGTTGTCAAAAAACAGTAATGTTCCAATTGGAACTACTAAATAATAGTATTCCGTATACTCCCCTTTATACAAGAAATTATTATGTAAAAATAAAATTGAAGTGAATAATATGATAAATAAAAACTTGGCAGCTTCGTATTTTTTAAAATAACTAACAATTAAAACTGAAAAATACAATACTGATTCTAACAAAAATAACAAAGCCATTTTATCAGGTAAATCATTTGTAAAGTATTTAACCACTAATGCTATTAATGGATTTAACCCCATAAAAAAAGCTGCAAAATTTAATATTTTAATCCTCTTTACGGTTTTCTGAGATAAATAGCCATGAACACCAATACTTATAATACTCTTGTATACATTTTTTATTCCATTCATTTTATATAGTATATGGTATTCTAATAACAACTTTCACCCCTTCTAAAGCTTCTTCATAAACAAAACCTATATCTGTTTTATAAAATTCTTTTAATAAACTTAACCTTTCATAAATTGCACTTGTAGAAAACGATTTTTCTTTATTATTCAGCTTATTTATTTCTTTTGATTTCTCAAGACCTACTCCATTATCTATTATTTCGCATTTAAAAACTTCTCCTTTAGAAAAAGATACTGTTAATTCTTTTATTCCTTCAATTTTATGAAGTAATCCATGCTTTATTGAATTTTCTACAAAAGGTTGAATTATCATTGATGGAATTTTTATATCACCAATATTTTCTATTCCTTTTATTTGATATTTAAAATCATTTTTAAAACGTAGTTTTTCTAATTCTAAATATTTCTTCAGTAACGATAATTCTTCTTCGAAATGAACAAAACTTTTTTCACTCATATTTAAATTCTCTCGAATCAATGATGCAAACTTTGTTAAATACACATAAGCTGCATGTTTATCTTCCTTTAAAATTAAACTTTGAATTGAATTTAAGGCGTTAAACATAAAGTGAGGATTCATTTGTGCCTTCAGTGATTTTAATTGTAAATGTGCTAATTCATTCTTTTTTTTATCTTCGAGCTCTTGATAAGCCTTTTCTAATTTTTTTTCATTTTTTAAATTTAATGACTGTGAGTAATTAAGAATTACATAGCATCCTACAAAAGCAGAAAGCAATAGTAATGGATTAAATATTTCAATGGGATAAATACCTGGTATTAATTTATAGGGTACATAATATAACAACCAACAAAATATCATTATTGAAATTGTTATTTTCTTATTATCTATTAAAATAAGAGCAACTAATGGATATACAAAGTAAAAATTTTCCATCATTCTAGATGGCTCTATAAAATTTGCAAAAATAAACGTCACTACTATTAACGTTACTATAAATAAGACTCTTGCTGTAATATATTTCTTATGTTTCTGTAATCCATATACAGATACAATAGTTACAAATGAAAATAAATGTAAAACAATACTTCTATCTAAGCTTTGTGAAAAAAAAGGATCTAAAATCATAAAAAAACAAATACAAATAGCCCATGTTAAACAAAACGCATTCAGTAACCTTATTTTTTTATGTTCTCTTTCATTAGTATCATAAATACCAATATTTAAAGCAAATTTATATCCTCTTCTTAAAACCTCCATCTCTATATTGTATATGGTAATTTTATAACAACCTTTGTTCCCTCTTCAACCTCTTCGTAGGAAACTCCAATATCCATTTTATAAAATTCATTTAATAACTGTAACCTATTCTGTATTGCTATTATTGATGATTCATTAATATTCGATTTAGTGTTAAGTACACTTACCTTTTTAGACGCTTCAATACCAATACCGTTATCAGTTATTACACAAGTAAATATCTTACTCTGATAAAACTCTATTGTAATTATTTTTTTTCCATCAGTTTTATGCAGCAAACCATAACGAATAGCATTTTCTATAAACGATTGTATTACTGAAGACGGTATTTTTATTCTTTGAATTTCTTTCTCTCCTTTTATTTCATATATGAAATCTTCTCCAAAACGTAATTTTTCAAGTTCTAAATACTTTTTTAACATTGATAATTCTACATCAAAACCTATAAAACTTTTCTCACTTGTTTTTAAACTTTCTCGCATTAATAAAGAAAATTTTGTCAAGTATTTATATGCTTCTTCTTTATTATTTGTAAGTATTAAATTTTGTATTGAGTTTATTGCGTTAAATAAAAAGTGTGGATTCATTTGAGCTTTTAATGCTTTTAACTGTAAACTAGCCAACTCACTTTTTTTACGTTCTTCTAACTCTAAAAACGCCTGTTCTAATTGCTCTTTATTTAGTAACAATTCTTTTTCATGCTTTTTATTTAAAGTTTCGGCATAATTTAAAATTACGAAGGCAGCAACAAATACCGAAAACACTAAAACTGGTAAAATGGTATTTTTAGGATAATGTTCGTAATATAAATTTGGCACAAAATATAATAGAAAACATACTACAAGAATAACTATATTAATCCATTTTTTATCTACTAGTATCAAAGCTATTAGAGGGTAAACAAAGTAAAAATTTTCAATTAAATTTAATGGAGTAGTATAATTTGCAAACACAAATGTAACACCAATTATAGAACTCAAAAATAAGACCCTTGCTAATGTATAGAATTGTTTACTTTGAAAATAAAAAATGAATGCTATTAAAATATAAGAAACACCATGCATTATCAAACTACCTTCCAACTCTCTTCCAAAAATAATATCAAAAATAGTTATCACAGGAATCATGACAGACCATGTAAAACAAAATATATTTAAAAGTTTTATCTTTTTATTTTCTTTTGTCCCCTTAGTATTTTGTATACCTGTATCAAATATTTTTTTTACAATAGAATTCATTGAGCTTTTATAATCTTAAAACAAGGAAAAACACTTTCTTTTTTCAAGAATATTCCTGTAATATATTTTTATTTTTTTCGATAACTTAAATCTTCTTCCTAATCAAGCAAATTTGTTTCCAAATGAATATTTTACACTTTTGTAAATGGAATTTTAATAACAACTTTAGTTCCTATAGGAACTTTTTCATAGACCACTCCAATATCAGTTTTATAATAATCTTTCAAAAAAACTAGTCGATCTTTAATTGCTTTAGTAGAAAATGACTCACGAGTTATGTTACTTTCTTTTTTAATTTTCTTAGCTGCTTCTACCCCAATTCCGTTATCAAATACAACACATTTTAAAACACCATCTTCTTGAGAAAATTCTAAAATTATTTTTTTATCATCTCCTTTCTTATGTAATAAACCATGTTTTAAAGCATTTTCTAGATAAGGTTGAATTATCATTGTAGGTATTTTTATATCTTCAACCTTACTATCTCCTTTAATTTCATAAGCAAACTCCCCTCCAAAACGAAGTCTTTCTAATTCTAAATACTTAACTAACAACTGTAATTCATTATCAAATTGAACAAAACTTTTTTTACTCATATTTAAATTTTCTCTAATTAAAAATGAAAATTTAGTTAAGTAATCATACGCTTCATGCCTCTCACCCTTTAATACTAAGTTTTGAATAGAATTTAACGCATTAAACGTAAAGTGTGGATTCATTTGAGATTGAAGGCTTTCTAATTTAGAAGATACCAATTGTTTTTGCATTCGTTCTTTTTCTAACAATTGTTTTTGTTTTATTCTTAAGCTCTTTATCCTATTCGTAAAATAAAACCACACAAATACAAACAACAACAACAAGCCACCTACAATGAACCACCATTCTTTATAAAAAGGGGGATTTATTTTTAATTTAATGGTTTTTACTGCTGTTTCTTCTTTTCCATTTATTTGAACAGCTTTTAATTCAAACGTATAAGATCCAGCAGCCAAATTATTAAAAGTAACCTGATTAACACCTTGTGAAATCAAACTCCATTCTTTTGATGCTCCTAGTAATCGATACTTATATTCAATGTTGTCTTCAGCTAAAAAGCCATTGGTATGAAAACTAAACTGAATTTTTTTTGTATTAGAATCAAGCTTATAACTTTCCTTTATAGAAACCTGCTTATCTTCAACTGAAATCTTAGTGAAATAGAAATCTAAAAGAACAGTATTGGTAAAAACCTTTTCTTTATCTATTTGAAAAATACCTTTATTAGAGCTTAAAAAAACAGTTTTATCAAAAATTGAGATATCAGAAATATTAAAAGAATTTAATCCATGCCTCTTAGTTAAATTTCTAAACCTACCAGTTATTGTATTTAATACTTGTACACCTTTGTTAGTAGAAATCCATAAATAATCTCCATCACTTTTTATAACACTTGTTAAATTAGAAAGCAACCCATTTTTTTGTGTGTAGTTAATAATTGTCCCATCTTCTTTTAAACCAACTATACCATCTTTAAATGTAGAAAACCACACCACACCATTAGCTGTTTCATCAATATCAACTGCAAAAATTTCTCTATTTTTAAAAGTTATTGTCCTACTTTTTAAATTCTCATCATATTCTTTTACCCCGTACACATATCCTACATAAATTTTTTTGCTTTTTTTACTATAATAGGTTGAATATGATCTTTTAGATCCAATTCTTTTATTCTCTTTTGGATTATCTACCAAAACAATAGCTGCTGAAGAATAGGCTGCCATCACTACTCTATTTTTATCTATGAACGAAAAGTCTTTTACATTACCATTCATCTGGAATTTTTTATACTCTTCAGTTTTTATATTAAAAACATAACAATAGGTAGCAAAACTTATTAAAGCTAGTTCATCAGTTAATCCTATAATAGCAAACACTTTTTGTTTATCATTTAAATCAAATTTCTTAAGTGTTTTTTGTTTAATATCAATAACACCAATATCTCCATTAGTAGCCCCAAACAATACACTATTATCCCCTACCCTATCCATGGCACTAATATTTTGCCTGCTTTCATCTAATTCATACTTATTCAAATAAGAATTTGGTACTATAAAAACACCATTTCTATGAGTGGTATACCAATAATTGTTATATCTATCTCTTAAAAAACCAGTTATATACTTTCCTTCAAAATTTGTTCTTTTATAAAAAAACTCTCCTTCTTTATATTCACAAATTATTACTCCTTTATTAGTTCCAAACCAAAATTCATCTCCAGCATCGTAAAAACTTTTAACAATTGTATTACCTCTTAAAATTCTTGGAAGTAATATCTTTTTAAAAGATTTGCCTTGCTTCATTAAAATTGATGGTTTTTCAACATTCACCCCATCAGCCTGAAAATTAAAGGAATAAACAAACTGCTTATTTTTATGAGTAAAATAACTTGTAGCTCCTTCTATTGAAATATTAGAGCCCAATGAAAACTCATTGGAATATTCCTTACCATTAAGACTATACTTATAATAATTAGTACTTAATAAGAACAGTGAGTCCTTGCTTCTAAAAACCGAAGCAACTACATTAACACCATCTTTAAATATTTTTTTTTCTTTTGTTTCTAAATCAATTTTTGCCACATAACCTAAATTTGAAGCTATCAAACTATTTTTATATAAAAAAAAGCTTGCTAATTGGCCACTTGCATGTTCTTTTATATCTACAGATAAATTTAGTTTATCATTTTCTATATAAAAATACTGACCAGAAATATTATTACACCAAACCCTACCTTTTTCATCCAATTTCAATCCGAATACTGATAACCCTCGTTTGTCAGGGTGTGAATAATTTTTAAATTCCTTTCCATCATAACGAAAGAGACCTTTATCTGCAGCTAGCCATACAAAACCTTCTCTATCTTCTATAACGCCATAAAATTCAATATCTGGTAAACCATCTTTTTCTGTTAAGTGATTATATACTGGATGTTGAGCAAAAGTTAACTTACTCAAAAACAGTAAAAAAAATAAAAAGTAAAGGGTTATTTTATTCATAATACTTCTTCAGATCTATATTTTCAAATGTAGTTATTATTATAATAGAAAAAACCCATTGCAATAAATTGCAATGGGTTTAATGTATATATTAGAATGTAATTACTTCACTTCTTCGAAATCTACATCTTCAACATTATCACCTTGAGCATCACCTTCAGGTTGTGCTTGTTGTTGAGCTCCTGCATCTGCTCCACCAGCTTGTTGCTGTGCAGCATACATTTCTTCTGAAGCAACTTTCCATGCTTCATTAATCTTCTCCATTGCAGTATCAATTTGCGCTAAATCTTTAGATTCGTGAGCTTTCTTCAACTCCTCTAAAGCTGCTTCTATTGGCTCTTTTTTATCTGCTGATAATTTATCTCCAAATTCTTTTAATTGCTTTTCCGTTTGGAAAATCATAGAATCTGCACCATTAATTTTCTCTGCAGTTTCTTTAGCTTGCTTATCTGCATCTGCATTTGCTTCGGCTTCTGCTTTCATTTTCTCAATTTCTTCATCAGATAATCCTGAAGAAGCTTCGATACGAATATCTTGAGATTTCCCTGTAGCTTTATCTGCAGCAGAAACATTGATAATTCCATTTGCATCAATATCAAAAGTTACTTCAATTTGAGGAACTCCTCTTTGCGCTGGTGGAATATCAGTCAATTGGAAACGTCCAATTGTTTTATTATCTGCAGCCATTGCTCTTTCTCCTTGTAAAACATGGATATCAACAGAAGGTTGGTTGTCTACTGCTGTAGAAAACACTTGAGATTTTTTTGTAGGAATAGTTGTATTTGCATCAATTAACTTAGTAAATACGTTACCCATAGTTTCGATTCCTAAAGATAAAGGCGTTACATCTAATAATAAAACGTCTTTTACATCTCCAGTTAAAACTCCTCCTTGAATTGCAGCTCCTAAAGAAACTACTTCATCAGGATTTACTCCTTTACTTGGTGCTTTTTTGAAAAACTTCTCAACCGCTTCCTGAATAGCAGGAATACGAGTAGAACCTCCAACTAAAACAACTTCATCAATTTCATCAATTGATAAATCTGCATTTTTTAAAGCAGTAGCACAAGGCTCAATAGTTCTTTTAATTAAATCATCAATTAACTGCTCAAATTTAGCTCTAGTCATTGTTCTAACTAAGTGCTTTGGTCCACTTGCAGTAGCAGTAATATACGGTAAGTTAATTTCAGTAGAAGTTGTACTAGATAACTCAATTTTCGCTTTCTCTGCAGCTTCTTTTAAACGTTGTAAAGCCATAGGATCTTGACGTAAGTCCATGTTTTCTTCAGCTTTAAACTCTTCAGCTAACCAGTTGATTAATTTTTCATCAACATCATCTCCTCCTAAGTGTGTATCTCCATCAGTAGCTAATACTTCAAATACTCCATCTCCTAACTCTAAAATAGAAACATCATGTGTACCTCCTCCAAAATCAAATACAACAATTTTCTTATCGTCATGAGATTTATCTAATCCATAAGCTAAAGCTGCAGCAGTTGGTTCGTTAATAATTCTACGAACTTTTAATCCTGCAATTTCTCCAGCTTCTTTAGTTGCCTGACGTTGTGCGTCATTAAAATATGCTGGAACTGTAATAACAGCTTCAGAAACTCCTTGACCTAAATAGTCTTCAGCAGTTTTTTTCATTTTTTGTAATACCATTGCAGATATTTCTTGTGGCGTATATAAACGTCCATCAATATCTACACGAGGTGTATCGTTATCTCCTTTAACAACTTTATAAGGAACCCTTCCTGCTTCTTTAGAAGATTCAGAAAATTTATTCCCCATAAAACGTTTTATAGAATAAACAGTTTTAGTTGGATTAGTAACTGCTTGTCTTTTTGCTGGATCACCAACTTTACGCTCTCCTCCTTCTACGAAAGCCACAATAGATGGTGTAGTTCTTTTTCCTTCTGCATTTGGAATTACTACTGGCTCATTTCCTTCCATTACAGAAACACATGAGTTGGTAGTACCTAAATCAATACCTATAATTTTACTCATAATACTATTTATTTTTTTATTTTTAATTCAATTTTACGAGTAGAGATAGACAAACTGTATGCCAATAGAAATTTAGCAATAATTTGTCAGTAATTAATAACAAAACAGAAGTATTCAATGACACAATGTCATTTTACATGTCTTTTTGGTATTCTTTATAAACTAATTTAATATTAGCGTATGTATTTTGTAGTGCTTCTTCTATTTCTTTTTCATTCTTAAAACACACATCGGTAATTCCTTCTTCTATTTGAGGCTTTAATTCTCCTTTATAATTTGAGTGCATCAAATACCAATATGTTTCTTTAAGTCTTTTTTCTCCATTTTGTAAAAAAAGATGGTATGTATTTAACAAGAATTTCTTTATTACTAAATTTTCAATACCACATTCTTCTTCTACCTCTCTAATGGCAGTTTCTTCAATTTCTTCTCCTCTTTCAATTCTTCCTTTTGGCAAGTCCCACTTATTTCCTCTGTATATAAATAAAACTTCTTTTTCTTCATTCAAAACTAACCCTCCTCCCGCTACAATAGGATTAAATTTTTCTCTAAATCTTCTCCAATCTTCATCTAAATTTGTAGAAAACAGGTAAACACCTGATAAAATATTTGCTTTTAACTTATAAATTAGCTCCTCTATAACAGTGTTTTTAAAAAGATAAACAGGATAGTTTTCTTCTTTTTTTATCGAAGTTGTTAATATTATTGGTTTATCATTAACAAAAACTTTATACATTTGCGACATGGATTTTAACAAAGATACGGCAAAAAAAACGGCTGAACTCCTTTTACAAATAAAAGCGATTAAACTTAGCCCTCAAGAGCCATTTACATGGGCTTCAGGATGGAAGTCTCCAATTTATTGTGATAATAGAATTACATTATCTTTCCCTTCAGTTAGAAATTTTTTAAAAGAAAAAATAGCAAAAATTGTAGAAGATAAGCATGGTAAGCCTGATGTTATTGCAGGTGTTGCTACTGGAGCAATAGCCATAGGTGTATTGGTTGCTCAAGAATTAGGTGTTCCTTTTATATATGTAAGACCAGAGCCAAAGAAACATGGTCGAAAAAACCAAATAGAAGGTTACTTAGAAAGTGGACAAAATGTTGTGGTTATTGAGGATTTGATAAGTACTGGTAAAAGTAGCTTGAATGCTGTTAAAGCTTTAAAAGAAGCAAACGCTACTGTAAAAGGTATGGTTGCTATATTTTCTTATGGATTTGATATAGCTTCTGAAAACTTTAAAAATGATAATGTCGAATTAACCACTTTAAGTAATTACGAGTTTTTATTAGAACAAGCTTTAGATAGCAAATATATAACTAGTGAAGAACTTCGTACTTTAGAAGATTGGAGAGTTTCTCCTAGTACTTGGAAACAAAAAGAAGAATAGTTAAAAAATAGATTAATGAATATTGAAGGAAATATTGTAAGAGTAAAAAAATCTTCGGAAGAACTTTTTAATTTTTTTACTAAACTTGAGAATTATGAGCAATTAATGCCTGAAAACACTCAAAAATTTGAAGTTGATGGTGATAGTTTTATTTTTGGATTAAAAGGTATGCCAGAAATTAGATTGGTTATGAAAGAGAAAACTGAGTTTTCAAATGTAACTTTAGGTGCTGCTAGTAGTAAATTACCTTTTACCTTGGCTTCAGACATCAAAGAAATATCTGAAAATGAAAGTGAGGTTACATTAAAATTTAATGGAGATTTTAATCCTATGATGGCCATGATGGTAAAAAAACCTTTAACTAAATTTATCGAAACCCTAACAGAAAATATAGCTAAATTATAACAGTATATTTTTAGTACTAAGCAAATGAAACTTCTTTAATTTCAAATTCTTTAATAGTTTCATCGCTTAATTCTATTTGGAGTTTACCATTTTTAGATACTCCAACTATTTTACCCATAAATAAAACGTTTTGATTTGTTTTAAACATACTCGGAACGTTTTTTTTATACAACACATCTAAATACTTTGATTCAAGATAGTCATACTCTTTTGCATTTAAAATTTCTATATTTTTTTCTAATCTAACAACTACTTTTTTTAATAAATCATCCAAACCTAATTCTTCTTTTAAAATATCTTTAATTGAAACAGCTTTTAATTCTTTATTAGACAAAAAAGATTCATTAACATTTAACCCAACACCTATTACTGACGATTGTATTTCATTGCCTTTCAAAGAATTCTCTATTAAAATTCCGCATATTTTCATTCCTTCTGCCAGAATGTCGTTAGGCCATTTTATAGACATTTTTGGCAATTTCAACTCATTAAGTACTTCATATACACTTATAGCAACAGAAAAGTTTAAATATCTCTGACTTGTTACCAACAAACCTTTAAACTTAACAAAAACACTAAAAGTCAGGTTTTTACCCTCTTTAGAATTCCATTCAGTTTTCATTTGCCCTCTACCTAACCTTTGATGTTTAGCTACAACAACTGTAAAATTTTCTAGTATTGAATTTCCTGCCATTTCTTTCAAAAAAGTATTTGTTGAATCAATGGCATCAAGTTTGATTATTTTCATAAATATTTTATAAGTAAAAGTAGTATCAATAATACACTATTTACTCGCAAAAAAATAATAACTTTGCTAAAATTTAATTTTTTTTAATGACTAAAAAACAAGCAAGCACAGACGATTTAATAGCTGTGATTATAAAGGGGATTGATGACGTAAAAGGAGAAGACATTCAACTACTTGATTTAAGAGAAATTGAAAATACCGTATGCGATTATTTTATAGTTTGCTCTGGTAATTCAAACACACAAGTTAATGCTATATCTGGTTCAATACAAAAAGTCGTTAGTAAGGAACTAAAGGATAAACCTTGGCATGTAGAAGGTCAAGGAAACTCTGAATGGGTTTTGATGGATTATGTAAACGTAGTAGTACATGTTTTTCAAAAACAAACACGTGAATTTTATGATATTGAAAGCCTTTGGGGAGATGCAAAAATAACGCAAATAAATCCGGCATAATTAATATATTTTGAAACAAATTTTATGAGTGATAAGAAAAAAAACACACCTAAACTAACCTTTAATTCTCTTTGGATATATATTCCAATAGCAGTTTTATTTATAGGGTTAACTTTTTTTAACTCAGGTTCAATGGGTTCTAAAAATTTATCTGAAAACGAATTCAATCAAATTCTTAAGGATAATGATATTTCTAAAATTTTTATATACAATAAATCATACGCAGAAATATTTATTAAAGATGAATCTTTGAGTAAAGAATCTCATAAAAAATTAAGTAATTCTCCTTTTTACAGAAAAGGGGCTCCACTTTACAAATATAATTTTGGGGATTTACAAAATTTTGAAAAAGAACTTCAAAAAGCAAAAGATACATATTCTTTAGATTTTGATAAAGGGAATGATAGTAAAACTAGTATGATGGATACCATTATAAGTTTTTTACCTTTTATTTTACTAATTGTTATTTGGTTATTTTTTATGAGAAGAATGTCAGGATCTGGTGGTGGTGCCGGTGGTGGTGGACAAATTTTCAACATTGGTAAATCTAAAGCTAAACTTTTTGATCAAGATACTAAAGTAAAAACTACTTTTAAAAATGTTGCTGGTTTAGAAGGTGCTAAAGAAGAAGTACAAGAAATTGTAGATTTCTTAAAGAGTCCTGAAAAATACACAAGATTAGGTGGAAAGATACCTAAAGGGGCCTTATTAGTAGGACCTCCTGGAACAGGGAAAACGTTATTAGCTAAAGCTGTTGCTGGTGAAGCTGGTGTACCTTTCTTTTCTTTATCTGGTTCTGATTTTGTTGAAATGTTTGTAGGTGTTGGTGCTTCACGTGTAAGAGACCTATTTAAACAAGCTCAACAAAAGTCTCCTTCAATTATATTTATTGATGAGATAGATGCTATTGGTAGAGCAAGAGGTAAAAATAGTATGACTGGTGGTAACGATGAACGCGAAAACACGTTAAACCAATTATTAACTGAAATGGATGGTTTTGGTACTGATACAAATGTTATTGTACTTGCCGCAACAAACCGTGCAGATGTTTTAGACAAAGCTTTAATGCGTGCTGGTCGTTTTGACCGTCAAATTTATGTTGACTTACCTGACTTACACGAACGAAGAGAAATTTTTGAAGTACATATAAAGCCTTTGAAATTGGCAGACAATGCTAATTTAGAATTTTTAGCACAACAAACTCCTGGGTTTTCTGGTGCTGATATTGCCAATTTATGTAATGAAGCTGCTTTAATAGCTGCAAGAAATAATAAAGAAGCTATTGAACATCAAGATTTCTTAGATGCTGTTGATAGAATTGTTGGAGGTTTAGAAAAGAAAAACAAAGTAATTACTCCTAAAGAAAAGAAAGTAATAGCTTTTCATGAAGCAGGTCATGCTACAGTAAGTTGGATGTTAGAACACGCAGCTCCTTTAGTTAAAGTTACTATTGTACCACGTGGGCAATCACTAGGTGCAGCATGGTACCTTCCAGAAGAAAGAAAGATTGTTCAAACCGAACAAATGCTAGATGAAATGTGTGCTACCATGGGAGGAAGAGCTGCTGAAAAATTAATGTTTAACAAAATTTCTACTGGAGCTTTAAGTGATCTAGAAAAAGTAACTAAACAAGCAAGAGCAATGGTTACTGTATACGGATTAAACGATAAAGTAGGAAATATTACATATTATGATTCATCTGGTAATGACGGTTTTGTAAAACCTTATAGTGATGCTACTGCTAAAACTATAGATGAAGAAATTTCAAAAATAATAGAAGGTCAATATGTTAGAGCTATTGAAATATTAGAGCAACATAAAGATAAGTTAACACTATTGGCTGATCGTTTACTAGAAAAAGAAGTTATCTTTAAAGACGATTTAATTAAATTATTTGGTAAAAGACCATTTGAAAAAGACGAAACAAAAGAAAATACAAATCCAATAACAGAAGAATAAGTTTTTTGTTTTAATGAATTTTTTTAAAAAACTATTTAAATCATATACAGAATCATCTAAAGAAGAAATTAATCGTCAACCGGTTAATCTTTCTTTAGATGATTTGTTTGTACATCATTTTATTAACAAAGGAGGAAAATTTTTATATTCTACAAGTATTAATGAAGTTATCATCAATTTAGAAAATATTTTGAAAGAGAATAACTGGGAAAATATAACTTGTACTGATTTTGATTTATTAAAAATCACCCAGCAATTAAAAATAAAATCTCAAGATACACCTAACAATACTATTCCTTTTTTTACTAGTTGTGAGCATTTAATTGCTAATAAAGGAGACATATTATTTTCTTCAAACCAATTAGGAAGTAATAAAATATCTGAATTATCTGAGAACTTTATTATTTACGCAACCACAAGTCAATTAGTGAAAAACATTAGTGAAGGTTTAACAGGTATTAAAACCCATTTTAAAGGTAATATCCCTACTAATATTAGTTCTATAACCAATTATACAATACAAAAGAATAATGATGATTTTTTGAATTACGGTAATAGCAATTCAAAAAATTTATACTTACTTCTTTTTGAAGACCTCTAAAACATGCGAAACTTAGTAATAAGAAGTATTTCTGGACTTGTTTATGCTATTATTTTTATCTCAGCAATATTATACTCAGCAGAATCATATACTGCCTTAATTGCAGTTTTCTCTGCTATATGCTTGTGGGAATTTAATAAAATCATTAATTTCAAAAATTATATTCCATATATAATACTCCCTATAGCTATATATTACACTAAAGAAATAGCATCTAGAAGAACTCTTTTATTCATACTGATTATTACATTAATTTGTTCTTTTCAGATGATTTATAACCTCTATAGAAGTAAAAATTCAGAATATCCAAAAACATTTATGGATAAATTAGATGTAGGTATTCGTTATATTATTTTACCTTTTACTTTTTTAACTTTACTTCCTTTTATAAACAACAACTATCATCCATATGTTATAATATATATTATAGTTCTTATATGGACTAACGATAGTTTTGCTTTTTTAGTTGGAAAGAATTTTGGTAAAACTAAATTATTTGAAAGAATCTCTCCTAAAAAAACTATTGAAGGATTTATTGGAGGTTTATTTTTCTCTTTAATTGTTGGTGTTTTAATTGGTTATTATTCTTCTGTATTATCTATATTTAACTGGATTATCATTGCTTTAATTGTTTCTACAGCTGGTACTTTTGGTGATTTAGTTGAATCGATGTTTAAAAGAAGAGCAAATGTTAAAGATAGCGGAACCATAATGCCAGGACATGGTGGATTACTTGATCGTTTAGATAGTTTATATTTCCTTGCTCCTTTTGTATATTTGTATATACACTTTTTAATGTAATACCATTTACATATTATTTATGATAAATGATTTAGACATACAATTTCAGGAGGCTTATAAAATAGCTTCAAACATGCAAGGTAAATTACCTCAAGATATTATGCTTAAATTATATGCGTATTATAAACAAGCTATGAAAGGAGATCAATTTTCTTTTAACGCTAATAATAACACAACTACAGGCCTGAGAAGTGCATTTAAATTCAATGCTTGGGTACAGTTGAAAGGCATGAGTCCTGAAGATGCAAAAAAAGAATATATTAACTTAGTAAATACTATTATAAAACAATACTTATGAAAAAATTAATCTTTCCTCTCTTATTATGTGCTATTACTTTACAGCTAACTTCTTGTAAAAAAGAAACAAAAAAAGAAGAGCAAAAGGAAGCTAAAGTTGAAAAAAAACAAGCTCCTTTTTCATTAAAAAATGCTGATAATAAAGTAAACTGGACAGCTTATAAAACCACAGAAAAAATACCTGTAAAAGGTCAATTTAAAAAAGTAAACATCACCGCTGGTGGTGAAGGAAACTCTGCTAAAGAAGCACTTAATAACGCTGAATTTTCAATTCCTGTAAGCAGTATTTTCACTTCTGACTCTGGAAGAGATTTTAAAATTAAAAAATTCTTTTTTGGTATCATGGACAAAACTGAATTACTTTCTGGAAAATTAGTTTTAGAGAATGATTCTATTGGGTATTCTGACATCACAATGAATAATGTTACTAAAAAATTACCTTTTACTTATACTTTAGATGGAAAAAAATTTAGTTTAAATGCAACTATGAAAGTAAGTAACTGGGAAGCACGAAAAGCTTTAGATTCATTAAACACAATATGCAAAGACTTGCATAAGGGAGCAGATGGAGTTTCTAAAACCTGGGATGAAGTAGCTATAAATATAGTTTCTGTATTTAAATAAAAAGAAATAAACATAATAAAAAAGGTCGTCTAATTTTTTAGACGACCTTTTTTAGTTTCTTAAATACATTTTCTTATTTAAATATACAGAGATGCTTGTTTAACTCTTTTTTGTTGCTTTTAATGTAAATATTAATGGATATAATTTATCTTTTGTCGTAAACATTCCATTTTCAGTTTTTACAAGGTCAGGAAAAACATCATAGGGGCTTTCGTCATACTCATTTAGGTACTCTATCTGCAATCCTTCAGATGTTAAGGCTGTAATTATCTCTCCTAAACCATGATTCCACCCATATTCCTTACTGATAACTTCATTTTTTTCATCTGCATAAGTACCTGAATATTCTTCATAGATAACTTCCTTTTGATTGTATCCAAAACTAAGTTCTGCAGGTTTCTTTAGATAATCAAACATCCACACGATTGGGTGGAATTCTGCAATAAAGAAAACCCCTCCTTCTTTTAATCTAGATGCTATTATTTTTGCCCAAGGCTTTAAATCTGGCAACCAACCAATGGCTCCATAACTTGTGAACACGATATCAAATTGCTCGGAAACATGTTTATTTACATCATATACATTACAACATATAAATTTAGAATCTAGCTTTAATTCTTCATTTAACTCTCTTGCTAACTTAATTCCTTCATCTGATAAATCGATGCCAGTGCATTTAGCCCCCTTTCTACTCCAACTTAAAGTATCTTGTCCAAAATGACATTGCAAGTGTAATAATGATTTATCTGAGACATCTCCTAAAGCATCCAACTCATATTTCATTAATGAATTTTCACCTTCCTTAAATGCTTTTAAATTATACATTTCACTTTTAGCATGCACAGCAACTTTTTTATTCCAAGTTTCTTTATTTGTTTTAAAATAATGTTCAGTAGTTTCCATAGTACCAATATATAAAAAAATAAAAACTAAACCCTTAAGCTAATACTAATGTACATTTTGCATCATTCTTTTTATTTTTTTTGAAAATATCATTACCAACACACCTATTAAAAAAGTAAAAAATCCAAAACCAGAATACACAGAAACATAAGAATATAATTGATGAAATATTGGTTCTTTAGATAAAATTACTTCACTTGACATTCCTGTTATAAATGTTGTTATTTCTCCTAGTAATCCATTTGAAAACATTCCTAAATCACCTTCTGAAACAGTTGTTAAATTTGCTATTTTCCCTGCAAAAAAATGCCCATAAAAATTAGCAGAAAACCAAACTCCCATTATAAAAGCTACATATTTAGTTGGAGATAATTCTGTTATTTTAGACAACCCTATTGGAGATAAAAAAAGCTCCCCCATAGTTAACACTAAATAACCTATTATTAAATAAAGCATTGGCGTTTTAGCAAACTCATCAACTTGGTATGCAGACATTGCAAAAACTACAAACCCTAATCCTAAAAGAGCTACACCTATACCAAATTTGATTACTGAATTTGGATTTTTGTTTATTTTATTTAAGTACATCCACAACATTGAAAATGGTATGGCAAATAAAATTATAAAGCTTGAATTTATACTATTAGTTTGAGCAGCATTTATTCCTATTAAATTCACGTTTCTGTCTGCAAATAACGTTAGTGAACTACCAGCTTGTTCAAATATTGCTGAAAAAACAGTATACAATACTGTAAAGTAAACAGCTACTAATAATTTTTGGCGTTCAGAAACAGTTACATTTCGTAAAACATTAATTATATATAAAACCAAAAACAACGAAACAATCCAAACTAAATAGTGTTCAAACTGATGATATCTTACAATTAAAGCAAAAACAGGCACGAATAATAAAGCGCAGACTGTTATTAAACTTCCCATTTTAATACCAAACCTTTTTTGATTATATACCGCTAAATTCGGAACAGCACCATGCTCATCAAATACATTATTATTTAATCCTTTTTTAAACACTAAAAGCCCTAAAAGCATTCCTATTCCTGCTAAAACAAATCCGTAATGCCATCCATACAATTCAGCTAACCATGCACATAATAATGGAGCTACAGCTCCACCAATATTAATTCCCATATAAAAAATAGTAAAACCAGCATCGCGCCTTGTGTCTCCTTCATTGTATAACTTCCCTACAAAAGAAGATATATTAGGCTTAAAAAAACCATTTCCTATAATTATTAAAGAAAGTGATCCATAAAAAAATATAGGTTGTTCAAAAGTTAAAAAAAAATGTCCTAAAGCCATTAATACCCCACCTAAAACAATTGCCTTTCTAAAACCTAATACTTTATCTGCTAACATCCCACCTATCATTGGCGTTACATATACTAATGACATATAGGCTGCATAAATACCAAAAGACATTTCATCTGTAAATAACAAATGCTTGGTCATGTATAGAACCAATAATGCTCGCATTCCATAAAAAGAAAAGCGTTCCCATAATTCTGCAAAAAATAAATATAACAATCCTCTAGGATGACCTAAAACATCTTTTGTTGATGTATGATTTTTCATATAAAAATAGTTTTGAGCGAATATAAAATCTGCTAAAACCACTTTCTACAATTGTAGTTAATTGTAATAAAAAATAACCTTTTGTGAGTTTATGTAACACTGAAAATCAGTACTTAAGAATTTTAAAACATAATAGACTTAACCTTCCAATTTATACTATCTTTTTCAACAATAATTAACCCTTCTTTTTCAGAATCTAAGGCTACTATTTTTTTTCCTTTTTCATTCCAAAAGGCACTTTTACCTCCAGCTTTAACACCCCAATGTTCTCCACAAAAGTTACTCATAAGAATTGGTAACATGTATTTTTCAGAATACCTTTTTAAAGACGAACACCCATTATCAATACCTTCTTTAGAAAAGAATATACTAGGAACATAAACTGTTGACTTATCTACTTTTGCTTGTTTAGGATGTTCTTCATTATCAATATCTGCACAAATAGCAAAAGATAATTGTTCTTTTGTAATAGTCACTTTTGGATTGTATAAAAAAGAACTTTTATAGTACATCTCTTCTCCTGAATGTAAATATTGCTTTGTATAAATTTCCTCGTCTCCTTTTGGTTTTAGTATGAAAGACCCTATGAATAACATATCATCTAACAATATTGGAGCTCCAACAACAATTATAATATTATTCTCTTTAGATAATTTTCTTAAGCTATTTAATCTATTATCTTTTCTTTCAAAAGCTACTCTTCTTCCTTCTTCTCTACAATATCCAGTTATTGACATTTCAGGAAATGTAATTAAATCTACTTTTTCTTTTACAGCTTCTTTTATAGCTTTGATATGAGTAATAATATTCTTTTCAATTTCACCTACAGTTACATCAATTTGAGTTGCTGCTATTTTCATTTAATTACAAGTTTTTTATACTCTTCTAATAATGCTTCATCAACAAATATATGTTCTGGAATAATTCGTAATCTATATTTACTTTCTCCTATAAAAGTAATTAAATCTTTACGCTCTAATTTATTTTCATCTGTTAATTGAAGTATTACATTTATATTATCTATAATCCTTGTTAAATATGTTTGACTCTTTATCTCACCTCCATAACTAACAACAATACTTTGCTTATTAACTTCATTAAACTTTCTTTTATATGCAAAATTCAGTAAATTTTTATACTGAGTAGTTTTTGAACCAAAATCAATTTTCTCTGCTATAATTCCTTTAGAAGGAATAGTTAATTCGACTAAAGACCAATCTAGAAACTTTATTTTCATTTCATTTGGTTTTGGTGTATTCGCTAGTTGAATAACCCAACTTGTTGCTAAAACTAGAAAAACGGAAACTAACGAGGTTTTAGTTATAATTCTAATAAGCTGATTAAAAAAATCGTTATTCAAGACTGTGAACACATCTGAAAACTGTGAAATAAACAATAAAAAAATTGCAATTATTGAAATAACAGCTACTAACTTTAAATCTCTATGCATAAAGGTTCTATAAAATGAAACCCCCATTAAATAACATAGAAAAGTTGTTAATAAGAAATCAGGAATTCCAACAAGTTTAATTCCATAGTAAATATTAGTACCAATTATAAAAGATAACAATAATGTTAATGAAGCAGCTATAATTATAATAATAGAAATAATTTTTACATTTTTTTCATTTCTATAAATAAACTTAGGAGCATCGTGCACATAATGTAGCGCCAATAACCAAAATAAATTATTTATAGTAGATAATATATTTATTCCTATTTGGTACGATAATGTGTCTTGAAAATTAAAATAATTAGCAATGAGTCCCCATGAACCTGAAAACACCCACACCAACATACCAAAGCTAAAATATAATAACCCTTTATCTACTCGTTTAATTCCGTTTCCATCTTCTAATACCGAAAAAAAACGTTTTCTTATATTATAATAAATTGCCAATAGTAAAACAGCACCTATTAATGAGATAAAAATATGTGACAGGTTATGAAACTGTGTTACTTCTGACATACTTTTATTTTGAAAGTATCTTATTTACCAAATCCTGTTTTGCTTTTACATCATCTCCAAATAACCATCGTAAAGTATTATCTTCCCAAATTTCATCATATTGCTTCTGGTCGATAATATCTCTATCAATTGCTAAATCTAATAATTTTCCTGGATATGATGATTGGGCATCACTTTCCATTTCTCCTAACGGATATGGATCATCTAGCCCCATTATTATTTGATTTGACCCTTGACGATCTATCATTAATTTTAAAGAATCTGTATCATGAACTAACGTATCAAAAAAGATATTAGGATGCCCTACCGCCTTCCTTGGATGCGTTTTTCCTTCAAACAAATCTGGCCTTCCATCAAATCCTTGAATACGTCGTCCTAAATTCATTTGAGCTAATTGCCCTCCATGTGCAAAACATGTTCTAATATTTGGAAAGCGTTCTTGCATTCCATTTAATGTATAAAAATGATAAGCATCACCACATTGCGCCAACATCCAAATTAAATGAAAACGCCAATTAGTGTTCTCTAATTTTATCATTTTATCTCCATCATACGGGTGAATTTCAATAGCTAACTTATACTTATCTGCTAACTCAAAAATACGGTCATTTTCTTTATCAAATACACAACGCCATTGACCAATTGAATCCATAAAATGAGTTGGCAAACACAATACTTTTAACCCCAACTCTTCTACGCAACGTTCCATTTCATATAATGCTCCGTAAATAAACCCTGGATGAACTACAAAACCACAAGTAAACTTATCTGGATGATCATGCTGAACTTTTGCATTAAAATCATTTTGAAAACGCAATGCTTTTTTCATTTCTTCTAAACGCAACCCGTTACCATATAATTGAGAAAGATTTAGAACCACTGCATGATCTAATCTATTTTTCTCCATCCAAATCAATTTCTCATCTAAGAAAAAACTAGAGTCAGTTACAGGTCTTTTCCATCCTTTTTGAAGCATATGTTTACGTTCATCATCTACCCAAAAAATTTCTTTTTCCTTCATAAATTGAGGAATTTGTTCTGGATAAGGTAATAAGTGTGAGTGACCGTTTATTCGTAGTTTTCGTTGTTTCATTTTTTATTTTAATTGCAACTATAATTTATAATATTAATTAGCATTCTTTTTCTGTAAACAAATCATTGTAGCCTGCATAGTAGTATACAATGTGCCTTGTTCATCTTCAACTTTAGCTTCACAAAACACTAGAGTTTTTCCCGACTTTACCACCTTTCCTGTGGCTACAACTAATTTAGAATTAGCTGGTCGTAATAAATTTGTTTTAAATTCTACAGATAAAACATCTGAATTTTCTGGCATTATTGTTAACGCTGCATAACCACAAGCAACATCCATAATACTTGTTAGTACGCCAGCATGAAAAAAACCATGTTGCTGGGTAAGATTATCTACCTTCATACACTGTATTTTCACTTCTCCTTCTTTGATATGAAGAATTTTTGCTCCTAGAGTTTTCATAAAACCCTGTTTAGAAAAACTTTTCTTTATCTCATCAATCATTATTTTACTTTACTAGGAGATTCCATTACTGTTCCACAGTTAGAACAGGTACATTTTTCCGTATTAGAATAGTACTTATCAAAAATAATAGGCATATCAGTTTCTATATTATCTAAAGCAAATTTTTCTCTATAAAGCTGCGTACCACATTTTTCACAATACCATTCTAAAGCATCTAACATACCCTCATCTCTTGGATATTCAATAACTAAACCTACGGTATTAGCTTTACGTTGTGGTGAGTGAGGTACTTTTCCTGGCAATAAATAAATATCTCCTTCTTTAATTTCAACATCTATCATTTCTCCTTTATCATCAATAATTTTCAACACCATATCTCCTTCTACTTGATAGAAAAATTCTGGTGTTTCATTATAATGATAATCCTTTCTATTATTTGGGCCTCCAACTACCATAACAATATACTCTCCATTATCCCAAACTTGTTTGTTACCTACTGGTGGTTTTAATAAATGACGATTTTCATCAATCCACTTTTTAAAATTTAAAGGTTGTACTAACTTGCTCATTTTTTATTATTCTATAATAGGTCAAAAAAAAGATTGTCTAAAAAAGTAACACTTTTTCATAAAAAACAATTTACAAAAACAGTCTTAATCAAAATTTATGATTTATATAAGACTCTATTGATTTATTTTAAATGATATACTTTCTAGACAATCTCCTTTTAAGAAACCTTAGTTACTTTTTTAATCTAACAGATAATTGCTCTAGATTTTTTTCTACTACTTTTTAACGTAATAGTATTATTCAATTTATTTTTATAAGAAAAAATACTTTCCTTACCTTTTTTAGCTTCTTGTATTTTTACAGGAAAAGCGAATTCGGCTAAATCATAGCTAAAACCATTTGTATCCATATTATAGCTATAGTTTTTTATTAAAGTATTAAACTCAACAGCTAACTTCTCTTCTAAAATATAATACTTACTCGTTCCGTTCTCTTCAATAAGTATTGCTAACTCATCACTTGTAAACCCTAATAAGGATTTTTTCTGTACCGAAATAGCATAACACTTACTAGATAATTTAACTAGTTTATTAGAATCATACATATACCCTAATTGATTCAGCTCTGCTATTAAACCTTCATGTGCCTTTGTAAAGTTAAATGGTAAACTACTCAATGAAATATTTTTAATTTTATTTAAACTAGACAAAGAGTTTACATTGTTACTAGCAATAGTTGAAGTTGGAAGCATTGTTAATGCACCTGCTCCAATAGCTGAAGTTATAATAAATTTTCTGCGATTCATACTTTAATATTTAAGTTGGTTAATTAATTATTTACTAAGTTATAAAGTTACTATATTTATATATATATTTAGCTACCCCTTATTTTTTTTAGTATTTTAACCTTAAAATCATCACAAACTTTTAGTCCTACCCCCATCAACAGGGACATTAATTCCATTAATAAAACTTGCTTTATCACTTGCTAAAAAAACTACTGCATTTGCTATTTCTTCTGGTTTTGCAAAACGTTTAGCTGGTGAAGCATTTTTCATTGCTTCAGATACTTCTTCTATTGTTTTACCCGTTTTTGTTGCTTTGTTATTTATTATTTCGTTTAAACGCTCGGTTCCTGTAGCTCCTGGTAATACATTATTTACAGTTATTCCAAACTGTCCTAATTCATTTGCTAATGTTTTAGACCAACTAGCTACTGCACCTCTTATTGTATTAGACACTCCCAATCCGTCAAGTGGCTGTTTTACAGAAGTAGAAATTACATTTATAATCCTTCCATATCCTTCTTTTTTCATAAACGGCACTATTGCCTGAGCCAACACATGATTACATTTTAAATGCTGAGTAAATGCTCTTTCAAACTCATCTAATTGAGCATTGAAAACAGGACCACCAGCAGGGCCTCCTGTATTATTTATTAAAATATGAAATTCTAAAGATGTAGCTTCTATTTTTTCTTTTAACTCTTTAGGGTTTGAAAAATCGGCAACAATATAAGCATGCCTTTGATTATTATTTGGTAACTCGTCTAAAACCTTTTTTAACTTTTCTTCATTACGAGCTATTAAGGTTACATTAACTCCTTCTTCAGCTAATTGAATTGCTGAAGCTTTTCCTATACCTTGTGTACTTCCGCAAACTAAGGCATTCCTATTTTGTATATTTAAATTCATATCTATTCGTTATTCTTAACCTTTCTTTTAATTTTAATTGCTTTTTCAAAATGATCTAATTGATGTGTTTGAATCCACCAAGTTGCCACTTCCATGAGTAATTTAGGATCATCATTTTTATTTTTAAAAAATGCGTAGAATGAAACTCCAACTTGATCTCCTTTTTGAGCTATTTTTTTATCACAAACCTCAACAATTCTTTGTCGTATTTCATTATTCATATTTTATACAAATATTTTTAGGTTCAGTAAAAAAACGCAATGCTTCAAAACCACCCTCTCGTCCAACTCCGCTCGCTTTTTGTCCACCAAAAGGCGTTCTTAAATCTCGCAACATCCATGTATTTACCCAAACAATTCCAGTATTCAATTGTTTAGAAAACTGCATTGTTCTGTTTAAATTATTAGTCCATAAAGTTGCTGATAACCCATACTTTACATCATTAGCCAACAATAGAGCTTCTTTATCCGTTTTAAAAGACATTAAGGTTACTACAGGTCCAAATATCTCTTCCTGGTTCAATACACATTTATTATCTCCAACTTCGATAATTGTAGGTTGTAAATAGTATCCGTTTTCACTTCCCTCTACCACTACTCGATTTCCTCCATAAAGAATTCTTCCTCCCTCATTTTCGGCTATATCAATGTATGATTTTACTTTTTCTAAATGTTGTTTTGAAACAAGTGCTCCTACATTTGTATCATTATCAAAAGGATTACCTATTTTTAATTCAGATACTTTTTTTACAAAATCTTTCTTGAATTGCTCATATATAGATTCTTCAACAAAAATTCTACTTCCACATAAACAAATTTGACCTTGGTTAGCAAATGAAGATCGTACCGTTGTAGTTAGCATCTTATCGTAATCAGAATCTGCAAAAATGACATTCGGATTTTTTCCACCAAGTTCTAAAGACAACTTTTTAAACATAGGTGCTGCAGTTCTTGCAATATGTGCTCCTGTTGCTGTACCTCCTGTAAATGAAATTGCTTTTACCTCAGGATGCTCAATAATTGCTTGTCCAGTAGTTTGTCCTAAACCATGAACTATGTTTAATACTCCTTTTGGTAATCCAGCTTCATTACATATTTCTCCTAATAAATATGCAGTCATTGGCGTTACTTCACTTGGTTTTGCTACAACACAATTACCTGCTGCAATTGCCGGAGCTATTTTCCATGTAAATAAATATAAGGGAAGATTCCATGGTGATATACAACCAACTACGCCAATAGGTTGACGTAATGTAAAATTGACAGCACCTAATCCAATACTTTCATGAGACTCTGATGAAAACTGAGTAATGGCATTTGCAAAAAAACGAAAATTACTTGCAGATCTTGGGATATCAACCACACTTGCTAACGAAACTGGTTTACCATTATCTTTAGCTTCTGCATTAGCAAAACGTTCAAGATTAGCTTCTAATAACTCAGATATTCTTATTAGAATTCTACTTCGATCTTCCAATGTTTTATTAGACCATTCAGGAAAAGCATCACTTGCTGCTTTATAAGCCAATGCAACATCCTCTTTAGTCGAGTTAGGTATTGTACCGTATACTTCTCCTATTGATGGATTATAGTTATCTATGTAATTCTCATTAATTGGAGACAGAAACTCGCCATTTATGTAGTTTTTTATGTTCATATAATCTCTTTTCTTTCTAACCACTCCATTGGAATTTCTTGATTACAAAATTCTAAATGAATTACTCTTCTATCATGATTTGTTATTGATTTAGAAGATGCATGTAATAGTAATGGTTTCATTAACATAACTCCACCTTCATTTACAATACACAACTCTTCTTTACCTATATTTTCTTTTTTAAAATTTTCATCAATTCTAATAATTCCATTTTTATGGCTCTCTAATATCACTTTTAAAGCACCATTAGTTTCGTCTGTTTTATCTAAATGTATTCTAAAAGTGATTATGTTTTCTAAAATTTCTTTAGGAGGTATAACTCCTAATTGCCCTTTTTTATTAGTCCAATTAGTATAGCCTTCAATAATTAATTTCTTTTTTACACTAATGCTTAAATCTTGATGATGACTAACAAACCAATTAAATTTCCCTATTTTATTAAAAAAGATAGCTTTTGACAAAAAATAATCAGTACAACAAACAGAAGCATATAGTTTTTTAAATTTTTCATTTTTAAAAATAACTTCTTTTATTTCTGGCACCTTGTTTACTAATTGCCTAATAGCATATTTATTTTCTGAACTTTCAATCAAATGAATTAATTGTAAACGTTCTTCATCACTAAAAATAGACTCAGTAATTGAATAACCTTTATTAATTAGCTCTTTTTTATTTTGACTGAATTTACTCATTAAATTAGTTTGCTTTTTTATATGCTGTAACTTTAATTTCTACCACTAAATCAGGGTGTGGTAATTGATGTACAGCTACAGTAGTACGTGTAGGACCTGTTTCTTTTTCAAAAAACTCAGCATATGCTTTATTATAACCTGCAAAATCATTCATGTTTACCAAAAAAGTAGAAACATCTACTACATCTTTTATGCTAGCACCAACTGTTTGTAAATTCTTGTCAATGTTTTTTAAAACTTCACGCGTTTGTGTTTCTATATTCAAACGTTTGGTTCCCATTTCATCAATAATATCTACTCCAGCAATTGAATTATCTGCACGGCGCGAACTTGTTCCTGATACAAAAATAAAATCTCCTACTACCTTAACATGTGGATAAGCTCCTCTTGGTGTTACTTTTTTTTCTCCCATTATTCTTTTGTTGCCAACTCTAATAATTTTACAGTTGTTTTATAGTTTCTTGTAGTTGCTACTACATTTAATTTTTTTTCAATGCTATTATTTGTCAGTTTCGTTTTTCCAAAACCAGACACACAATTTAAATACACAACATCACCATCAACTTTATATTTATCATCTTTAATCCCTTTTACTTCTATCTCGGTAGATGCTGGTTTTTTATTTAAAAAAGAAAATGCAACTATTTTTTCATTCTCTAATGAAAAAGGATAAGCTGTAATTGCTTTTTTCCATTCTTCTTGATTTCTTGCAAATACAGGAACTTTATACCCGTATTTGCTAGTAATTTCTTTTTCTATTTTTTGACAGATAACTTCCTTTGAATCGTCAGAATCTAAAATAACATTTCCACTTTGAATATATGTTTGTACATTTTTAAATTTCAAATTGTTTAATAACTCTCGTAATTCTGCCATAGGAATTTTATTTTTTCCTGACACATTAATACCTCGTAATAAAACTATGTATCTTCTCATCTATAAACCTGCTATCTTATCTTCCTCTAAAATCTCATTCGTTTCTTCTTGCACCTTTCTAAGTACCTCTTTTAAATTAGAAACTGAATTCAAATCATTATGAGCAACCATATTTAACAATGCTTTATCTTGCGCTCTTCCCTTCTTCATTGCTTCTGAATAGGATATGTTTTCATTAAAAGTAACCATTGAATATTTTGAGAAATACTCTTTAGGAAAATTTTCTTCTAACGACATTTCTAACATACGTTTTTGCTTAAATAATGGGTTAGCAACATGATCACGCATTTCATAATAATTATCTATTGCTAAATCGGCTATTGCATCTGTATCTTCTTTTCTAACCAGTTGGTATTCTTTAAAAACAGCTTCCCAGTTACCTTCATGTTTGTCTAAAATTGTATCAAAAACTGTTACATCTTCAAAAGAAGCATTCATACCTTGCCCATAAAATGGAACAATCGCATGAGCTGCATCTCCCATAAGCACTGTATTTCCTTTATAAAACCATGGAGAACATTTTACTGTTCCTAATGCTCCTGTTGGATTATTAAAGAACTCATCTTTTATACTTGGAATTAATTTTAACGCATCTGGAAATTCTTTTTCAAAAAATTCAGTTATTCTCTTTTCAGTTGTTAAGTTATTAAAATTATATTCTCCTTCATCATAACTTAAAAATAAAGTAACGGTAAAACTTCCATCTAAATTTGGCAAAGCTATTAACATGTATTCTCCACGAGGCCAAATATGTAAATGGTCTTTACTTATTTGATGATTTCCTAATGCGTCTGCAGGGATTTCAAGTTCCTTATATCCATGTGTTAAGTAATTTTGAGAATAACTAAACAAAAATTTCCTTTCTAAATAATAACTTTTCCTCAATACAGAACCGGCTCCGTCAGTTCCAAAAATCACATCTCCATTTACTGAAAACTCTTCTTTTGTTTTATAATCTTTAAAACGTACTACCGTTTCTTCAATATCTACTGAAATACATTTTTTGTTAAAATGTATGGTTACATTTTCATGCTTTTCTGCTTCAGTTAACAAAATACCATTTAAATCTCCTCTAGAAATTGAGTTAATATATTCCCCTTGTCTTCCTGAATAATTTGAAGCAAATGTATTTTCTTTAGCATCATGAATTAAACGCCCGTGCATTGGAATACATATCTCTCGTGCCTTATCTTCAACTCCAGCTAAACGCAATGCTTTAAAGCCTCTATCCGATAATGCTAAGTTAATAGATCTACCTGCTGATATATCATTAGTTCGTAAATCTGGCCTACTTTCAAATAATTCAACTTTGTATCCTCTTTGTGCTAATCGTAAAGCTAACAATGAACCACATAAACCAGCTCCTATAATAAGTATATTATCTTTTTTATTCATAAAACTAAATTAGTTCATTTCTCCGTTTCTTAAATTTATCCCTGTATACAAATACGCTTTTAATGAACAAATAAAATCTGTCCATCCTTGAGTTTGTTGCATTACTTTTTTAATCCCTTCTTCATTATTATCATAACTTCTTTCTTTAATACTTACTTCAGTTACATTATCACTTTGGCTATTAAATTCCATTTCAACTTCAGTGGTAACTTTATTTCCTTTCCAACTAAAAATAATCTTACTATTTTCATTAATTGATAATACGGTAACCAAACATTCGGCACAAAAATCTTTCCACTCCCATTTTACTTTCGTTCCTTCAATTAAATCAGCACTTGCATTAGAAACAAAGTATTTTGAAATTATATTTTTATTTACTACTGCATTAAAAACAGTATTTACATCTCTTTTAACTACATCTTTAATATGAACTTCTAAACTCATAATAGTCCTTTTAAAATTGAAACCATTTTATAAACATCTTCAAAACTATTATACATTGGTACGGGTGCACAACGAATAACATCTGGCTCTCTCCAATCAGTAATAATATTATTCTCTGTTAACTTTTTATGTAAACTTTTATCTGCATTCTTTACTTGAATAGATAACTGACAACCTCTTTCTTTTGGGTTTGAAGGAGTAATTATCTTAATGTCATCAGAATTTATTTCATTTATTAAAAACTCAAAATAACCTGTTAGTTTTTCAGATTTTTCACGTAATGCTTCCATCCCTACTTCATTAAACATATCTAAAGAAGCCTTAATTGCTGCCATTGATAATATAGGAGGATTTGACAATTGCCAGCCTTCTGCTCCAGCCATTACGTCAAAAGGTTGACGCATATTAAAACGTGTTTCTTTATTATGATTCCACCAACCTGAAAAGCGCGGTAACTCTTTATTTTCTGCATGTTTCTCGTGTACAAACAAGCCTCCTAAACTTCCTGGTCCTGAATTTAAATATTTATATGTACACCAAGCAGCAAAATCCACTCCTGAATCATGTAACTCTGGAGATATGTTACCTGCTCCATGCGCTAAATCGATACCTACAAAACAGTTTTTAGCATGACCTATTTCTGCTATTCTTTTTAAATCTAAATATTGACCTGTATAATAGTTTACTCCTCCTATTAACAATAAAGCAATTTCATCACCTTGCTCAGAAACAATACTTTCTAAATCTTCTATGTTTAAAAGCTCTTCTCCCTCTCTTGGCTTCCATTCAATTAATCCTTCTTCAACATCAAAACCATGAAATTTTAATTGCGACTGAACTGCATATCTATCAGATGGAAATGCATCACTTTCAATAACTATTTTATATTTTGTTTTTTTAGGCTGATAAAAAGAAACCATTAACAAGTGTAAATTTGTTGTTAATGTATTCATTACAACAACTTCTAATGGTTTTGCGCCAACTATTTTTGCCATAGTTTCCGTTAAAAACTCATGATAAGGTAACCATGGTGTTTTACCTTCAAAATGACCTTCAACTCCATAATTAGCCCAGTCATTTAATTCTTGTTGAATATATTTTTGTGTTTGTTTAGGTTGCAATCCTAAAGAGTTTCCTGTAAAATATAACCAATCATTCCCATCTTCATCTTTTGGTATATGAAACTCTTCACGTAAATATGATAATTTATCTTCTTTATCTAACCCTAACGCGTATTCTAATGTTGCTTTATACATACTTTCTTTTTAAATCACCTAGTAAAAAGAGCTTTTAAATGCTCAATTTATATAACATAAAAAACAATAAGTGTTTCACTATTTAAAACGGTGTTTTATAAATTTATATCTTTTTTATTACTTTAGCAAATAAGTAATACAATTATTTTTTATTAGATGAAAGAAGTTAACGACAATAAATTAAATCAATCTATCATAAAAGCTTTTAAACTTTTAGATGCTTTTACTGAAGAAAAATCTTCGTGGGGGGTTAGAGAACTAGCTATAAAAACTGGTTACAACAAAAGCACAACTTATCGTTTATTGCACACATTAACTTCATTAAATATTGTTCATCAAAACAGTGACGAAAAATACAGTTTAGGTAGTAAAATTTTTGAATTAGGCAATCGAGTTTCCATATATAAAGCAATCACTAAACTCACCAATAAGTCTATAAAAAAAGTAGCTCTTGAAATACAAGAAACAGTTTTATTTAGTATACTTAAAGACAATAAGGTATTTCATATAGACAAAGCAGATAGCTTACATGGTTTAAAGATCAACACATCAATTGGATCATTTGAACCAATTCATGCTACAGCTTCAGGAAAATTATTATTAGCATTCTCTTCTACCTCTATCAAAGAAAATATTTTAGAAAATATTGAATTAACTTCTTATAATAAAAACACTATCTCTTCTATTTCTTTATTAAAAAAAGAGTTAGAAAAAATACAAAAACAAGAATATGCCTTAGACATGGAAGAGTTAGAATCTGGTCTAGTGTGTATTGCTATTCCAATAAAAAACAAAAATAAAAAAGTAATCGCTAGCATTAGTGCTTCTGGGCCTTTAAGTAGATTTAAAGTTGAAAACATCACTAACTATATTACAACATTACAAAAAGGCGCAAATATTATTGAAACAGAGTTAAGTAGTTTTGACACTTTATAAAATACATTATGAATCAAATAAGAAACTCTTTAAATGAATTATCTAACATTTCAGACGCTGACTGGACATATTTCTCTTCTAAATTAAAAAAAATTGAATTCAATAAAAAAGAAACTATTCTTTCTAATGGTCAAACTGAAAATTACTTATTGCTTAAACTTATTTTTTTACCATAAAAAATGCCTCGAATTAACTTCAAGGCATTTTAATAAATTTTAAACTTAATTACTAGTACAATACTCTAAATTTAATTGTACCATTTACTTTTTTAAGCTTACCTATCACTTCTTGGTTATACTCTTTATCAACATCAGTAATAACGTATCCAACTTTCTCATCAGTAGAAAGGTATTGACCTGTAATATTCAATTCATATTTTGCAAGCACCTTATTAACTTCTGCCATAACACCAGGTACATTTTTATGAATATGCAAAAAACGATGTGCGTTTTTATGCTTTGGCAATCTAATATTAGGGAAGTTTACAGCATCTACCGTATTTCCAGAATTAATATAACTCATGATTTTATTTGGTACAAAATCCGCTATATCTTTTTGAGCTTCTTCAGTACTCCCTCCTACATGTGGTGTTAATATAACATTATTCAACCCTTTCAATTCAGTATAAAAATCACCATTTTTCCTTGGCTCTTCAGGATACACATCTACAGCTGCGCCAGATAATTTCCCTGACTTTAACCCTTCAACTAAAGCTTCAATATCCACTACAAAACCTCTTGACAAGTTAACTAAGTGTGCACCATCTTTCATTTCAGCTATCTCTTTTGCTCCAATAAAATTTTTATTTGCAGCGTTATCATC
This sequence comes from Tenacibaculum halocynthiae, assembly GCF_964512825.1. NCBI lineage: Bacteria > Pseudomonadati > Bacteroidota > Flavobacteriia > Flavobacteriales > Flavobacteriaceae > Tenacibaculum > Tenacibaculum halocynthiae. Next base: position 62,440 of record NZ_CAZELG010000011.1, on the reverse strand, counting down.
AATATGCAACGTAATTACATCTGAGATATTTAACAACTCTTTTAAAGTGTTAATTTTCGTTGCATTACCCAATGCTAATTTATCTTCAACATCATAATAATACACATCCATACCTAAAGCTTCTGCCAATATAGAAAGCTGTTTACCAATATTACCATAACCAACAATCCCTAACTTTTTACCTCTAACCTCTCTAGAGCCCTGTGCTGTTTTATTCCATTCTCCGTTATGTAATTCTGTACTTCGTTGAAAAACACTACGCATTAACATGATAATTTCTCCAATAGCCAACTCAACTACCGAACGTGTATTACTATATGGCGCATTAAAAACTACAATTCCATTTTCTTTACAAGCTTCTAAATTTATTTGTTTAGTACCAATACAAAAAGCTGATACGACCATTAATTTTTCAGCAGCCTTAATCACTTTTTCAGTAACTTGAGTTTTAGAACGAATACCTAATACATGTACATCTTTTATTTTCTCTATCAACTCTTCTTCTGATAAACTTCTTGACACAGTTTCTACAGAAAAACCATCAGCAGAAAGTTTTGTAAAAGCATCAGCATGTACATTTTCTAATAATAAAATTTTAATTCTATTCTTTGGGTATGAAATATTTCTTGGCAAATCGTTTACGTATAAAAATTCATCTAAATTTGGAGTAATATAATCAGCATTAGCAACTGTCTTATCTCTTGATACATTTTCAGTATAAGCAAAAAATTTATCTGCTACTCCTGCTTCTCTAGTTACATAATCACTATATCCATCACCTATCACTTGAATTTCTCCTTCAAGCTCTAAATTTTTCAAGCATTGGATCTTCCCATTATGAGTTGATAACACATTATCCTTATCAAAACCAACTATAACATCATTTTCATCAAACTCAAAAGTATTTGCATACACTCTTTCAGATGGAATATTATATGCGGCAACTATAGGGTCAATAAACTCTTTAAAACCAGCGGAAATAACATAAATATCATCAGAAAAATTTTCAAAAAACTCTTTATTCCTTTCAATTGACAAAGATACTTTTTGTTTTAACTCCTCTATTAAAACTGTCAAATCTGATTTTTTAGCATCCAATAACTGAATTCGTCTTTCCAAAGATTCAGGAAAAGAAATTTCGCCATCAATCCCTAAGTTTGTTATATTAACTATACCATTAATAATCTCTTCTTTTTTAGGATTATTAACTAGAGTAATTTCAGCTAAAACATCTAGTGCTTCTACTTTAGTTAACGTACTATCAAAATCAAAAATATAATTTCTTTTTAAAGTACTTATTGTGTTCATTTTTTAAATATTTTAGTATGTTGTGTTGTGTCAGCGCAAATTACAAAGGATGTGTTAAAAAAGTATCACAAAATGATAACATTTTCATTTTTAAGTTAATTTGCTTAAAAAAAGAAACTTTTACCCCTTATTTTTTAAAAAATCAAAAGCATTCCCCACCACAACAAAGGAATAGCTTCTACCCAAAAAGAACTATAATACTTTGACTGTTCTTCTTTCGCTCTCATTAACATTGTAGAAAAAAGTAGAAAAACAATAAAAAACACCTTTCTAAAAACATTCTCCTCTGCTATTAAAAACTCTAGAAACAAACATATCATTAAAATAAAAAAGCCAGCTTTTTTAGTATTTTCAATTCCTATTTTTCTTGGTATCGTTTGAAGAGAAATAGCATCAAATTTTATATCTCTTATATCAAAAGGCAGAATTAATACTATTACAAATAAAAAACGTTGAAATAACATATAAAAAGTTTTAACATCTAACTGATTGCCCGCATCATATATTGGCAACAACACAGTTACTCCAGCCCAAACTAATGCAACTACTATAATTTTCAAATAACTAATATTTCGTAAATTTTTTTGAAGCTTCCCTATAAAAGGCACAGCATAAAATAAAGTCAATAAACCAAATGGTAGAGTTAGTATTAGTGTTTTTACTTTTAAGTGAGCTAAATAATAACACGCTAAGAGAAAACACACTAAAGAAAAAACTTGAATATATTTCAGATTATTAGTCAAGCTTTTATGATGTAATTTTGCTACACCTGCATATTTTACAAAGTTATAACCTGTTATTGTTCCATAAAACACAAAAAAATCTAACGGTTCATTATAAGGTAATCCAAAATACAATTCTGTTAACCTCATAAAAGCATACACAGAAAACCCTACATGAATACTTGAATTTATATAAAAATTTACAACTTTTTTTAAGTAATCCATTAAACAAAAATAACACATATGTTTATTATTATATATATAGGTAATAAATTAATAGTTTACGATAAAAACATGCTTATTAAATCATCTATTTTAATTATTTTTGAGGCACTTAAAACAAACAGCACAAATGAACACGAATTCATTTCAATTAAGACACATTGGTCCTCGTGTTAAGGATCAAGAAAACATGCTAAAGACCATCGGTGTAGATTCTTTAGATCAAATTATTAATGAAACTATCCCTGACGATATTCGATTACAAGAAGAGTTAAATTTAGCTCCCGCAATGAGTGAATATGAATATTTAGGGCATATAAATGAACTAGCTGCCAAAAATAAAGTTTTTAAAAGTTATATAGGTTTAGGTTACCACGAAGGTATTGTACCTAGTGTTATTCAACGTAACATTTTAGAAAACCCAGGATGGTATACTGCTTATACTCCTTACCAGGCTGAAATAGCTCAAGGACGTTTAGAAGCTTTATTAAATTATCAAACAATGGTTTGTGATTTAACTGGAATGGAATTAGCTAATGCTTCTTTATTAGATGAAGGTACTGCCGCTGCTGAAGCAATGGCTTTATTATTTGATGTTCGTGAAAGAGCTAAGAAAAAAGCTGGTGCTAACAAATTTTTCGTTTCTGAAGATATTTTACCGCAAACGTTATCGGTATTACAAACTCGAGCTATTCCTATTGGAATTGAACTAGTTATTGACAACCATGAAAACTTTGATTTTTCAGATGAGTTTTTTGGGGCCATTGTTCAATACCCTGGAAAACATGGACAAGTATATGACTATACTGATTTCGTTGCTAAAGCAAATGAAAACAACATAAAAGTAGCTGTAGCTGCTGATATTTTATCTTTAGTTTTATTAAAAGCACCTGCTGAATTTGGAGCTGACGTAGTTGTTGGTACTACACAAAGATTTGGTATTCCATTAGGATATGGAGGTCCTCATGCTGGTTATTTTGCTACTAAAGAAGCTTACAAACGTAGTATACCTGGTCGTATTATAGGTGTTACTAAAGATAGAAATGAAGACCGTGCTTTACGTATGGCTTTACAAACTCGTGAACAACATATCAAACGAGAAAAAGCTACTTCAAATATTTGTACTGCTCAGGTATTATTAGCTGTTATGGCTGGTATGTATGCCGTATACCACGGTAAAGACGGCTTAAATTTCATTGCTAATCAAGTTCACACTGCTGCTACAACATTAGCTAGCGGGTTAGAAAGATTAGGTTTCAAACAAAAAAATAGTTCTTATTTTGATACTATTTTAGTTGAAGTAGAAACTAGTAAGTTACGTTCTGTAGCTGAATCAAATGGAATAAACTTTAACTACATTGATGAAAATCATGTTTCAATTTCTGTAAACGAAACTGTTGGTTTAAAAGAAATAAACACAATTATTGATTGTTTCGAACAAACTTTCAATATACAAGATATTACTATAACTGAATTTACTTCTGTTGATGTAATACCAACAAACATTCAAAGAAATACTACTTTCTTAGAAAACGAAGTATTTAATACGTATCAATCTGAAACAGATATGATGCGTTATATTAAAAAATTAGAACGCAAAGATTTAGCTTTAAATCACTCTATGATTTCTTTGGGTTCTTGTACTATGAAGTTAAATGCAGCTTCTGAAATGTTACCTTTAAGCAACCCTCAATGGGGTAATATTCACCCTTTTGCTCCTTTAAATCAAGCTCAAGGGTATCAAGAAATGCTTATCAATTTAGAGCAACAATTAAATGTTATTACTGGTTTTGCAGGTACTTCTTTACAACCTAACTCAGGCGCACAAGGAGAGTTTGCTGGATTAATGGTTATTAGAGCATACCATAAATCAAACGGTGATGATCACAGAAACATCTGTTTAATACCCGCTTCTGCACATGGTACCAATCCTGCTTCTGCTATCATGGCTGGTATGAAAGTAGTTGTTACTAAAACTGATGAAAGAGGAAACATTGATGTTGAAGACTTACGTGTCAAAGCCGAATTACACAAAGATAATTTAGCGGCATTAATGGTTACCTACCCATCTACTCATGGAGTTTATGAAAAAGCCATTAAAGAGGTTACACAAATTATTCATGATAATGGAGGACAAGTTTACATGGATGGTGCTAACATGAATGCTCAAGTAGGTTTAACTAACCCTGCTACAATTGGAGCTGATGTTTGTCATTTAAATTTACATAAAACTTTCGCTATACCTCATGGTGGTGGTGGACCTGGAGTTGGCCCAATTTGCGTTGCTCCTCAATTAGTTCCTTTTTTACCAACAAACCCAATTATTAGTACAGGTGGTGATAATGCCATCACAGCAATTTCAGCAGCTCCTTGGGGTTCTGCTTTAGCTTGTTTAATTTCTTACGGGTATATTACAATGTTAGGTGCAGATGGATTAACAAACTCTACTAAAAATGCAATATTAAACGCAAACTACATAAAGGAAAGATTGCAAGGTCATTTTGACACCTTATATACAGGTGAAATGGGGCGCGCGGCTCATGAAATGATCTTAGACTGTAGAGCTTTTAAACAAAACGGTATTGAAGTAGTAGATATAGCTAAGCGATTAATGGATTATGGCTTCCATGCACCAACTGTATCTTTCCCTGTAGCTGGAACTATAATGGTAGAACCTACAGAAAGTGAAAGCATAACTGAACTAGATCGTTTTTGTGATGCATTAATATCCATCAGAAAAGAAATTAATGAAGCTGTAAAAGATAACAACAACAATGTTTTAAAGAATGCTCCTCATACTCAAGAGATGTTAACTGCTGATGAATGGGACTTACCTTATTCTCGAAAAGAAGCAGCCTTTCCTCTAGAATATATAGCTGAAAATAAATTTTGGCCGTCTGTTAGAAGAGTTGATGATGCTTATGGAGATAGAAATTTAATTTGTTCATGCAACCCTATTGAAGACTACATGGAAGTTGAAGCTTAAAAGCAAATACTTTATATTCACAAAACCACCTAAAAGAAACTTTAGGTGGTTTTTTATTTATTTAACTCTCTACCCCCTTTCTACGCTTTCTAATTAACTCAATTTTATTTTCCATATTAATTTCACAAAAACACTAGCTACTTACCAGTATTAATTATCTCTAATTATCCTTAATAAAAAAACACCCACTAGTACAATAATTATTAACATATTTTGTATCTGGAAATTAAATTAGTCCATTCGGAAATTAATCAACTCACCTATAATAGAAATAATGTTTTTTTACATTAGATTTAAATAAATAACTTTATGAAAAAAATAATAATTGCTGCAATTTTTATCGCAAGCGGAATTTTAAATGCTCAAGAAAATAAGGGAGTCACTAAAATCGAAAAAGGAACATGGAATTTCACAACTGATCTTTCTGTTTACAGCTTTAATCGAAGCTATGACCAAATTAAAAATGAAAACTCAACTTTTTCATTTAATATCACACCAAAACTAAATTATTTTATTGGTGATAACCTTAGTCTTGGCTTTGGAATAGGGTATAATTATAGAAACAATGATAATACAGACAATAATCAAAATCTAACTACACAAAACACAAATACTTTTAGTTTCAACTCTTACATCAAAAAACATTATTTTATTGTTTCAAATTTATCTTTTTTCTTACAGGGTGAAGTGAATTATCAAACTGGAAAAACAAAAACTATTTTTCAAAACTCAAGTAATATACCAACCAGTGATATTAATACATTTTTCATAGGAATTAGACCAGGAGTAAGCTATTTTTTAACAAATAAAATAGCTATTCAAGCCTACTTTGGATCTTTAGGATACACAAATACTACTATTAAAAATGGTACTTCATTTAAAGAAAATCAAAATAGATTTGACCTTAACTTAAACTCTTCTCAATTAATTTTTGGAATGTCATATTATTGGTAATTATTTTTAAAAATCAACAAAAAGGCCACATAAAACATGTGGCTTTTTTATATTTTAATAAATTCTAACTACTCTTTATCATATTTACCTCTAATTAACACATTCATAAATTATAAATTTTGCATTTTCAGCCATTACAGTAACATTATTAAATAGAATAGTTAAATGAGTTTTATAATTCAAATGTTTATTCGCAACTAAAAGAAAACGACCGTCTCCATTTAAAACCCTCTTTACTCCCTTAAATAACTCTAAAGCTACTTCTATATTATTTTCATGTTCAAAATGAAAAGGTGGATTAGAAACCACCAAATCAAAATACCCTTCTTCTAAATTATTTAAATTATTATCACAAATAAAAGTAGCTTTTTTATTTTTTAAATTAAGTTTAGACGAAGCTATTGCCAAATTAAAATCATCAATTAAAGTAGCTTCTATATCTGGATATTTACCTATTAACTCATGAGCAATTACACCATTACCACTAGCTAAATCTAAAACTTTCAATTCACTTGGTAACACTTTTATATGTTTCAAAAAAAACTGTGTCCCAATATCAATTTGCCCAGATGAAAACACTCCGTAATATTGATTAAATTCTTTTCCTTTGTAACCTATTTTATTACTACATTCTTTATATTCAATATCCTCTTTTGGTTGTTTTAACACTAACAATCTAGCTTTTTTCCATGCTTTTGATTGTTCCGAAATTTCGAAATAATTTGAAGCTATTTTTAAAAAAGAAGGTGAAAAATACTTAGTCATAAATCCACATACAACTTCCGTAGAAGAAATTGAAGCTTTATGGACTTGTTGTAAAAACAATTCAAATAACTCTAATGATTTAGGTATCTTAATCAATGCCAACTCTACTTTTTCTAAATTATCTAAAGAAGTTTTATAAATAATATTCGAATTTAATTCATTAAGGTTTTTATTATGATTAATTGCCTTTTGCTGACTTGCGTAATTCCAAATAGTAGTTACTTTTTTATCATTTAATGTACAATTCCAAAAACCAAAACGATCATTAAATAAATGAATATTTTTTACGTCTTTACTTATAACATTATTCAACACCAACAACTCAGCATTACTCCATGCCTTTAAAGTATTATCTTTTGTTTTTGGATAACGTTCTAATTGATATTTCTGATTGTTTATAGTAAGAGTTGATTCCAAAAAATCTTGTTTGTTTTGATTTATAAATTTTTATGAAAATTTAATTTTCATAAATTTCATTTAAAGAAATAATAGCTCCAGCTTTATCTCTTCTAAATACATGTTTTGAAGTAACATCGCTAATTTTATCTTTACCCATGGCTGCAACTACCTCCTTAACTGCATCAATTGTTTTACTATGATAATTTTTAACCCTAACGTTTTTGTACTTAACAACCAGGGCTTCTACTAAATCTTCATCTTGTGTTGCCACTCCAACGGGACAAGTATCTAAATTACATTCACGCGCCTGAATACACCCTAAACTTAACATAAAACTTCTAGCCATACCTATTACATCTGCTCCCAATGCTAAATATTTAACCACATCAAAAGCATCAATTGCCTTACCACTTGCTATAATTTTAATTTGTTCTTTTAATTTATACTTTTTTAATGTTTTATTCACAAAAACCAATCCATCTAGCAAAGGAGTACCAACATAGTTAGAAAACTCAAGAGGTGCTGAACCTGTTCCTCCTTCTCCTCCATCAACTGAAATAAAATCTGGATAGTTCTTAACCTCTGCAAAAGTTTTAATCATTTCTTCAATCTCATCATTATCGCCTACACAAAACTTAACTCCAACAGGTTTTCCATCACTTAAATCTCTAACCCTTTGAATAAAAGCTATCATTTCTTCAAAATTAGAAAAGGCATCATGATTGGGTGGAGAGTCAACCCTAGTATATGGCTCAACAGAACGAATTTTAGAAATTTCTTTTGTATTTTTCTTAGCTGGTAAAATACCTCCATGTCCTGGTTTTGCTCCTTGTGAAAATTTAATTTCAATCATCTTAACTTCCGGTCTTACAGCATTTTTTCTAAAAATTTCCTCATCAAAAACACGCTTACCTTTAACTGTTTTTCCAGCACCAAAATAACCAGTTCCAACTTGAAAAATTAAATCACCACCTTCTAAATGATAGGGTGAAATACCACCTTCACCTGTATTATGTGCAAAATTCCCCATTTTTGCTCCTTGGTTTAGCGCCATAATAGCGTTTTTACTCAAAGACCCAAAAGACATTGCTGAAATATTTATAATAGAAGTATCATACTTTTGAATACACTTATCTGAACCTATTAGCACTCTGTCCCCTTTTACTATATGATGATCTTTTGGAAATAGAGAATGTTTTACAAACTCGTATCCCTTTTCATATACATTATGCTGTGTACCAAAAGGAACAGTTTCAATTTCTTTTTTTGAGCGTTGATACACAATACTCCTTTTTTCTCTATTAATTGGAGTACCGTTTAAATCATCTTCAATGAAATATTGCTGAATTTTTTCTCGCTCTTCTTCAAAAACCCAACGCAACCTAGCTACTATTGGAAACGCCCTCATCAATGAATGCTTTTTTTGTAAAAAAGCATCATATATCGCTAACAAGGTGAATGCCGATGCAATGGTTAGCAAAATATAATTCCCCATATCAGGTATAAAATAAACCAATACGCCACATAAAACATTTGCAACAATAACAACTGACAAAATAGTGTCTCTCATTTTTTTTGAATTTTACTCGCTAAAATACAAGATTTTCATCATAAAAAAAGCTCTGATATTTATCAGAGCTTTTTTTATATTGTGAATAAACAAAATTACTTTTTGAATTTTGAATATTTATTTTTGAATTTATCAATACGTCCTGCAGTATCTACTAATTTAGATTTACCTGTATAGAACGGATGAGAAGTTCTAGAAATTTCTAATTTTAATAATGGATATTCTTTACCTTCAACTTCTAATGTTTCTTTAGTATTAGCTGTTGAACGAGTTAAAAACACATCTCCGTTAGACATATCTTTAAATGCTACCATTCTATAATTTTCTGGGTGTATACCTTTTTTCATCTTTTAAAAAACTTTAAACTTTATAGTGAAATTATTTATAATTGGTAAGATTATAAACGCTTTCAGTAAAATCAAAAACCTGCAATGGCTATTTGAAGTTGCAAATTTAATTCTTTTTTTTAATTTCCAAACAAAAAAATGTTTTAATTTGTAGTATTAATACATAAATTGAAAATCAAACAACAAAATATGCGCATCTATAAATACTTAACAATACTAGCACTACCTATCATCGCATTAACATCCTGTAGTGAAACCAGTTACAAATTCAAATTAAACACAAGCAAAAAAGTTAAATTAGGAGATAAGGCTGCTGTTAAACTTGAACAATTAAAGGGAGATGCTATTGATTCTGTTCACTTATATGTAAACAGTAAACGTATTAATAATAAAGAAACAAGTATTGCTATAAATACGAATGATTTTGGAGTCGGTAAACATGCTGTAACCGCAGTTGTTTTTTATCCAAAAAAATCAAAAAAACTAAATAATTCTATTGAGGTTTTAGCTAACAAAAAACCTGACCTTTATAAATATAAAATTGTGAACACTTTTCCTCATGACAAAAATGCATATACGCAAGGTTTAGAGTTTCATGATGGTTTTTTATATGAAACAACTGGAAAAAGAGGGAAATCTTCTTTAAGAAAAGTAGAACTGGAAACAGGAAAAGTTATACAAAAAATTGACTTAGATAAAAAATACTTTGGAGAAGGAATGACCATCTTTAACAACAAAATTTACTGGCTAACTTGGCAAGCTCGTAAAGGTTTTATTTATGATTTAGAAAGTTTTAAGAAATTAGGAGAATTTAATTACAATAATAGTAATGAAGGATGGGGATTAACTCATAGTAAAAATGAACTAATAAAATCTGATGGTACAAATAAAATTTGGTTTTTAAACCCTAATAACCAACAAGAAAAAAGAAATATACAAGCCTATACCAATAAACTTTCTTTAGAAAAATTAAATGAACTTGAATTAATTAATGGTAAAATTTACGCTAATTATTGGCAAAAACCATTAATTGCTATTATCAATCCTAAAAATGGAATTGTAGAAGGAATTGTGGATTTAAAAAATTTAGTAAAAGAAATGGAAAAGACACAAAAATTAGTAGATGAAGATGATGTTTTAAATGGAATAGCTTACAATTCAGAAAATAATCACTTATATGTTACAGGTAAGCATTGGGGTAAATTATTTGAAATTGAATTGGTAAAACAATAATTTCAATAATCTAAGGTTATATTGTTATTTTTATCACTTTGTTAAACTTATGATACTTAAATTATGAGATATGTTTATTGCTTTTTATTTGTTTTTTTATTAATTATTAATAGTTCTTGTAGAAAAGATTTTGAAACTATTCCAAGTTTTGGAAGCCTAGAATTCTCAAAAGACACAGTTTTTTTAGATACTATTTTTAGCAATATAGGTTCAGCTACCTATAATTTAAAAGTTTATAATAAAAGTAATAAAGCTATCACCATCCCTGAAATAAAGCTAGAGAACGGAACAACATCTAACTATCGTTTAAATGTAGATGGAACACCAGGAAAGGATTTTAAAAATGTTGAAATTTTAGCAAATGACAGTATGTATGTTTTCGTTGAAACTACTATTGATTTCAATACTGTAACAAACCCTCTTTACACTGATAAAATTTTATTTGATAATGGTAATAATCAACAAGATGTAGATTTAGTTACTTTGGTTCAAGATGCTCATTTTATTTTCCCTGCTAAAAACAATATGGGAATTGAAACACTTACTATAGATGGTAATGATTCCAAAATACAAGGACGCTTTCTTAAAGACAATGAACTAATTTTTACTGATGATAAACCCTATGTAATTTATGGATATGCAGCTGTTCCTAATGATAAAACTTTAACTATAAATCCTGGTGCTAAACTTCACTTCCATAGAAATTCTGGATTAATTATAGACACAAAAGCAAGTTTAAAAGCAAATGGAACTTTAAACAAAAAAATAGTCTTTCAAGGAGATAGATTAGAACATAGTTTTAAAGATGTACCAGGGCAATGGGGTACAATATGGATGCGAGCTGGAAGTAAAGAAAATGTATTAAACAATACTTTAATAAAAAACGGAATTGTTGGTGTTTTAGTAGACAGTATAGGACATAATAGCACTCCTACTTTAACAATTAAAAACACAGAGATTTACAACAATTCTAGTTATGGAATTTTAGGTAGAAACACCAATATATTAGGTGAAAATTTAGTTATTGGAAATACAGGGCAATCCTCTTTGGCTTGCACATTTGGTGGCACTTATAATTTTACTCATGCTACCCTCTCTAATTTCTGGAACAACAGTTTACGTCAGTTACCTGCTGTTTTAGTTAATAATTTTATAATTTTCACGAATAGTAATGGTCAAGAAAACACTTTAACAAGAGATTTATTTGCAGCTAATTTCACTAACTGTATTATTGATGGCAATAACAATATTGAATTTATTTTAGATAAAAGTGATAAAAGTTTATTTAATTATAACATAAAGAACTGTATGATTAAATTTAATGACATTAATAATAGCTTTACAAATAATCATGAGTTAAAATTTGACAACACTATACATTATCAAAATATTTATTTAAATAAATCTTCAAATTTTAAAGATGTTTTCTCTAATACTTTTATTATTGGAGATAAAAGTGAAGCTATTAACAAAGGAATCTCCACTACAGCTACTTCTGATATTCTTGGGGTTAGCAGAGCAACAAATATAGATTTAGGTGCATATCAACACATTATTTTTTAAACTTAATCACAAACACACTCCACTTAACTAACTACTAATTAACACCATAAGAAACACACATCTACCTTTTCACTAATTAATAATTATTAAAAAAACTAGGTTAATTCTTTCAATATTTTATAAAATCTTCAATAAAATAAAGGCTTCTACTAGATAGTTTTTGTTAAAAAAGTTGTTTTTTTAAGAATAAATTAAGATTTTAGCCACTAATTAATTCAAATAATTATATAATGAGAACAAAGTTTAATGGAATTTTAACGCTTTTGCTAGCGTTTCTTGTTCATGTTACGTATGCGCAAGATAAAGTTATTTCGGGTAGTGTATCAGATGAATCTGGTCCTTTACCAGGAGTAACTATTTTAAAAAAAGGTACCACTCAAGGTACTGAAACTGATTTTGATGGAAACTATTCTTTAAAGGTTAAAGTAGGAGACGTACTAGTCTACAGTTTTGTAGGTATGAAATCTGAAGAAAGAACAGTTGGATCTGCTAACAGCATTAATGTTAAATTAGAAAACGATAATGTTTTAGAAGAGATTATTGTAACTGGATATGGAACTGTAAAGAAAAATGAATTAACAGGTTCAACAGTACAAATTAATGCGGAGGATATAGAACAAGTTCCTGTAGCTTCTATTGATCAAGTGTTACAAGGTAAAGTTGCTGGTTTAACATTAAATTCAACATCAGGAACACCTGGGTCAGTTCAAAACATTAGAATTAGAGGTATTAGTTCTATTACAGCAGGAAATGAGCCTTTATATGTTATTGATGGAGTACCTATGAGTAATCCTAATTTAGCTGGTTCTAATGCTACATCTTCATTTACTGCATTATCAAGTATTAGTGTTGATGATATTCAAAGTGTTACTGTTTTAAAAGATGCATCTGCCACTTCTGCTTATGGAGCTAGAGGTGCAAATGGTGTAATTGTAATAACCACTAAGAAAGGTAAGACTGGTAAAGTTTCTATTAACGTTACATCATCGGTAGGTTTTTCTAATGATGCAGTTGATGGCCCACAAATGCTTACTACAGCTCAAAGGGAAGAATTATACCTTGATGGTATTTTTAATACTTATGGAGCTGCTCAAGGTTTCACTAGAGACCAAGCTCAGAGTTTTTACAATGCTAATTTAGGTTTTTTCGGTTCACAGTATAAAACATGGAACGATAATGGAAGAACAGAATATAACTGGTCTGATCTTATTACTAATAAGAATGCAGTTACTAAGTCTTATGGTCTTTCTGCAACTGGTGGTGATGCTATATCTAATTTTTATGCCTCTCTAAGTTTATTCCAAGCTGAAGCTACTGTAATTGGATCTGATTTTGAAAGATTTACAGCTGCTTTTAGATATTCTAGACAGTTAAGTGATAAATTTAAATTAGAAACTTCTCTTACTGGTTCTAATTCAGTTCAAGATGGTTTATTAGAGCAAAGTGCTTACTTTTCATCTCCAAGGGCTGCAAAATATTTTATGAATCCAACAAATAACCCTTATAATGCTGATGGTAGTATTAATATATCTAACCTAGCTGGATCTGTAAGAAATCCTTTATATATAGCTGAAAACGATGTTAACTTAAACAAAACTACAAGGCTTATAGCTAATACATCTCTTACTTGGGATACTCCTATAGAAAACTTGAAGTTTACTACTCGTTTTAATATGGATTTTATTGTAAATGATTATACAGCTTTCCAAAATCCTATACATGGTGATGGTGTTAGTGTTGGTGGTTCAGCTACTAGAGACAATACTAATATTGTAAATTATACAGCTCAAAATAGTTTAGATTATATTTTAAACCTTGGTGAAGATACTAAAGTAGACATCAAGCTTTTACAAGAATTTCAAAAGAATAAAAGAAACTATTTCCAAGCTTATGGGGAAGGGTTTTCTGTTCCTGGTTTACAAAACTTGAATAGTGCTGCAGAACCTAAAGGTGTTGACGGAACTTTTACAGATTGGAGTATTGCTTCATACCTTGCAATGGCTAACTTTACACATAAAAACAAATATATACTTAGTACAACTGTAAGGCGTGAAGGTAGTTCAAGGTTCCCAACCAATAGCAGATGGGGTACTTTTTGGTCTGTTGGTGGAGCATGGAATATTCACAAAGAATCATTTATGGGTAGTCTTGATTTCATTAATAGTTTAAGGTTAAGGACATCTTATGGTAAATCTGGTAATGCAAACATAGGATTAAACTTATACCAATCTAAATTTGCCTTTGCAGGAGCTTATAATGGTAGTGGAAACATACGTCCTTCTTCATTTGGTAATCCTAATTTATCTTGGGAGATTGCTAAAACTTTAGATATAGGTCTTGAATTTTCAATGTTTGACAGTAGATTAAATTCATCTGTTTCTTATTACAAGAGAAAAACAAGTGAACTACTTTTAGATGTACCTTTATCTAGTACATCTGGATTTACTAGTCAATATGCTAATGCTGGTTCTATGGAAAATAAAGGTATTGAGGTTGAGTTAAGTTACGATGTAGTTAGAAATAATGATTTGAAAATTACTATTGGTGGTAACTTAGCAACTGTAGATAATAAAGTATTGGAACTACCTAAAGATGGTAATGGTGTTGAGATTGGTCCTACTACTGGAACAAGAGCCGTATCAGAAGGAAGAATAGTTCGTGAATGGTTTATGCGTAAGGAAGCAGGTATCGATCCTCAAACAGGTGAAAGACTATACTATATTAATGGTAATGACGGTGCTACTACAAATGATTATAATGTTGCACAAAGGGGATATCAAGGTACAAGTGCTTTACCTACTTTAACTGCTGGATTAAATTTCAATTTAGATTACAAAGGTTTCTTTATAAGTGCTAATGCATTTTATGCTGGTGGACATCAAGTATATGAAAGCTGGTCACGATATACTATTGGAGGTGATAGATTTTCTACAGATTTTTTTAATGGTATAAACGTATTATTAGATAGATGGCAAAAACCAGGAGATATTGCTCGTTTCCCTAAAATTACACATACAGCTGAGCCATGGAGAACTCATACTGGTAATTTATATGATGGTGATTATTTACGTTTAAAAGATTTAACTGCTGGTTATAATTTAAGCAGTGAATTATTAGACAAAATAGGTATGGATGCAGTTAGAATTTTTGTTAAAGGTACAAACCTATACACTTGGGTTAAAGATGACAGATTAAAATATGACCCTGAAGTAGATATTGATGGGTTCTCTAATTTAACAACTCCTCCTGTAAAAACAGTTTCTTTAGGTGTTAACTTAAAATTTTAATAAAATGAAAAATATAAAATATTTAATAGGAGCTCTATTTGTTTCAACAACTATCTTAGTTGGTTGTGGAACTGAGAACTTAAACCCAGCTTTAGAGCAAGATAAAATTGTAGAGGGTAGTATTAAAACAGATGCAGAATTAGCTGGTGTTTTAGCTAATGCTTATGATAGAATGACGGCTAGTTCATATTATGGTCGTGATTACATTATATATGGTGAGGTTCGAACTGACAACGTATTTGCAAATGGTAATTCAGGGCGTTTTCAAACACCTGCAACTTATACACAAACTCCATCATTTGCTGGTATTTGGACTCAAGCGTATAGAGTAATTTCAAATGCTAATATAGTAATTGGTCAAGATGCTGGTTCTTTAGGAGGTGATCAAGCTAAAATAGCTCATATAAAAGGGCAAGCATACGTAGTTAGAGCTTTAGCTCATTTTGATTTAGTTAAGGCTTATGGACAACAACATACTGGTGGAACTTTAGGAGTACCTTATATTACTAAATTTAAAGATCCAAATAATGTATACCCTTCACGAGAAACAGTTGATCAAAATAAAGCTTCAATTTTAGCTGATTTACAAAAAGGGTTTGATATGATGTCAAATGCATTTTTTGACGGTTCTAAAACCACAATTAATAAATATGCTGCTAAAGCATTAGAATCTAGAGTTGCAGTTTATTTTAAAATGTGGCCTGAAGCAAAATTAGCTGCTGAAGCTGTTATTAATTCAGGTAAATATAGTATTATTTCACAAAGTAGTTATATTAATTCTTTTGCCGTTGATGCTGCAGGTAATTCTATTTTTGAGCTTGCAAATTCTAGCGTAGATAGACTTGGAAGTAATTCTTTAGGTTTTATTTATAAAGGATCTGTATATGGAGATATAGAAGTTTTACCAAATGCTAGTAATTTATATGCTGCTGGAGATGTACGTGCTTCTGTATTAGGTTTAGAGTCAGGTAAAATGAGAAATTTAAAAAAATATCCTGCTTTAAACGGTGATGATAATACATCTTTAATTAGATATGAAGAAGTTATTTTAAATTATGCTGAAGCTCTAATGGAAACTAGTGGAGATGCTTTAACTCAATTAAATAAAATAACAGCTCAAAGAGGAGCTCCTGCTTTAACAGGTACTGTAACTAAAGACATCATACTAGAAGAAAGAAGAAAAGAATTAATTTTTGAAGGTTTTAGATTTGATGATTTAATGAGAACTGGTAAAAACATAACAAAAATAGACTCTAAGCAAAATATTTCTGCTACTATTAATTATGGTGATTCAAAATTAGCGTTTCCAATTCCAGTTTCGGAATTAGATGCTAATAGTAACATGATTCAAAATAAAGGATATTAATATTATCTATTTATAATATTATTTTTAAACCACCTCTTTTAAGAGGTGGTTTTTTTATACTATAAATTAACTACATTTGCATCATGGAAGAAAACACAGTAATTTTTGGAATTAGAGCAATTATTGAAGCAATTGAAAGTGGTTCATCAATAAATAAGGTATACCTTCAAAAAGGATTAAGAGGTGATCTATTTTTTCAATTAGAAAAATTAGTTAAAAAGAATAAAATTTCAACTAGTGTTGTGCCTAATGAAAAGTTAGACCGACTTTCTAAACATAGTAATCATCAGGGTGCTGTTGCAAAAATTTCACCTGTAGAATTCCATGATCTAGAAAACTTAATAGAAACTACTCTTGAAAACACAGATAAACCTTTATTTCTATTGTTAGATCAAGTTTCTGATGTAAGAAATTTTGGAGCTATTATTAGAACTGCTGAATGTACAGGTGTTCATGGAATAATAATTCAAAAAGGAGGTAGTGCACCTGTAAATGCCGAAACAATAAAAACTTCAGCTGGAGCTGCATTTAAGATACCTATTTGTAAGGTTGATCATATTAAAGATGCTATTTTTCAATTAAAAGCTGCAGATATTAAAATAGTTTCTGCTACTGAAAAAACACAAGATTCTATTTATGACATCAATTTTAATCAACCTTTAGCTATTATAATGGGATCAGAACATAAAGGAGTTAGTAATTCTGTTCTAAAACTTTCAGATTATAAAGCGAAATTACCATTACTAGGTGAAATAGAATCATTGAATGTATCTGTTGCTTGTGGTGCGTTTTTATATGAAACTGTAAGACAACGTTTATAAAGTATATAACCTAATTATCAGAAATAAAAAACAACCTTAATTGAACGAATTAAGGTTGTTTTTTATTTCTGATAACGCTTTTATTTTATTCTTCTTCTATGTAAATATATTTATAGTTAATTTCTTTTAAGCTTTCTATTTCCTCTTTATCAATAATTTCAGGATGTAAATAATTCCCTTCATCGTCAAACATTTCATCAAATTCAGTTTTAGAAAACTGAAAATTTTCTTTAACAATACCTTCTTTCCTAAAAATAAATGAAAAAATACTTCCTATTAAAAAACCTGATAAATGTCCTTCCCATGACATTCCATCTTTAATTGGTAAAACATACCAAACCATACTACCATATAGAAAAATAATAACTAGGGATACTGCTATTAATCTAAAATGTTTTTTTATTATACCACTAAAAAAAGTAAAACTAAAAAGTAAATAAACAATACCACTAGCTCCTATATGATGTGCTTCTCTTGCTATTAACCATGTGAGAATACCTGTAAGTAAACCACCATAAATTAAAACTTTGTCAGCAACTTTATTATAAAAGAAAAAAAGTATTGATGATAATACAAATAAAGGTATTGAATTATTAAATAGATGACTTGTATCGCTATGTATAAATGGAGATAGTATTACCCCCCTAACACCTTTTAAGGTTCTTGGAAAAACACCATACTTATTAAAATTAAACCCAAATTTAATTTCAACCCAATAGACAAGCCATATTAAGATTACAAAACTTAATGGGATTAAAAATAAACTATTTGAGCCTTTTAATTCATCTTTATCATTCATATCATAAAAATAGCAAAAACACTTCCAAATAAATATACCTGAAATAATGACATATAATAGTAATTATTATAATTAAATCGAACCAATCAAATTATTACAAATATTGTTAACTTTGAAATTAAATAGGAAATTTCTATAATGATCCAGCCATTAGCAGAACGCATAAGACCAAAATCACTGAATGATTACATCAGCCAACAACATTTAGTAGGTAAACAAGGTATTTTAACTAACCATATAAAACAAGGAATAATACCTTCTTTAATTCTATGGGGACCTCCAGGAATTGGAAAAACTACTCTAGCAAATATTATAGCTAATGAATCTGGAAGGCCTTTTTATACCTTAAGCGCTATTAGTTCTGGGGTTAAAGATGTACGTGAAGTAATTGAAAAAGCAAAAAAAAGTGGTGGTCTATTCACTCAAAAAAATCCTATTCTATTTATTGATGAAATTCATCGTTTTAGTAAATCTCAACAAGACTCTTTGTTAGCTGCTGTAGAAAAAGGTTGGGTTACCCTTATTGGAGCAACTACTGAAAACCCTAGCTTTGAAGTTATACCTGCCCTATTATCAAGATGTCAAGTTTATATTTTAAATTCATTTGATAAAGATGATTTAATTTCATTATTAAAAAGAGCGATGGTAGAAGATGATCTCATTTCTAGTAAAGAAATTACCCTTAAAGAGACGGATGCTTTATTACAAGTTTCTGGAGGAGATGCAAGAAAACTATTAAACATATTTGAATTACTCGTTGCTGCAGAAGATAAAATTGAGATTACAAATGAATTAGTTTTAAAAAACATTCAAAAAAACACTGCTAAATACGATAAAACAGGGGAACAACATTATGACATTATTTCAGCATTTATAAAATCAATCAGAGGTAGTGATCCAAATGCCGCTGTTTATTGGCTAGCAAGAATGATAGAAGGTGGTGAAGATGTAAAGTTTATTGCTCGTAGATTATTAATACTTGCATCAGAAGATATAGGAAACGCAAACCCAACTGCCTTAATTTTAGCTAACAATACTTTTCAAGCTGTTTCAATTATAGGAAACCCTGAATCTCGAATTATTTTAAGTCAATGTGCAGTATACTTAGCCAACTCGACTAAAAGTAATGCTTCATATATGGCTATTGGTGAAGCTCAAAACTTAGTTAAAACAACTGGTGACTTATCTGTTCCTTTACATTTAAGAAATGCTCCAACTAAGTTAATGAAAGATTTAAATTATGGTAAAGATTATCAGTACTCCCATAACTATCAAGGAAACTTTGTAAACCAAGAATTTTTACCTGATGAAATAAAAGGCACTAAATTATATGAACCTGGTAATAATTCTCGCGAAAATCAATTTAGAGAATTATTAAAACAACGTTGGAAGGACAAGTATAAATATTAGAAAACTCTAACCTTAAAACTTAATCGAATAGTGTTTAACTACTTTAGTAGTATCTTCATAGTACTCAACTATCCATTTGTCTTTATTTTTAAATAAAATACCTTTTTTATTTTTTAAAACAAAAACATCCTTAACACTCGTATTTAAAATTTCATAAACCCTTTCAGGTTTTGTATTCACTAATTGAAAACCATTATTTATAGGCTGGGCATATAAAACGTTATTTTCAATATTTATTGTTTTAACTGCATCAACAACTTTTACTTCTTTAACAATTGGAGTTACTACTTCTTTTTTAGAAATATCTACTATCTTAATTGCTTCAGAATTGTATTTGTATTTTAAAGCTTGAACAGACTTAAAAGCATCTCTGATAGCTTCATGATATCCTTTTTTATAATCTTTTAACTTGCTCTTCCCTACTTTTGAAGAAAACACAATATTATTATAACAATCTTTTAACTGAACAATACTCTTAACAGTAAACATTCCTGAATCATCTTTAATAGTACCTGTTAATGCTAAACATCTGTTATCTCCTAATTCTTTAGGTAGTTTCTCATTATCTAAGAAAACAGTAAAACCATATTTTTTGAATAAAAATTTTGTCAAGGAATTCGCTTTGTACTGATCTTCTTTTTTTAAAAAATCAAACCTAGTAGGAACTATTACATATTTGTAATTATTCACCTTTTTTTGACAAAATACTGTTGTTGTTACTAAAAATAAAACAAAAAATACTTTTTTCATTACTTAAAAATTAAATTTACTCCAACTTGAAATGAAGCTTGATTAGCATCAGCAATATCGGTAATTTTAAACAAATTATCTACCATTCCAAATACATTAACTTTTCCTAATTTTGCAGAAAGCCCTACTCCTAAATTACTATAAGAAAAATCATCAATAGTATATGTTACTTTACCTTTTATACTTTCAAATAGTCTTTTTTCAAGAAAACCTGTTAAAGCAAACTTAGGTCCATTTGGCCTTATAACAGAAAAAATCTGAGCACCAATAGCATTATCAAAATAGTCATTATATGATATATCATGGCAATTTTCTTCTCTTCTAGATTTACCCCAACTATGTTTAATAGAACTATTAAATTTTATAGGTCTTGCTACTGTATATGACTCTTTATTTTCTGCTCTTGGAACTTGTTGTCTAAACTCATTGTCTATATCTCCCCAATAATCAGGATTTGTAGCATCGTATTGAAATTCAATTCCAGAAAAAACAAAATCACCTATCATTGTTCCATTTCTTACATCTTGAGAATAACTGATAAATCCTAAATCTAGTAAACTTGCAGTGATTTCTGTTTGATCATTTAGTTTATAAGTAAATCCAATATCTACTCCTAATCCTAAATTTCCTCCAAAGAAAGTTCTACCTAATAATGTACCAGCAGAAAGATTTGATTCATTATTCTCATCATAAATACCAGAACTATTTCCTGATATATTTATATTATTTAAATAATGAGAATAAATATTATTTTGCCCTAATCTAGTTGTAAAGCTTCCAGTATTACCTGTAGAAGTTACATTTACTGCTCCAGAATAAATTTTCAATCTAGTTCCAACTGTTAGTTTTTTATTTAAGGTTCTTGAAATACCAAAATGTAAAACCCCAATAAACTCAGCTTTTACAGATGCTTGAGATAACAAAAAACTTCTATTTACATTTGAAGCATTTCCTTCGTTTATTAAACTCAAAATATCTTTAGGTATAGTAGCAAAAGCATCCATTTCAGTATAAAAACCTGCTGTAATATAATCTCTTTCATTTAATTTATACCCTCCATTTAAAACTTCTATTTGAGAATTTACTTGTATATAGTCATTCTCTGATAGTTTATTAAGAGCATTTCTATATTTAGTAGTAAAATCAACACCGTCATTTCTAAATACATCAGCTAAAGTAACACCTGTTATACCAACATTGGCTGATATATTTGACATTAATGGAATTCCAACATGGTACTTATAATTTGTTACTGCCCCTGGGTTTAGTAATAATGTTTGAGGGATTTCATCAAAACCGTACAAGATTTGTTTGTTTTGACCATAAGAATTAGACATAACTCCAAAAAGAGTTATTAAAATAATTAATAACTTTTTCATTAGTTTATTTTAAAATAAAAGGTTCCTGCTGATTTAAAAGTAAAAACTTTACGCTCGTTGATATTTATAATAGACCCATCTGAACTTGGAAGCAATTCTAATATTACTTCTATCCTTTTAGAGTTTAAAATACTGTTATTAACACTCAAGTCAATTTCTTCTTTATACTTATAATTTAGAGTATTTTCAGGAACAGCTACTTGTCGTAATCTAAATGTTTCAGTACCTGCACCATCCAAAAACCTAAAATCTACTGTAAACCTTCTATTAAAAGGATTGTCAATTTCAAAATCAACATCTATTTTTACTAAATCGTCAGTTACAGAATTTTCAAAAACGAAAAAATTCGAAGTATCAGTTATGCGTGTAATTTCTGTACCTGTTGGGCTTACAAAAGTAGTTTGCTCCAATTTTGTATACGCCAATGAAGCTACAAATGTTGGTGATATTTCAAAATTCTGTGCTTGATCAAAATCTAAATCTTTTACACAAGATGTAAAAAAAATAAGTAATGCACAGCTAATAACTTTAAACAAACTTTGTTTCATCATAATTAGTATAGTAGGTTAAACTTCAACGTTATTTTTTTATAAATATTGCTTTAAATCTAATAATGAACTAACACTAGTTACATCATTTCCTTTGGATTTTTCTTCAGTAAAATGTATTGCATTCATCCCTGTATTCAATGCTCCCATTATATCAGCTTCATAACTATCTCCAATCATAATAGACTCTTGTGGTAAAGCTTCTGCTTCAGATAAAGCAAATTCAAAAACTTTAGGATTTGGTTTTTTAACACCAACACTTTCTGAAGTTACAATGATATCAAAATATTTAGAAATACCTGATTTTTTCATCTTTAATTGTTGAACTTCTTCAAAGCCATTAGTTATAATATGTAATTGATATTGTTTTTTTAAATATTCTAACGTTTCAATTGTTCCTTCAAACAAATGACTAAAGTTTGGTAAATATTTAATATAATCTTCTGCTATTAAATTAATCAATTCATCAGTAATCACATAATTTAAAGCATCAAAAGTATCTTTGAGTCTTTTATATCTCAAACTAGATTTTGAAATTTTTTCATCTCTATATAATCTCCAGTAACTAAAATTTATAGGAGAATATATTTTAATAAACTCTGTAAAATCAAGGGTTATACTTTGTTCTTTAAATATTTGCTTAAAAGTTAACTCAGAATTTTTTTCAAAATCCCATAATGTATGATCTAAATCAAAAAAAAGATGCTTAATATTCGTCATGCTTCAAATTTAAAGGGTTTTATGATTAAAAAAACTATTTTAGCATAAATTTTACTGTAAAATTTTGACAAAAAGTAAACTTCATATCCTTTTTTTATGTGGATGGTACCCCTCAAGGGTTCTGCCTAATAATGGTGATTTTATTCAGCGACATGCAGAAGCTGTGAGCTTAAAACATCAAGTTTCTGTTTTACACATTATTTCAGACGCATCTCTAAATAAAAATATTGAAATTTTCTCAGAATCAATTAATGAAATTCACACACACATAGCTTATATAAAACCCAGTAAAAATCCTATTATAAAAATAATTCGATATTATAATGCTTTCATAATTTTATTAAAGAGAATTGGTACTTTTGACATAGTACACCTCAACAAACTATTTCCTTTCGGAATATTAGCATTGTATTTAAAATGGGTTAAAAAAAAGCAGTTTGTTATTTCTGAGCATTGGACAGGCTATCATATGCCTTTGGCAAAAAAAATTTCAAATATTGAATTATTTTTATCTAAAATTATAGCAAAACAGGCCTCTTATATTTGTCCAGTTTCTGATGATTTAAAACATTCAATGTTAAACTTAAATTTAATAGGAAAGTATCTAAAAGTACCTAATGTAGTTAATACTAATTTATTTTTCCCATTAAAAATAGCAACTAAACAATTTACTATTGTTCATATTTCAAACATGCTCGATTCACATAAAAATGTGTCAGGTATTATAAAAACCATCACTGAATTAAATAAGACGGTTACTGACTTCAAATTAATTTTAATTGGAGAAAATTCTTTAAAATATAAAGATCTAGCTGATAAATTAAAAATTAGTCATAAAATAGATTTTATTGATCATATTCCTCATTTTAAGGTTATAAACTACATACAACAAGCTGACGTTTTTGTATTATTCAGCAACTATGAAAACTTACCATGCGTTATTCTGGAAAGTTTTGCTTGTGCTACTCCAGTAATTAGTACAAATGTTGGTGGTATTTCTGAGTATTTCCCCAATAAATTCGGATTTTTAATTGAACCAAAAAACGAAGATCAATTACTAGAAAAATTAATATATATATACCGTTTTCCAAAAAACAATACAGAAAAAATGTATAAATATGCTCAAGAAAACTTCAGTAATAACAGTATTGCTAATCAATTCTCTAAACTATATGAAAAAGCATTAAATTGAATTTAATTAAAACCTACATACAAAATTTTTTAAATCGTTCAGGGGGGTATATATTCACTGCCACTATTACAGCACGAATATTCTCTTTTTTAACTTCATGGATCGCTTTACAGTTAATACCAAACAAAGAGCTAGGTTTAGTATTATTTTCTTGGAATATTATTACTTTTTTAATTCCATTTATAGGTTTTGGATTGCATCAAAGTTATATTCGTTATGGAGCACTAACAAATAATAACAAAGACAAAGAATTCCTCCTCAATTATGTATTAAAAAAAGGTGTTATTGCTTCTGGAGTTCTTTCAATTATAATTGCTTCTATAGGTTTTTTGTTTCCTTTTAAATTATTTAAAACAGGACATTACCTAAGTATTTTTTCTTTAATTTTCATTCCTCTCTTTTTATTTGAAGTCATTAAAATAAAAGCACGTCTGGAACATAGAAATAAAGTAGTTGCTTATTCCGAAATCATATACAATTCACTTTTAATAGTTACTGTAAGTTTATTTTGCTACTTTTTTCAAGAGAATGGATATATCACTGCCTTAATAACTACACCTATCATTACTGTTTTTGTATTCCGAAAAGAAATAAATATTCAATCAAAAACAAAATTAGAAAAACCTTCTTTTATTAATAAAGAATTTTGGAAATACGGTTTTTTTGGAGGGTTAGCTAATGTAGCTACCATGTTACTTTTTGCTATTGATATTTTATTAGTTGGTTATCTTTTAGAAGAACCAGAAAGCATTACTGCTTATAGATATATATCCTTAATACCTTTTAGTATTTTATTTTTACCTAGAGTTTTTATTACTACAGACTTTGTTTCTTTTACTGAAAAAATCACTCAAAAAAAATACATTTATAACTATATAAAAAGTTATATGTTATTATTTTCAGTCATTAGTATAGTTTTTGTTATCTTTTTTGATCTTTTTGATGAAATAACTTTAACTTTTTTTGATGCAAGTTTTACTCAATACAGGGAGAGTTTTTTTATTTTGAATATAGGTGTATGTGGAATTTTGATATTTAGAGGTCTTTTTGGTAATCTTTTATCTTCTATTGGAAAAATAAAAGCAAACTATTATATAACTTTAACTGCACTATGTATAAATATAATTTCTAATTATTATTTAATACCCAAATTAGGTATTAAAGGAGCAGCAATAACTTCAGCCTTATTAATGTGGTTTACAGGAATAACTTCCTTTCTTACTTTTGTTTATTATTATAAAAGAAACAATTTCACCGTTTAAAAAACTTAATAAATTTGGATAAGTCATTATAATACAATTGTATATATTTCTCATCAACTGCACCAAAACTTTTATAATAATTAGCAATGTTTTTCATAGAAGAACCTCCAAAATCAAAAACATCAAAATTTCTTGAATATTTATAGATTGCTCTATCGTTCATAAATGTATTAGCCCCATTTTTCCGATTTTTAAAATCAGAAGAACAAACCAATTCAGTTACTCTTTTTTTATGTTTTAAAAAAAAAGCTCCAGAAACAATTCTATTATCCATATCATAAACAGTTAAAAGCTCACCTACTTTTTTACGAATACAAACCTGCATTAATGATAGTAATCTATCATAATCTTTTTCAGAAATTTTTTTTACACGTTTACCTACGTTTTCTTTAAATAAGTTAATTAAAACTGTTGGGCAATCACTCCAACATTCGTTTAAGTCATGAATCACAGCTTTTTTTAATTCTCTTTTTCTATTTCTATTGTAATTAGTATAAATAATCTCATAATCTTGTTTTAACGATAAAACTTGTATTCTTCTTTCTTGTTGAAAAACAGAAAACATGCTAAACGAATTCATGTAATTCAAACGTAATTCGACAAACTTAAAGTTTTCAAAGAGTTCTATTAAAAACTCATTTTCATCTTCAACCTCTTTTGAATATATGCCCAATTGAATTAACCAAAAAGGTGGATAAACATACTTAATAAAAGCTTTTTTTCTAAAAGGCAACGGCATTACAGCTTCATAATCATTCAACACTAAAACACTCCAATCATCAGCTATTGTATCTAAATACCAAGAAAACCCGAATACATTTGATTGTAGAGAATTGATAATACAATCATTATACTTTTCTATCTCTAGATCTTTTCTCTTTACGAATGAAATCATTAAGCTTTTACTATTTTTAACATAGAATCATACAACCTACTCCACCCTCTCCAACGTTGATACCCACTTAAACTTTCATTATGAAACAATGTTATAAAAACACCATTTACTCTTTTTACTTCATTTTTTAAATCTCTAATTTTACCTAGAGCTTGTTTAGGAGTTAATTTCATATAATCATTTAACGTAGTATCCATAACAGCAAAAGGAAAAACTTTTAATGGTGTTTGTATTTCAAAATCAATATCGTAAAAATAAAATGGTGTACAAGTACTTGCTCTAAATCCTGCATGGCTTGCATACCCCATTGAATAATCTTCCTCTATTTCTAAATCAATTAGTTTCTGGTAAGTATCAGGCAATGAAAAACGTAAATAATGTTGCCTTGATCGTTTAATAGGCATATTGGTTATAGCTTCCAATCGTTCTTTTTCTTTTTTTAGCATCGCTAAATCATTCATTGTATAATAGGAAGGATGCAAACCTACTCTTGCATAGTCTACCATGTTTTTAATTAATAATTTAAATTTAGTTTTTGAGGCAGAAACATTAGTGTCAAATGTTGTATAATCTGCTATTAAAAAAAAGAAAAGCGTTCTTATATCGTGTTGTTTTTTTAAATCAATAATTTTCTGAAATGTATCAAATGGATCTTTTTTAATATTAAAACGAATACTAAACCTATCCCATAAATTAAAAACTTTTAACTGATATGCATCTTTAAAAAAACCACCTACAGTTCTAACAAAACTTTTATGTTTATATGCAAAAGCATTATCAACGTCAATTGTAGAAATGAAACTATATTTTCTTGAACTATATTTATATTCAGGAAAACGTTGTTTTAATTCTTCTAAAAACATGTACGACCAAATATCAATAAGTGGTTTTTCTAAAAACTTATATTTAAAAGCTATACTTTCTGCTGCTTCAAACCGTCCATGTTTATCTTTTATATGAGGTAAATATTCTTCATAACGAGTAATTAAATAAAAGCTTGCTGAAAATATATCAAAAGGTATATTTGATTTGTCTCCTTGTAAGAAAAAACAAGGAACTCCTTTCCATTTTTGCATGTGTATTTCTACATCTCTTATTCCTTGCTGAAAAAGTAAATCGTGACTTTTAATAAAAAATTCTTTTCCTAATGCTACTTTAGTGTATGAAAATTTAGGTCCATTATGTGCTACAAATTCTTCAACTTTATTTGTAAAACTTATAGGTATTTGTAATACACGGGTTATGATGTGTTTAAAAGTATATCTAACCCTAGGAGTAATCTTATGCGTATAAATTAAAAGCATTTTTATAATTTTATAAGTAGCAAAGTTTTAAGTTTTTTATAAAACTCCCTCATCTGCAAAGCTAAAATACGCTTTTTCAGTAATTATTAAATGATCTAATAATTTTAAGTCTAATGTAAAAGTTGCTTTCTTTATTTTTTTTGTTAATTCAATATCTGAATTGCTTGGTATTAATTTACCTGACGGATGATTATGACACAATATTAACCCAACGGCAAAAAGTTCCAATGCTTTTTTAAATATAATTCGAACATCAACTAAAGTAGCAGTTAACCCACCTTTACTTATTTGATGGTTTGCTAAAATTTTATTTGAATTATTTAAATACAACACCCAAAATTCTTCGTGTTCCAAATCTCCTATTATAGGTTGCATTATTTTTGCAACATCAAATGAAGATGTTATTTTACTTATTTGTTGTTTTTTTTCAAATTG
The DNA here is from genome assembly GCF_964512825.1 of Tenacibaculum halocynthiae. Taxonomy (NCBI): domain Bacteria; kingdom Pseudomonadati; phylum Bacteroidota; class Flavobacteriia; order Flavobacteriales; family Flavobacteriaceae; genus Tenacibaculum; species Tenacibaculum halocynthiae. The sequence goes on along the minus strand of NZ_CAZELG010000011.1, from coordinate 34,203 downwards.
TTTTCTTTTACCAAATTCTAATGCAGTAACAATAGTTGTAGCTTTTGCCTCCCCTATTCCTTTAAAGTGCATTAACTCTTCAATGGATAATTTTGATAAATTATTGAGATTATTCCCTACTGATTGTAATATCCTTTTAGATAAATCTACTGCGCTTTCTTCTCTATTACCAGAACTTATTAATATCGCAATAAGCTCAGCATCTGATAATGTATTTTTTCCTTTTAACAATAGTTTTTCACGAGGTCTATCATCTTGAGACCAAGATTTTATAGCTAATTTTTTCATTGTGCAATTTTTCTTTTTAATGATAAATATAAATCATTTTTTGCACAACCCAACCAAGCACAGTATCTTTGTACTCTATCTTTTTTAATTTTAAATATGAAGATTATCATAGCCGGGGCTGGAGACGTAGGTTTTCATTTGGCTAAATTACTTTCTTATGAGTCTCAAGATACTTATGTAATCGATTTTGACGGAGACAAACTTAATTACATCAATAATCATTTAGATGTTATTACCAAAAAAGGTGATGCTACTTCTATTAAATTACTGAAAGAGATTGGTATTAACTCTGCAGATCTTTTATTAGCTGTAACTGAAAGTCAAAATACAAATTTTACAATCTCTGTTATTGGTAAAGCCTTAGGCGTTAAAAAAACTATTGCTAGAATAAACAACCCAGAATTTTTAAATAATGATGTTATCAACTTTAAAGATTATGGTGTAGACTTTATGATTTCTCCTGAGGAGTTGGCTGCTAAAGAAATTAAACTTCTTTTAAATCAATCTTCTTTTAATGACACAGTAGCTTTTGAAAATGGTGTTTTCAATATAATGGGAACAACTTTAGGTTATAAGTCTCCTATTTTAGATTTAACAGTTAAAGAAGTTAAAGAGAAATATTGCCTAGTTGATTTTATTACTATTGCCATAAAAAGAGAAGGAATAGCACAAACTATTATTCCTCGTGGTGATACTGTATATAAAATGAATGATCAAGTTTATTTTTCTGTACCCAGCTATAGTATTGAAAAGTTACATCCTATTATAGGAAAAGAACATGTTGATATTAATAATGTAATGATTCTTGGTGGTAGTAGTATTGGAGAAAAAACAGCAAGGAATTTATGTATTGATAATTTTAAAGTAAAATTAATTGAGCGTAAAAAAGAAAAAGCTTTACAATTAGCTGAAAATCTTAGAAACACACTTGTTATTAATGGAGATGGAAGAGATTTAGAACTCCTTGAAGAAGAAAACATTCGAGAAATGGATGCTTTTGTTGCTGTTACTGGTGATTCTGAAACAAATATCATGTCTTGTTTAGTAGCTAAATCAAAAGGAGTAAAAAAGACAGTGGCTTTAGTTGAAAATATGGACTATATCAATATTTCTCAAACTATTGGTATTGACACACTAATTAATAAAAAATTAATTGCGGCTAGTAATATTTTTCGCCATATCCGTAAAGGTGAAATTTTAGCATTAGCTAATTTACATAATATTGATGCGGAAGTTTTTGAATTTGAAGTTCAACCAAATGCAAGAGTTACAAGAAAAGTAGTAAAAGAGCTACGTTTCCCTAGAGAAGCCATTATTGGAGGTGTAATTAGAGATGGAAAAGCGTTAATGTCTTTTGGTGATTTTCAACTAAAAAGTGGTGACAAAGCTATTGTGTTTTGTTTACCAGAAGCAATATCAATTGTAGAAGATTTATTCAACTAATGGAAAATCTTAACTTTAAACTTATTTATCGTTTTTTAGGCATAACTGCTGTTTTAAATGGCTTGTTTATGTGGCTTGCCATCCCTTTTAGCTTATACCATAATGAAAATGCTGTTTTAGGAATTTTAAATGCAGGAATAATAACCGTTGCTATTGGGCTTTTACTTTTTTTCTTTAACAAGCCTAATTCAAAAAAAATTCAAAAAAAAGAAGGATATCTAATTGTTACTTTAGGATGGTTAACATTGTCATGTACTGGAATGCTTCCTTACTTATTATCTGGTGCTATTTCGTCAATTCCTGATGCTTTTTTTGAAACTATTTCTGGGTATTCAACAACTGGATCTTCCATATTAACAGACATTGAATCTATGCCAAAAGGAATTCTTTTTTGGCGAAGTGCAACACATTGGATTGGTGGTATGGGAATTATAGTACTTACCATAGCTATTCTTCCGCTATTGGGTATAGGAGGAATGCAATTATTTATGGCTGAAGCTCCTGGTCCTTCTGCTGATAAATTACACCCTAGAATAACTGATACAGCCAAACGCTTGTGGTTAATTTATGTTCTTTTAACATTTGTTGAATTTATATTATTAAAAGTTGCTGGTATGACTTGGTTTGATGCCATTAACCATGCCATGGCTACTGTAAGTACTGGAGGTTTTTCAACAAAGAACTCTAGTGTAGCTTATTATAATAACATGCCTATTATACAATACATTATAGCTATATTTATGTTTATAGCTGGTACTAACTTTGTACTTACTTATTTTGCTTTAAAAGGAAAAATTCAAAAAGTTTTACAAAACGAAGAATTCAAATATTATTTATTTAGTGTAATAGGTATTTCAACAATTATTGCAGTAACTATCATCTTTTTTCAAGATCCTAATTTAAATACTAGTATTGAACACCCAATGGTATTTGGAAAAGTAGAAAGTGCTTTTCGCCATTCATTTTTCTCTGTTATTTCAGTAATTACAACTACAGGTTTTGTAACTGCCGATTTTACCATGTGGAACTTCTTTATTACGGCAATATTCTTTTCGTTATTTTTCTTAGGAGGGTCTGCCGGATCAACTTCTGGTGGTGTAAAAATAGTACGTCATATTATTCTACTTAAAAGTAGCTTTTTAGAATTTAAAAAATCATTACACCCAAATGCCATTATACCTGTTCGTTATGATGGTAAAGCAGTTAGTCAGACCATTGTATTCAATATTCTATCTTTCTTTGTTTTATACATGCTAATTTTTATTCTAGGAACAGTTATTCTAGCATTTTTAGGCTTAGATATTAAATCTGCCTTAGGTGCTTGTGCTTCTTCTTTGGGGAACATAGGGCCTGCTATTGGCTCTGTTAGCCCTGTTGATAATTTTTCTCATTTATCAGTTGGTGCAAAATGGTTCTGTTCATTTTTAATGCTTATTGGTCGTTTAGAACTTTTTACAGTTTTAATATTATTAACTCCTTTTTTCTGGAGAAAAAACTAATACGCCTTTCTCTTTTTAATTAATATCATTCAACTCTTTTATTAATTGTTATTCAATAACATGGAGCTTAAACCTCAATAAATACAAGATGTTTTTATAAATTAAACACTTTCTTAATTCCTTAGAATAACACAGAAATAGTTTAATGTTATACAACTTCACAAAAAAGAGCTCAAACTTCACAAAAAATAAAAATTTGCTTTGAAAATTTCTTCCTTTGCTTAAAGCAAAAAACATGAAATCACACATATTCCAAAAAATAATACACTTACGCCTCAATAAATATCACTTAGGTCTTATTTGCAAAAATTAGAAAAGTCTATTCCTACATTTGAGATAAGAAAACTAAATAACTCACTTTAAATAAGACTCTTAAAATCTATACCTTTTTGTATGGATTATGATTAGCAGGACAACCTATTATAATTTGTCTCTGTATGGTATTAACAATTTTAAATTAAATATTAACTACTAAATTTTATTATTATGGATCCATTTTTAGGACAAATCGTATTATTCGGAGGAAATTTTGCTCCAAGAGGTTGGGCTTTATGTGAAGGTCAATTATTACCCATAGCACAAAACTCTGCTTTATTTTCTATTTTAGGAACAATTTATGGAGGTGACGGAAGAACAACATTTGCTTTACCAGATTTACGTGGTAGAGCTGCAATTAGTTCAGGTCGAGGACCAGGATTATCTGATCGTAGATTAGGATCAAGAAGTGGTCAAGAAGTTCATACACTAACAACTCTTGAAATGCCTTCTCATAATCACCTTGCATCTTCGGCTTCAAAATTTTATGGACAGAGTGCCGCAGGAGATGATGATACTTTAAGTGAAGGAGCATCAATCGCTAGTGGTTCTGCTACTAGTTCTGAGATATTCAGCAGTACAGCTCCAAATACCCAAATGAACACTAACTCTGTTATAACCACTACAACTACTTTAAATCAAGGAGGGAGTCAAGCACATAACAATATGCAACCATATTTAACTACTAATTATATTATTGCATTGCAAGGAGTTTTTCCATCGAGAAATTAAAATAAATAAGTCTATTCCAGGTAATTAAACAAAAAAATACCTGGAATAATTTATTATTGACTATATTTATTGCTAACAAACTAAACTTAAATCATGAAAAAAATTACTCATTTACTTTTATTTTCTTTTTTATTTATTTTCTTTATACCTATTTCTTTTTCACAAACTGTTATATATACTGAAAATTTTGAAGCAGCTGATCTTTCTGGATATGCTGTTGGTAATGGCGATACTAATACTGATTATGGCTCTCAAGTTTTAGGAGGTACAGCTTCTGATTATATTAAGAGAGGTACTGTTGGTAATTTTTCATTTGATCCTTTAACTGGAACAACTGGAAATTTTATAGGTTTAGAAGACATTAATGGAGCTGGGTTAGGATACAATGGTCACTCATACATTGAATTAGACCCCATTAATATTACTGGAAAAGCTAGTTTAACAATTGATATAGATTTAGCATTTCCTGATGCTACAACTACACGTTATGAAAACACAAAATTCCTAATTGTTGATTATAAAATAGATGGAGGTTCATATCAAAAGGCTTTAGCCTTTTATGGTAATAGTCCATCAGGAGCTGGTATGATTAGAGATACCAACTTAAATGGTAGTATAGATGGAGGAGAAAATACCGTTGTACATAATACTATGACAACTTTCCCCTCACTTCCAATTAGTGGTACTGGAAATACAATCGAAATTAGAGTACGTTTTAACTCTCCTGATTCGCATGAAGAAATGGCCTTTGATAATATAATTTTGAAAGGAATAGCAGGAAACACAGCTCCAGTAATAGCAGGTACGTCTGCAGGTCAAACGGTAAATGATAATGCTACAGTATCTCCTTTTTCTGCTATAACAACTACAGATGCAGACGGAGATAATCTTTCAGCTACTATTACTTTAGATACTAATGCTAAAGGTGTTTTATCTGGAACTGGATTAACTGGTACTGGTCCTTATGCTATTGCTAGTACTTCACCTGCTGACTTGCAAGCAAAACTTAGAGCTTTATCTTTTAATCCTACTGATAATAGAACAAGTACATCTGAAACAACTACTTTTACTGTAGTTATAAATGATAATACAGATACAGATACTAACAATACAACTACAGTAATTTCAAATGCAGTAGCACCGACTGTTACAAGTATAAGTTCTTCAACTGCCAATGGCACCTATAAAGTTGGCGATAATGTAATAGTTACCGTTACTTTCTCTGAAATAGTTACTGTTACTGGTACTCCTCAAATAACCTTAGAAACTGGAACTACAGATAGAACTGTAAATTACAACGGAACTGGTAGTGGAACAAATACGATACAGTTTACGTATACTGTTCAAGCTGGGGATTTAAGTGCTGATTTAGATTATGTTGCTACAAATTCATTAACTGCCGGTACTAGTATTCAAGATTCTGGTAGTAAAGATGCTACCTTAACTTTACCTAGCCCTGGAGCTGCAAATTCTTTAGGTGCTAATAAAGCATTAGTTATTGATGGAGTTGTTCCTACTGTAACGAGTGTAAGTTCTTCAACAGCTAATGGAACTTATAAAGCTGGAGATAATATTATAGTTACTGTTACTTTCTCAGAAGTTGTTACTGTTACTGGAACACCTCAAATAACTTTAGAAACTGGAACTACCGATAGAACTGTAAACTATAATGGAACTGGTAGTGGAACCAATACTTTACAATTTACATATACTGTTCAAGCTGGTGATGTAACTGCTGATTTAGATTATGTAGCTACAAATTCATTAACTGCCGGTACTAGTATTCAAGATGCTTCTGGGAATAATGCTTCTTTAACATTACCTAGTCCTGGTGCTGCTAACTCATTAGGTGCTAATAAAGCAATTGTTATTGATGGAGTTACTCCTAATTTAACATCCTCTAATCCAGCAGATGATGCTACTGGAGTTGTTATTTCGCAAAATATAGTATTAACATTTAATGAAAACATTAGCAAAGGTACTGGTAACATACTTATCAAAAAATCATTAGACAATAGTACTATTGAAACGATAGACGTTACAACTGCTTCTGTTACTGTAAGTACGAATACTGCCACAATTAATCCTAGTTCTGATTTTGATTTAAATACTGGGTATTATATTCAAATAGCTAATACAGCTTTTAAAGATGCAGCTAATAATAATTATGCTGGTATTTCTGATGCTACTTCTTTGAACTTTACATCAGAATCAAATCAAACAAATGCATATGCTGTTGCTAGCGGAAATTGGTCTGTACCAAGTAACTGGTCATTAGGTAGGCTACCTATTAGTACTGATAATGTTAATGTAGGTACCAATACTATTAATTTAGATGTTAGTAATGTTACCATAAACGATTTAAGTATAAGTATCGGTGGATCTTTTAATATATTAAGCGGTCAATCTATTACAGTTGAGGGAAACCTTAACCAAAATGGTACATTAAACATATTATCTAACGCTTCTAATAATGGTTCTTTAATTGTTAAAGGAAACCATACGGGAATTAGTAATGTTGATTATCACCGATATTTATCTACCAATTGGCATTTAGTTGCTTCTCCAATTTCTGGTAAAAACATTAATGATTTTTCAGGAAATGTAAGTACTAGTGGTAACAAATATGCTATTGCTCCTTATGTAAATAATGTTGTAAGCGCTTCTCGTTGGAATCACTACACTACAGCAGCTGGATCAAATGATATTGCAAGTGCAGGAACATTTACTGTTGGTAAGGGGTATTCAATACAAAAAAGTACAGGTGGTACCATAAATTTTTCAGGTACTCTAAATACTACTGACAAAACTTTCCTAATTACGGATGGTGGTGATAATCCAGCTGGAAACAGATGGAATTTAGTAGGTAACCCATTTACTGCATCATTACATGCTAGTAATGCAGCTGATGCTACTAATAACTTTTTGAAAGTAAACATTGATGCTGGTAACCTTGATCCTTCAAGAGCTGGTTTATACTTATGGAACGGTTCAGCTTATGTAGAAAAAACTGTTGATGATGCTGCTTTTTATATTGCACCAGGACAAGCATTTTTTGTTCATGCTCCTGATGCAGGTGGAACTTCTGTAAGCTTTACGGAAGCTATGGAAACACATCAAACTGGTAATGTATTTTTAAAAGGTAACTCTGTAATTTATCCTGAGATAATTTTAAATGTAACTGAAGATAAAAACACATCTTCAACAAAAATTAGATATATAGAAAACAAAACTAAAGGTTTAGATCCAGGATCAGATGTTGGTACTTTTACAGGTACAAACGCTACCTTTAAAACATTTACTCATTTAGTTAGTGATAGTAAAGGTATTGATTTTGCTATTCAAGCTTTACCAAATAAAGATTATGAAAACATAGTTGTTCCTATTGGTTTAAAAGCTAAAGCTGGAAAATCGATAGAAATCTCTGCTAAAGGTACTAATTTACCTAGCGGTATTGACATGTATTTAGAAGATAGAACAAACAATGTTTTTACTAATTTATCTAAAGAAAACTACACTATTAGCCTTAAAAGTGATGCTGATGGTATAGGTCAATTTTATATTCACACAACTTCTCAAAAGTTAGGTACTAGTGATACTAATCAATTATTAGAAAACGTAAGTATATACAAGTCTTCTAAAAATGAATTAACAGTAGCTGGATTACAATCAGAAAAAGCTTCTTTAACTGTTTACTCTATACTTGGTAAAAAAATTACTACTAAAAAATTCAGAACTAATGGTGTTTCAACTATTTCCCTTCCTGAAATTGCATCAGGAGTATATGTAGTAGAGTTATCAACTGAATTAGGAAAGTTAAGTAAGAAAATTATAGTTCAATAATTAAAAAGTATGACCATGAAAAAACAAGTTAAAAATAACGACACCGATATAACTCGTAAAGAAGCTCTTAAAAAAATAGGAAATTATGGTAAATATACAGCCCTAACAGCCTTAGGAACCTATATATTATTAAACCCTAAAAAAGCGCAGGCACAAAGTCCTGAAGCACCAGGGTTTTAATTTAAACCAGCATACATAAAAAAGCCTCAAGAAATTTCTTGAGGTTTTTTTATATCTCTTATCTCAAATCAAAAAACCCCATTACCACCTATGAATCAATAAATTAAATAAAAAAATTATCAAATAATATTTTTCTACTAATTATTTTTTTTCTAAGTTTAGAATCTGAAAAAGAAAAATCATGAAAAGAAAAAATTGTCTCGCTTATGCGATAGCTCTTCTATTGCCCTATTTTTTAATCACTTCAACCTATAGTCAACAAATTAATGATAATTTTGACAATGGTGCCATTACAGGTTGGACTCAAGGAACAAATGGTCACTGGACAAGTTCTACAACCTCTCCAATTAATGGTTCTCATTCATTAAAACATAATCTATCAAATACAGCTGGAAAAAGTTATATCAGTAAAAGTATTTCCGGTTTAGATCTAACTACACAAGAAACAACTTGGCAATTCAACTTAAAAAACGGGAATTGGGATCCTTCTGGCTCCAATAAGTTTTGGATTTATTTAACAGCAAATGAATCTAATTTAAAATCTAGTACCGTTGATGGTTATGCTATTGGGGTTAACTTAACAGGTACTTCAGACATTTTAACCTTATGGAAAGTAACAAACGGAACAGCAGATACATCTATAATTACTACTACTATTGATTGGGATGCTAATAAAATTAAAGGTATTAAAGTTACACGAAGCACAAATGGTTTATGGAAATTATTTATTGACGAAAACGGAGGATTTGATTCTTTAGATTTTAAAGGAAGTGTTACTAACAATGATTATATTATACAAAACTATTTTGGGATTTATTTTCAATACACTAAGTCTAGAGCTGGTTTATTATGGATCGATGACATAGTAGTTGAAGGTAAAACTCCATCAACTAATCCTACTGTAAGTTTTAAAACCAGTACTAGTTCTATTAATGAAACAAACACCACTTTCAATAAACAAATACCTCTCTCGTTTTCCAATTATACATCCAACGCTACAATTAATATTACAATTGACGGTAATAGCACGGCAGAAGTAACAGACTATTCATTAAATACATCTTCATTAATTTTTACTTCTAACGGAACTAAAAACATCTCTTTAGATATTAATAATGACCTTGATATGGACAATGAAACAATCATTTTAAAATTAACTATTACTAGTGGTGTTGCCGATATAAATATTAACACTCATACGTTAGCTATAATAGATGACGATCTACCTAAAATTATTATTAATGAAATTTTAGCTGATCCAACTGGAATTGATGCAAATGGAGATGGTACAATTAGTACTTCACAAGACGAGTTTATTGAATTAGTTAACACTGACATTACCCCTCACATTCTTACAGACTACACCATTTCTGATAATAGTTCTATTAGACATACTTTTGGAAATATAACAATACCAGCTGGTGGATCTGTAGTTATTTTTGGTGGAGGTGCTCCTACTAATATTTCTGGAATATCATTAGCTGCTTCAACAGGACGTATTAGTTTAAATAATACTGGAGATACAGTAACTTTAAAAAACAACAACGGTGTAATAATTACAACATATACCTACGGAAGTGAAGCAAATGCAGATCAATCCATTGGCAGAAATGATGATTTAACTGGCAACTTTGTAAAACATTCATTAATTACCTCCAATCCGCAAAAGGCTACACCCGGTAAATATAACACCACAGATTTACCTTTTTCTACAATAACGTGGAAAGGTGCTGTTGATTCAAACTGGAATACTTCTTCAAACTGGAGTACAGATAAAATTCCATCAACTTCTGATGAAGTTTTAATTTTAAAAACTACAAATCAGCCTACAGTTAACTCTTCTACATCTGTAAAAAAAGTAACCTTAGCTTCTGGGGCTTCATTAATTGCGAATGCACACTTAAATGGAGACATAACTTATAGAAGAAGTTTAGCTACTAATAATTGGTATTTAGTCGCTTCTCCATTAAAATCAGAAACTATTGAAAACTTAATTGCTTATAATGATTTTGCTACTGGTCCAAATAAAAATATCGGCATTGCTCCATATAAAAATGATGGATCAGCCTGGAACTATCTATCAAACAACTCAACTGGAGTAATTACTTCTGGAAAAGGGTATTCTGTTAAATTAAATGTTCCTAGCGATTTAAAATTTACTGGTGAAATAAATACAGGTACCATTACTTATCCTATTACCCAAGCTACCAATAATTTTAATTTAATAGGAAATCCATTTACATCTTATATTAATCTTAGTACTTTCTTTACTGATAATTCAACTGCTTTATCTGAGGAAACAATTTGGCTATGGAATCAAGCAACTAATAGTTATGATTTAAAAATGGGCGGTATAGATGGTAGCTTTCAAATATCACCTACTCAAGGTTTTTTTGTTAGTGCTAATCGTAATACCAATATTACCTTTAGTAAAACTAATCAAAGTCATCAATCTGATACCTTCCAACGAAATACAAAAACAGAAATTAATGTAACAGTAACAGAAAACAAAAATACTAAGTCAACCAAATTATTCTATTTAAATGAAGCAACTACTGGTTTTGATAATGGTTATGACGGTACAATGTTTAATGGTACTTCTTCAAGTTTTGCAATCTATTCTCAATTAGTTAGCAATAATAAAGGCAAAAATTTTGCTATTCAATCCTTACCTATTAATAATTTAGAAACGATAATTGTTCCTATTGGTTTAAAATTTGATGCAGGAAAAACAATAGAATTTTCTGCCAAGTCTATTAACTTACCTTCTAATATTCAAGTATATTTAGAAGATAGAATTCATAATACTTTTACTAACTTATCTAAAGAAAATTATACTAGTACCCTTAAAAATAATGTAGATGGTATTGGACAATTTTACATTCATACTACTTCTCAGAAATTAAGTTCTAGTAATAATAACCAAATATTAGAAAATGTAAGTACTTACCAATCTTCTAAAAACGAAATAACAATAACTGGACTACAGTCTGATAAAGCTTCTTTAAGTCTATATACTATACTTGGCAAAAAAATAATTGAAAAAAAATTCAGATCTAATGGTAAAATAATTATTGGTATACCAAAAATAACTTCTGGAATCTACCTTATAAAAATAACCTCTAAAAACGGGTCTATCAACAAAAAGATTCATGTAAACTAACAATAAAAAAGGTTGTAAAGTATTTTATAACCTTTTTTAAACACCACTAAACAATTAAAAATCAACATTTAATCTATTTTAATTTTCATTCATCTATACTTTAAGGGAATCCATCTAATCTCCTACATAACAACCATCTTCCTTTTTTAATTTTACAATAAGAAACTTAAAAAATAATATTATGATTACTGATTTTACTCTTAAAAAATTATCTTTTGAATATGTAGCTTACGATACCCTTTTAAGCGGAATACATTATAATTTCAATCATCCAACAAAAGGCGCGTTTACAGCATTAATGCCAGATAAGTACTCAAAAATAGAAATTGACTCTGTTGATTTATCCGTTAATCTAATTTTCAACGACATTAACGATTTAAAAGAATGGGTAGCAAATTGATAATAAAAAAACAAGTGACAATTTAAAATCATCACTTGCTAAAACTTTTTACTAAATCAATTAAAACTTACAACTTCCTTCGGTTATCGTCAGATTTTGTATCAATTAATTTATTGTATGGATCAACACCTACTTCAACAGGTTTTTTATCAACTATAATAGAAATTTTATTATTAACCTGCGTAATCTTATGTTTCTTTAAATAAAGTTCTATTTCTTTTTTGTTTCCGTCAACTGTTTCTTCTCCGAAAACACCTATATCAATATAATCTTTTAAAGGAACAGATAAAATAGGCTTTTTCATTTTTTCTGTTTTATATGAAATAGTATCACCTACTTGTTCTCCATAATAACGCTTCCCTTTGTCATTATTTCTATATTTACTAACATTAAATTCAATATCAACTTGATACTTACCATTCTCTAGTTTTTTAGAAGAAACATCCACTACTCTATTTCTATATAATGTAACAGTTTCAAACATATCTTTAATAGTGTACTGTAAGCTATCAGGTACAACTTTTTGTATATAATCAACCATTTCTATAGAAGTAGTATATGGAGCATCTTGAAACTTTACTTTCTCTACATACTCTTTTAACGCTCCATTCAGTTTCTCTTCACCAATATAATCACTCAACGCATAAAATATTAACGATCCTTTTTGATAACGAATATATCCTTGCCCATCATTATACATTAATGGTTTTTCACGCTTTCGCTCCATAGTTCTTTGCGTTAAATACCCGTCTAATGATTTCTTTAAAAACTTACGCATTTCAGTTTTCCCAGCTTTATGTTCTAAAACTTTTAATGCAACATACTCAGATAAACTTTCTGATAACATGGTTGCTCCTAAAACATCAGCACCAATAACTTGATGTGCCCACCATTGGTGTGCTAATTCATGCACTGTTACAGCAAATGGGTAATCTACACCTTCATCTTTTTTATCTACATCAGCAATAAAACCAATAGATTCTGAAAAAGGTATTGTATTTGGAAAAGACTGCGCAAAAGTTCCTCCTGTTTTTGGAAACTCAATAATACGGACTTGCTTATGTTGATAAGTACTAAAGTTTTTTGAATTATAATCTAAAGATGCTTTAATTCCTTTCATCATTCTATCTAAATTATACTCATGTCCTTTTTGATAATATATTTCAAGATTAACATCATTCCATCTATCTTTCTTAATTTCATATTTTGCAGAGTTAAAAGCATAGAAATTCAATATTTTACTATCCATTTTATAATGAAAATATTTACGTCCATCTTTTACCCATTCTTTTTGTAAATACCCAGGAGCAATAGCTATTTGATCTTCATCTGTACTAACAGTAGCTTCAAAATCAATCCAATCACTATCTCCAGAAATATAGGTATTCCCTAAAGCAGTACTATCAGATGGATGTGGCTTTAAATCATTTTTAGCCAATCCATATTTTTTTCTAGTTTTATTATCCGTTAATTCTCCTCCGTCAGAGTATCCAAATGAAGGATAAATTCCACTATTCATAAAAGTACCATTTCTTCGAACTGGTGAATTCTTTCTAAAAAAATTATTTGGTTTATTCTTAACTGTAAAATTAAGTTCTAAACTGTCTCCTGGTTGTAATGGTGTCTTTAATTTATAAATATCAAAATTTTGAATAGTATCCTCTAACACCAAAGTTGTTGATTTATTAAATTCAAATGTACTTGGATAATTATTATGATTTAAAAACAAGCTATCTATTACCTCGTTTGTTTTATTAATCATTTTATAAGTTCCAGATGATTTAAAATCATATGTTTTTGGGAAAATATTCATATCAATATTTACAGCTACAATTCTTGGTTGTGCTTTTCCTTGATATTTTTTATAATCTTTTTCCCACTTTACTCGTAGTTGTTCACGCTCTTTTCTAGAAGTTCTTTCATTTTTTATATTGTTTTCATAATAAATTCTTCCCCCTAAGGTAAAAAATGCTATTAAAAACACTCCCAATACAGTTATAGTTTTAACTGTTAAACGGCTTTTAAAAATTGTTAATCTTTCTTTAAAAGAATGTGGTAATCCACGAACCCAAAACAAGCTAGTTAATACTAATAATACAAGTCCTCCTAATGTCCAATATCCTTTATATGTTATATATCTTCTTAATGAAGAACCATAACCATTCATATCTGAATATCTAAAACTAGGTCCTTGATTGTATTTGAAAATTGATTGTTCTATACCTGCAAAGGTTAAAAAAGGAAGTCCAAAATTAATTACAATTAAAATAAATAACCCAACATATGGATTTCCTACCAAAGTTTGAATAAACAATGCTAACAATGCCCAAACTGCAAAATGTATAAACTGTAAAACAAACAACTCATATATATAGTGAGTAAGCTCATAATTATAAAACCCTTTATATGTTTGGTAAATAATTCCAGCAAACATAACAACTGCTAACAAAACTAACTGAACCTTTAACAATGCTATTAATTTAGACAACCACAAAACCCAGTTAGGAGTTGGTGTTACATCAATTAAATGATTTGTTTTTGCCATTTTACCTCTATGCACCAACATTCCTGCATATAAAAATGTTATAATGTTTATTGACAGTGTAAATGCACCTATACCACTTTGTAACATTTTCCAAGTTACAGGCAATGTTTTAGTTCCAAATATTAACCCTGTTTCAGATAAGGTTATTATGGTTAAAATTAAACCTACTAAAACAATTGCTATAAAAGGTAATGCCTTAACTATATATTTAAAATCTATATTAGATAACTTCCAAGTGTTTTTTAAGTTTTGGGTAAATGAAAAATTATAATTCACTTCTGGCAATTGAACTCTTGTTACACTTCCAAAATTCTTCTTTGTTACCCTATCTCCTTTTTCTTTTCTGAAGAGAGACAACGTTACAGCATTTTGACTAAATGAAAATTTCTTATAAACCGTAGCAAATATTAATGCAGCAACACCTAACCAAATCAATCTATTATAAATAACAATTCCTTTAAATGGTAAAGTCGCTTCGTTTTGTTCTGCTAAGGTCCAATAACGTGTATAATAATTCAAAGCAGCATCTCCATAAGGATCAATTAAACCTGCTAAAAGCCTGTTTCCTTCTTCAGACAAAAGACTCTGCATTAACCCTTGAACAAACATTAACACTATAATAGTAATAAAACCAGCTGCTATATTTCTAGTAAAAGTTACAACTGCAAAAACAATAGCTCCAAATAATAAGGAATTTGGAATGACATATACTAAATACGAATGTAAATAGGCTCCAAAATTAAATGCATTTACTATTTCAGGATTTGTTCCTGGTAATCGAAACCCTATAACAACCCCTAATCCAATAACTAAAACAATTAAAGAAACAATTAACAAACCACTTAAAAACTTAGCAAACAAATAGCTTGCCTTTGTAAATGGATACGAATATAAAATTGAATGCATTTCACTTTTATAATCCCTAAAAATTGTAACTCCAATGATGGATGGAAATAAGAAGAAGATTAACTGAGCTGTACCAGCAAACATACCGTAAACACCAATTGGTGAATTTACAATTTTACTACCTCCTACTGAACCTGACATCGAGTCAAAAAAACCAGCTGTCCCTCCTGCAAAAAGTGTAGCAATAATAAAAAATATTGCAAGATAAATATAGAATGCCGGTTTTTTAAACCAGTAATTTATTTCGTGTTTAAATATTGTAGAAAACATATATTTTATTTTTAATTAATTAAATAGCACTTAGGCAGTAACTGGTTCGTCTTGCTTTAATGCAATAAAATACACATCATCTAATTGAGGTGATACTGAAACAAAATCCTCCGATGGTTTATCATCGGCAAACACACGTATATTCAACGTATTATCTTGATTGTAATTTGATGAAAGAACATTAAAAGTAATATTATGCTTTTCTAAATCATCTCTATCAATAATCTTAGTCCATATTTTCCCTTCTATTTCTTTTGTTGATTGTATTGGAGTAGTATGTTTTAAAATTCGCCCACCATTTAAAATAGCCATTTCATTACACAACTCTTTTACATCTTCAACGATATGTGTAGAAAAAATTACGGTTGAATTGGTTCCTACTTCACGTAAAACATTCAAAAAACGATGACGTTCTGCTGGATCTAAACCTGCTGTAGGCTCATCAACAATAATTAACTTAGGATTGTTTAATAATAATTGAGCAATTCCAAATCGTTGCTTCATTCCTCCTGAATATCCTGCTACGTATTTTTTCCTTACCTCATATAAATTAGTTATTTCTAAAACCTCTTTAACAATTTTTTGTCTATCAGATTTTGAACTAATTCCTTTTAACGTTGCAAAATAATCTAACAAATCTTCAGCTGACATTTTAGGATATACTCCAAAAGACTGTGGTAAGTACCCTAACATTTTTCTAAATTTCATTTGATTTTCTAACACATTAATTCCATCAAAAGAAATACTTCCAGAATCTGGACTTTGCAATGTTGCTATTGTTCTCATTAATGATGATTTTCCAGCTCCATTAGGCCCTAAAAGACCAAACATCCCTGTTCCTATCTCTAAATTTAAATTATCAATAGCTTTTACCCCGTTTTTATAGGTTTTAGTTAAGTTTTTTATAACTAATCTCATAATTATCTGATTTAGTTGGTTTTATTTAGTTTCTATGTTAGAAGCTTTAAAAGCTATTTTGTTACAAAAAAAAAGCTCTTTTCGGAAAAAATTTTTATTCATACGGAAACAATATCCTTTAGATTTTATTTAAAAATGGAATATTCGTAGCAAATAAAATATACTATTATGAAAAAATTATTTCTATTACCTATTATTTACTGTATGTTAATAATGGGATGCCAAACAACAGATTCTGATGTATTGGAGAATGACAAAAAAGAAACTTTAACAGTTCAACAACGATCAGAAAACATTCCTCTTATAAGAAAAGTTTCTGCTACTTTTAATAAAATTGTTCAAAATAAAGAGGTCTGGAAACAAATACAGACTTTTGTTACTGAAGATCATGTAATGCTTAAAAGCGATTATGTTTTTGAAGATAATATAATGATGAAAACTTCTTGGGTAATTGAAGATAATATCATCTTCAGAGCAGAAACGATAAAAGATGATGTTTTACCTAAAACTTCTTTTAAAAATGTATTTATGAGTACCTACAATACACTTTATCCAGAAGAAAACATTAATTATACTACTATTTTAAAGCAATTACCAAAACTTCATTTTGGAATACCAGTTTCAGCATTAAAAAATTATGATGCATGGAAAGAAAACGGATTTCCTGTATTAGCAAAAAGCTACGATGTAAACAATAATAAATTAGAGAAGGTTAACAAAGAAGAAGCTATTAAACTAATAGGTATTGATAACTTTAATAAGCTTACTGAAAAATCAAAAGAGCCTTATGAAAGTTATTACGCTTCTAAGTCAGATGTTGTTATTGCAATAATAGCTATTGCTACAAGAAAAAAACAAGGAAACATTATAACTATTAAAGATGATAAAACGTCTATTGCTTCATTTGAAATCAATGACGAAAAACATTACAATGAATTGATTGTTAATGATGGTAATGAAACCTTTGCTTTTGCACAAAATAATATGATGCAACAAACTTACATCGATTTACCAAATGGATGTAATGGTTATTATTCATTTATATGTGGAAGTGATAAAATGAATACATATACCCAACAAATGCAAAAATTAGCAAATGATACCTGTAACACTATTTGGAGATGTATTCCTTGCTGTGACCCTTATACTGGAGGAATTAATTATTACGCAATGATTTTTGAACCAAATTCTATAAAGTGTAAAAAAACAATGGACTACTTACAAGTATTAAGTATGTACTCATTAGAGGTTAACTATTAATTTAAAATTAAAAAGAGGAGTTTGAAACATTTCAAAACTCCTCTTTCATCCCCTAAAAAAAATTATTTATTTTGGCTTCCTTGTGGATATTTAGCCATTATTTCTTTTACAAATTCTTTAATTCGAGCTTCTTTTCGCTCTACGTTACTTACACTTAAAGCTCCAGTACCAATACCCTGCCAAACCAACTCTTTCTTACCCGCGTCTAATAAATCTATAAATAAAGTTCCTTCAGTGTGTTGTGATACCCTCATTGGACTTGGTCCATAATACCATGGATACCAAAATCCTCCAAAACGATTATCATTTACATTAATTCGTTCTCTTGATTTTGTAAATAAACTAACTAGAACATCTGGTGAAGATGATTTCTTCATTCCTTTCGCTATTAATTCAGCTTCAATAGCACGCATTATACGTTTTTTATCAAGATCAGAAATTGGTGCTTTATCAATACCTTTTTTATAAAAAGCAAATGTTTTGTATTTAGAAAAATCTACTTTGGTATCGTAATCTGTAGTAACTCTTACTGAGACACAAGAAACAGCTAGTAAAGCTATGATAGGTAAGAATAATAATTTAGATAGTTTCATTTTTTATAGAATTTAGAGTTTCAAGCATTATAGCATTCATTAGTTAAAATTGCCTAACTTGAAACTCTAATTCTTGAAACTGTTATACATTTTCAAACAGTGCGTCATCTACTATATTTGGAAGCGTTACTTGTAATTTTTTCTCAACTTCCATAGCTCTTTTAATTGCAAAAATAGCTTCATCATTTCTTGCCCAACTCCTTCTTGCTATTCCATTATTTACATCCCAAAAAAGCATAGATTGTAAACGACGTGATGCTTCCTTAGAACCATCAAGAAGCATGCCAAAACCTCCATTTATTACTTCACCCCAGCCAACACCACCTCCATTGTGGATTGATACCCAAGTAGCTCCTCTAAAACTATCTCCAATTACATTCTGTATTGCCATATCAGATGTAAAACGAGACCCATCATAAATATTTGAAGTTTCTCGGTACGGAGAATCAGTACCTGATACATCATGATGATCACGCCCCAATACAACTGGCCCTATTTTTCCTTTTTTAATAGCTTTATTAAAGGCTTCTGCTATTTTCATTCTTCCTTCTGCATCAGCATATAAAATACGTGCTTGCGAACCTACTACTAATTTATTTTCTTGCGCTCCTTTAATCCACTGAATATTATCAGCCATTTGTTGCTGAATTTCAATAGGCGACTTTTTCTTTATCTTTTCTAAAACTTTACAAGCAATAGCGTCTGTTTTTGCTAAATCTTCTGGCTTTCCTGATGTACATACCCAACGGAATGGACCAAATCCATAATCAAAACACATAGGCCCCATAATGTCTTGTACATAACTAGGATACTTAAACTCACGACCAATTGTTGGATTAGAACTCATAACATCAGCTCCTGCTCTACTTGCTTCCAATAAAAAAGCATTTCCATAGTCAAAAAAGTAAGTACCTTTTTCTGTATGCTTATTTATAGCAGCTGCATGACGACGTAAAGTTGACTGAACTTTATCTTTAAACTCTTCAGGTTTATTTGCCATCATTTCATTTGCATCTTCAAATGAAATATCTACTGGATAATATCCTCCAGCCCAAGGATTATGCAATGATGTTTGATCAGAACCTAAATCAATATGGATATTTTCTTCGTCAAATTTTTCCCATACTTCAACAATATTACCTAAATATGCTATTGAAATAACTTCTTTATTTTCTTTAGCTAAACAAACTCTTGAAACCAATTGATCTAAATCAGTAATTTTTTCATCAATCCACCCTTGATCTAAACGTACTTGAGTAATTTTAGGATTTACCTCAGCACAAACTGTAATACAACCAGCTATATTTCCTGCTTTAGGTTGCGCTCCACTCATACCACCTAACCCAGCAGTTACAAATAAATTCCCTTTAGGTTCTTTTTTTATTTTACGAAAACCATTTAATACAGTAATAGTTGTTCCATGAACAATACCTTGAGGACCAATATACATATAACTTCCAGCAGTCATTTGTCCATATTGTGTAACTCCTAACGCATTAAACTTTTCCCAATCATCTGGTTGTGAATAATTCGATATCATCATACCATTGGTAACAACTACTCTAGGTGCATCTTTATGAGAGGGAAATAATCCCATAGGGTGACCAGAATACATAGTTAACGTTTGTTTATCGGTCATTTCCGATAAATATTTCATTGTTAATAGGTATTGCGCCCAATTAGAAAATACTGCACCATTACCACCATAAGTAATTAATTCATGTGGATGTTGAGCTACTGCATAATCCAAATTATTCTGAATCATTAACATGATTGACTTTGCCTGAGTAGATTTCCCTGGATACTCTTTAATATCACGAGCATGCATTTTGTATGTTGGACGAAAACGATACATATAAATACGACCATATTTCTCTAACTCTTCCTTAAATTCTGGTAATAATACTTCATGATGTTTTTTATCAAAATAACGTAATGCATTTTTTAGCGCTAATTTTTTTTCTTCAGCAGTTAAAATATCTTTACGCTTTGGTGCTCTATTTATTGACGAATCATAAATTGGCATTTCTGGTAATTCACTAGGAATTCCTTGTTTTATTTGTTCTTTAAATGTCATCATAATGTCTTTTTTAAGCTACTTTAAACTTTTGATTTTTAACCATATTTATTAATGCATTAATATCATCTTTCAATACTCTATCATCTTCTAACTTTGCTACTTCACTTCTAATTAACTTAAAATTATCTTCTATGATAGGTGAAAATGTATTTGGCCTTCTAAAGTCCATAGCTTGTGCAGCATACATAAACTCAATTGCAAATATTTTATCAATGTTTCCTAGAATTTGATTGAATTTACGTCCAGAAATACTCCCCATAGAAACATGATCTTCTTGTCCTAATGAGGTTGGAACACTATCAGCTGATGGAGGGAAACACAATGATTTATTTTCAGTTACTAAAGCTGCTGTAGTATATTGAGGAATCATAAAACCTGAATTTAATCCACCGGCTTCGGTAAGTAATCTTGGTAATCCATACTTTCCTTCTAAAAGTAGATAACATCGTCTATCTGCTATATTTCCTAATTCAGATGCTGCAATTGAAGCATAATCTAATGCCATTGCTAAAGGTTGCCCATGAAAATTCCCTCCAGATATCGCCTCTGTTTCACTTAAAACTATAGGGTTATCTGTAACCGAATTCATCTCTATTTCTGCCAAATCATTTAAATGAAAATATGCATTTCTAGAAGCCCCATGAACCTGAGGCATACAACGGATTGAATATGGGTCTTGTACTCTAGGAAAACTTGTATCTTCTACGTTTTGAGAATCTTTTAATAACATTCGCATACGTTCAGCAACTTTTAAATTTCCTTTAAATGGTCGAATTTGATGTAACTCTTCTTTAAATGGTGATACATTACCTGAATATCCTTCTAAACTCATAGCTCCAGCTACATCAGCTAAATCTAAAAGGTATTCCATCTTTTTTAAACCTAAAATAGCGTGTGCTAAAATAAATTGTGTTCCATTTATTAAACCTAAACCTTCTTTAGCTTCTAATACTAAAGGCTCCAAATTATTTTTAGCTAATACTCCTTTAGCTGGTTGTATTGTATCTTCAACCCAAAATTCACCTTCACCTAATAGTGGTAAAAAAAGATGTGATAATGGCGCTAAATCTCCTGAAGCTCCAACTGAACCTTGCTCAGGAACAACTGGTAATAAATCATTTTCAATAAAATAAACGATACGTTCAATCATTTCTATACGTACTCCAGAGTATCCTTGACATAATGCTTGTACTTTACAAATCATCATTATCTTAGATAGCTTTTTATCAATTGGATTCCCTACTCCAACAGCATGTGTAATTAGTAAATTTTCTTGTAATTTACTCGTTTCTTGAGGTGTAATTTGCACATCACACAATGGTCCAAAACCTGTATTTATACCATAGATAGCTGCATCAGAATTTGCCATTGTATCTACCTTCTTCCTACATACATCTACTTTGCTCTTAGCTTCTGCTGTTATACCTGCTTTTAAAGTTCCTTCGGCAATTGCAATTACTTTATTTACCGTTAACTGATCTATTCCGTATTTAAACATGTCTTTTATTTCATTTTCTACAAAGTTATTTTTATTTTTGATAACCAACAATATCATCTTTATCATTAAATAATAACCATGAGTTATCAAATAGAATTAAGACATTTTCGTTACTTCTTAGCTGTAGCTGAAGATTTACACTTTAGGAAAGCTGCCGAACGCCTTTTTATATCTCAACCAGGATTAAGCAGACAAATTAAACAAATGGAAGAAGATTTAGACATACAACTGTTCGTTAGGCACAATAGAAAAGTACAATTAACTCCTGTTGGCATGTATTTAAAAACTGAATTAACTAGGAACCTAAAAAACCTTGATTATATTTTAAACTATGCTAAGCTATTACAAGAAGGTAAACATGGACAATTAAAATTTGGATATGTAGGTTCGGCTATGCAAGAGATTATTCCTAATTTGTTAATTCGCTTTAAAAAAGAACATCCTAATGTTCAATTTGGACTAAAAGAAATGGATAATGATAAACAAATTGATAGCTTATTATCTCAAGATATTGATGTTGGCTTTGTAAGATTAGATCGTGTACCTAGAGGCTTAGTTATTAAACCTATTTTAAAAGAATCTTTCTGCTTAGTATTACCTAAAAACCATCCAATTAATTCAGATACTTTTAAAAATTTAAACCAATTAAAAGACGAATCTTTTATATTATTTGATCCCTCTTATAGCCCCTCTTATTATGAAAAGGTAATGCAAATTTTTGATGATAGTGATTTCACTCCAATTATTTCTCATAATACCATACATGCTGCCTCAATATATAAATTAGTTGAAAATAATTTTGGCTTATCTATTGTTCCTAAATCTCTTCAACATGGATATGCTATGGGTGTAAAATTTATTGAACTTACCAATATTTCACAACGCACTACTTTATCTATTATATGGAATAAAAATAACAGAAATCCTATAGTAACTTCATTTCTTGAAAAAACAACTTCATAGATGATTTGAGATTTTTATGCTATATTATAAAATTCATTATTTTTACAAACTCAAGAAATGTTGTAATACAACCATGATTTTTATATCAAAACACATAATACCTAAAGGCTTTATTGGTCTAACTTTATACCCTTTTATATTTTTAAAAAGAAAGGACTTAAGATATAATTACGAGCTTGTAAATCATGAAAAAATTCATTTAAAACAACAACAAGAATTACTTATTATTTTCTTTTTTTTGTTTTACGCTATTGAATGGTTAATTAAGTTAATTATATACAAAAACAAACACTTAGCATATAAAAACTTAAGTTTTGAACGAGAAGCTTACTGTAATGAAACTAATTTATATTATTTAGAAGAGCGTAAATTATGGGCTTTTTTAAGTTATTTATAATTTACCTACTAGTTTTTGCTTATTCTTTGACTTTAATATCATTTCAAAATTAAATAATGTTTTTCTAACAATACATTTTTCCATAATACCTTCATCATTATAAATGTAAGTATCTATATGCCTACTTCTAGGATTTATTAACTCAAACTCATTAACCTTTATTTTTTTTATTTTTTTATAAAAACCTCCAACCTCTTCAAATACTTTTTCTTTGTCTTTTGGTTTATAATACGTTAACATAATAGTACTTAAATGTATTGGTTTTGTATGTTTTGTTTTTTCTCCGTTAGTAATAATATTATATGTACTATTTAAATATTCTAGTGTTGATTTCTCTCGTATTTTTCCATTCTTTTTCACTTCATAAAAACTCTTTTTTAGAACATTATTTTCATATGATGTTTTCATTATAGTACTTATTTCTTTTTTTCCAAAAAAACGAATTATTGATAATGAATTTGTTGAATATTCTATCTTATTTCCTTTTATAGTTCTGTTAGCTATAACAGTACCAATCGTTTTTCCAAAAACATTTACATCATATTTATATTCTTGAGCTACGAGCACATTACAACCAATAAATAAAGCTAATAACAATAAAATTCCTCTTACTCTATTTTTCATATTCCTAAAATGAAGTTTTAAACCCTACTCTTATTCCAAATTTTGGACTCTCTGGACCATTCACATTTTTAAAATCTCCTCTCCAAATAAAATCTACTCGTAATGGCCTTAAATTACCATACCCAATATTCTCAATACCAAAGCCGTATTCAAAATATGGTTTTCTGTTTGGTGCTACATATTTAATTGACGATCTATTTATTTTTTTATTTCTTTTTGAAATACTGCCATACACAGTTCTAAAAGTAAGCAGACTACGCAACCCTAATTTTTTAATTAGTGGAATTCGATTCATCAATAAACCATTAAAATGTTGTTCAAAATGACCTTCAACTGAACTATCAGCAACAAAATCATAATAATCTAGTAAAGCAAAAGTATTAGGTGTTAAAAAGTACGTTTGATTTGATGGTACTGCTGTTAATACAGAAAGTGGTGTTTTACCAAAAGTTTTAGCTACAATTAATGTTGGGTCAAATACTCCAAACTTACCAACAGGCAATGGATGATTATATAATATTGATAATTTTTCATAATCTACATTCCCTCCAAAAATTCCTTTATAAGCTTTCTTATAATTTATCAACAACTTAGGGTGTAACTTTGTTCCTAGCTGTCTATCTACTCCAAACCCTTCTGTTACTCTACCTGGTTGATAATTTAAGTAAAAATCAGAATAAACATCATTAGTTACGTTTATTGTTTTATTATTTTTTTGATTAAAAAATGCCATTGAGAAACGATCAGGGTCAGCTGAAATAATTTTTTCATGAGCAAACTTAATTCCCATGTTAAAGTTGTTTACTATTTCTACATCAAATCGAAACATTTTCTTTTTAACTTTTGCTAAAAAATAATTATCACCTCTTACAAAAATTGCTTTTGGTCCTTTATCTGGTTGAGGTATTAAGTTTCTTTCATTAAACTTTGTAAAACCCATTTGCTCAACATCATCTATGTAAGCAGCTCCAACAGTAATTCTAGGCTGAGACGAAAGTAAATACCTTGCTTCTAAACCAAACTTTATTTTTTTATCTTTAAAACCATAAGCCCCATGCCCTAAAATTCTAAAACGATCATTGTTTGTTTTAAAAGTTTTAAAACCTAAACGTAAACGTACACCTTCAATATCATTTTTTGCTGTTGTTGTGAATAAATTACCTAATTGTATTCCTGTAATTGGTGTAAAATATCCATCTGATATAGTATAAATGGTTCCTGTAATTTTTTTTATTTTACCACTTGTCTTTATTTTATTTACAAGTTGAAATGTTTCATTAATTTTTTCATCTTGTTTTCTTTTCCAATAACTAGCTTCTTTTTTATATTGATTCGCTCTTTTTTGAACTATTTTAACATCATAAAAATCAGTTGATTTTTCGTGATCAAAAACATATTTTGAAAACTTTTCGTTCTTCACTAAATATATTCCCTTTTCTTTTTTGTTCTTTGTTAAAAAAGTAAATTCTCCTTTGTAGGTGTTTGTTTTTGGTAAGTAAATACTGTCATTTTTTAAAAGGAATGTTTTTCTAATAGATAAATCTCTAACGAAATTTAAGTTAACATTTTTTAATATTTCCATTTCAATTGAAGTAAGAGCAAAACTTTTATCGACTACTTTTAAGTGACCTTTAAAAACTAAATCTCCTTTTTGTCGAGGAAAAAAATGGATTGTATATTCTTTTCTATTATTTACTATTGAGCTATCTGACAAAACATAATCATAACTTCCAAAACCTGATGTAGAAATTGGACTAACAAATGTTTTATCTAAAATATAAATATCGTCATTATACACATCTATTTCTTTAAAAATAGTAGTTGCTCTATCTACATACTTTCCTAATTGATGGATTCCTATTTTACGTTCTCCTTCAATATCTCTCCGTATTTTACCCAGTGAATTATTCCCATAAACTTTTTCACTTTTTTCAATTAACTCTACTGGAATATAATAGGTGTTATTTTCATAATTTTTTTGAACATAGTTTTTCATTTTATTAAATTTATTACGTAAAACTTTACGCATAAATAAACTATCCATATTTCCAAAACCTAATTCTCTTGAACTGTATTGGTTATACTGATAGGCTTTCACTAAAGAAAGTCCGTTTTTTTTCTTTCTTCTCCAAATCTCTTTTAAAATACGAAAAGCTGGGTTCTTTTGTTTTTTCAGTCTTTTTTTAGGTTGTTTTACAATAATAACCTCATCTAACGTAGTACTATCTTCTTTTAAAACTACTTTGATTTTATTAATCTTACTTTTTAATAATATTTCTTGTGATTCAAACCCTAAAAAAACAATTGAAATTATTGAAAAATTCTTTGAACTTTGTATATAAAACTCTCCCTCTTCATTCGTGGTTGTACCAGTTGTAGATCCTTTAAAAAAAACATTCACATAAGGTAAAGGCTCTTTATTTTCATCTAAAACTACTCCACTAACTTTTGTTTGGCTCCATAATGTTGAACATAATAGAACAAATACTATTGTTAATATTCCCTTCACTATAAAACTACTTTACGGTTTTTAATTTGTTTTTTTTGTAAATAGGATTTGTTGAATGAACCCTGTTTCCATCAAATGGACGAGTTATTAAGTTTTTGAAATCTTTATTTTCTTCCACATTCATATTGGTATCTATGCCATGAACAATTTCTGATTGTTTCATTTTACTAAATGTAGAAAAAACACGATCCCAGATTGAAAAAATGTCTCCATAATTACTATCAGTTTGTGGTAATACATAATGATGGTGTATATGATGAGTATTTGGGGTTACAAAAATTAATGATATTATCGCATTATAACGATCTGGTAATTTAGCCTTTGAGTGTGATGTTAAATTAATAAAACTTTGAATAAACTGTTTAATTAACAAGAACTGTACTGGTACTCCTAAAATGAAAACTATACCTATTAAAAAACTTACTCTTACTGTTGTTTCACCTGGGTGTTCTCTTACTGTTGTTGAAATATCTACATCCATGTCGCTATGATGTACTTGATGGAATCTCCAAAAAAAAGGAACTCTATGCATCATTACATGATACCAATAGTCAAAAAAATCTATACAAATAAAAGCCACCAAAAAATGAGCTATAGAGAACTCATTTAATGGTAACTGATAAACAAGCCCCCATTGTTTATCTTGTGTCCAATTTGCAACAATAAAAACAATAGTAGAAAGTGCTATTTGAACTGGTAGCACAAAAATTATAAACTTTGCATTTAACAAAGAATGCAAGGCTTTCTTTTTTACTTTTTCAGAAAATAAAATCAGCTCTAAGCCCCAAAAGAAAAAAATAATTAAGGCATAGGCGATTAACTGTAAAACCAAAGGGTTTTCATTAAGTATTGACATAGTAGGTTTTTTATACGATTATAACTTATTCAGTTTGGTTGATTGATAGTTATAATTCTCTACGCTATATTTTTATATAAAATAGCGATAGCTAGTGTAATTTAAATTTAGGATTGAACTAAATAGAAGTAAATTATTTAGTTACTTTTTCATAATATAAAGTAATAACACCTTCTTCAGTTTTTAAATTCAAAACCATATTTTTAGTAGTAAAGGTTTTAATTTTAAAAATTGTGCTTTCGTTATTTACATCGATTTCAATTTTATTAGCTGCTTTATCTATTTTAAATTTACCCGTAACTTTTTCACCTAAAAATCCCGTAAACTTATTTGGTTTTGTATATTCTTGATACGCTTCTGCTACTCCAAAAACTTCTAAAGGGCTTCCTTTTTGCCCCATCATTCCAACTTCTGTTAACTTCCACTTACCAATAATTTCTTTTGAAATTTCTTGGCTAAATGCTGAACCACATCCTAACCATAACAAGATAATTACTATTGCTTTTTTTTTCATTTTCTCTATATTTTAAATTAATACATATTTCTTCTTTAACCAATATCTATTTCAACATTAGCAGTTAGCAAAGAAACGCTGTATCTCTAAAAAAAATGAATTTAAGAAGTCCTAGAACACGTATCCGGACACTTTAATGTTTTTTTGTACTCACTAGGAGTTATGCTTTCTGAATCTTTAAAGGCTTTATAAAATGTTGATTTTGAAGAAAAACCTGACTCCTTAGCTAGTCCTAGTATAGAATATTGTTTTGCTTTTTCAGAATTAATCAATTTTTTAAATTCTGTAATACGAAACTGGTTTATAAAATGATGAAAATTCTTTTTTGCACACAAATTTATTAAACTAGACAACTCTCTTTCCTTTAAAGCTAACAACTCAGATAATAATTTTATGGTCAAATTAGGATTCGTAAAATACTTTTCTTTTTGTATTTCATTACAAAGTTCTACATACTTTAAATCTTCTAAACTTTCATCAATTTTAATATTTCCTTTAATAATTTCTGTTGGAATTTCGATTTCTGAAACTTCTTCTACATGTGCTATTTGTTGAAAACCATTATAACCAACCCAGTATACAATAAAAAAAGTAACTCCAGTTACTATAAAATCTATACTGTTTTCTAAAAACTGATTCTCTTCATTAATAAATAACATACCACAAACAAACATAAATACATGCAGGCATACAATTGTAATCATTATCACTTTAATCCATGAAAGTGTTTTATTCTCTACATAAGAATAATAACTCTCTAACCGTTCCTTAAACTTTCTTAATTTATAAAAACTAATAATTAGTAATGGTATGTTTATTAGTAAGTATACTAACTCATATAAAACCTCTTCTAATTCAGAATCTTTATATGAAAAAAGATTTAAAAATATTCCAGGAACATACAAAAGCAACCACCACAAAGCCTTTTTATCTTTACTTATTGTAACCAAATAAAGAAATAACGATGGAATTATGAATAGATATGTATTTAGTTTTATAGATAAATGACTAAATAAATTGAACAGCTCTTTATCTTTTAAAAAGTCATTAAATATATCAATGCTTAAACTCCACAAAAAAAGAATTAAAAAAATATTTCTAGCTTGGTTTTTTATTTTTAATGTTAAAAACAAAAAACCAATCATAACTCCTGCAAATGCGGCTAATAAACTTACAAATATTGTTAGCTGTTCTAAAATTCCCATATTAATTTAACAAAATATAAATATTAGATGTTTTAATTTAATTTTTGTTACAAATCAAAACCCCAGTTTTAAGCGTTTAACTTGTTAAAAAATTTCCTCCTTAAAAAGACTTTATAGTAAGTTTAACAGTTTTCATTACTTTCCCCCTATAATTACCTTCTTATTATTCTTAATAAATCGGAATATTTTTTAATATTTCCGTAAATTGCATGCCAATAATTCAAGTTAATTTACGAATGGAACAAATAACTCCTTATAAACCTATACATAAAGTACGAATTGTAACTGCTGCCTCTCTTTTTGATGGGCACGATGCTGCTATTAATATCATGAGAAGAATTATACAATCAACTGGTGTTGAAGTAATTCACTTAGGGCATGATAGA
This sequence comes from Tenacibaculum halocynthiae, assembly GCF_964512825.1. NCBI lineage: Bacteria > Pseudomonadati > Bacteroidota > Flavobacteriia > Flavobacteriales > Flavobacteriaceae > Tenacibaculum > Tenacibaculum halocynthiae. The sequence continues at coordinate 4,816 of NZ_CAZELG010000011.1, read as the reverse complement.
AGCGTTGAAGAAGTAGTGAACTGTGCTATTCAAGAAGATGCAAATGCTATAGCAATGACATCATACCAAGGTGGTCACAATGAGTATTTTAAGTATATGTATGATTTGCTTCAAGAAAAAGGAGCTACTCACATCAAAATTTTTGGTGGAGGTGGTGGAGTTATTCTTCCTGAAGAGATTAAAGAATTGATGGATTATGGAATAACTCGTATTTATTCTCCTGATGATGGAAGAGAATTAGGTTTACAAGGCATGATTAATGATTTAGTAAAAACTTCTGATTTTGCTATTGGTGATGTTTTAAATGGAGAGGTTAAAAAATTAGCTTCTAAAGAAATTGGTAGCATAGCTCGTGTAATATCTTCTGCTGAGAATTTCCCTGAAGTAGCTAAAGAAACTTTAGATACCATTCATGAAAAAAACAAAAATTCTAAAACACCTGTTTTAGGGATTACTGGAACTGGTGGTGCTGGAAAATCTTCATTAGTAGATGAGTTAGTTCGTCGTTTTTTAATTGATTTTCCTAAAAAAACAATTGGGCTAATTTCTGTAGATCCTTCTAAACGTAAAACTGGTGGAGCTTTATTAGGAGACCGTATTCGTATGAATGCTATTAATAATGACCGTGTTTACATGCGATCATTAGCTACTCGTCAATCTAATTTAGCCTTATCAAAATATGTAAATGAAGCAGTTGAAGTTTTAAAAGCTGCTGAATTTGATTTAATCATCTTAGAAACTTCTGGAATTGGGCAATCTGATACGGAAATTATTGAGCATTCAGATACTTCTTTATATGTAATGACTCCTGAATTTGGGGCTGCTACTCAATTAGAAAAAATTGACATGCTTGATTTTGCTGATTTGGTTGCAATCAATAAATTTGATAAACGTGGTGCCTTAGACGCTATACGTGATGTAAAAAAACAATACATGCGTAATAATAATTTATGGGATGTTCATATGGATGACATGCCTGTTTTTGGTACTATTGCCTCTCAATTTAATGATCCTGGAATGAATACGCTATACAAACGTATTATGGATAAATTAGTTGAAAAAACTGGAGCAGATTTAAAGTCTAATATGGAAATTACCAAAGAAATGTCTGAAAAGATATTTGTAATTCCACCAAGTAGAGTTCGTTATTTATCTGAAATATCTGAAAACAATAGAGCATATGATAAAAAAGTTGACAGTCAAGTAATTGTTGCTCAAAAATTATATGGTATTCATCAAACTATAGAATCAATAGTTAATTCGGATGTTAAAATTATTAAAACAGGATTAAATGAAGATGAAATTTTACAAGAAACTCAAAACGATGAACAAGATTTCATTAAGCTTTTAATAGCTCAATTTGATAAGGTAAAACTAAATCTTGACCCTCATAATTGGGAAGTCATTTTAAACTGGCAAGAAAAAGTACAGAAGTATAAAAACCCTATTTACACGTTTAAAGTACGTGATAAAGAAATTAAAATAGCAACACACACTGAGTCTCTTTCTCATTCTCAAATACCAAAAGTAGCACTTCCAAAATACCAAGCTTGGGGAGATTTATTACGTTGGAATTTACAAGAAAATGTTCCTGGAGAATTCCCTTATGCATCTGGTTTATATCCTTTTAAACGTACAGGTGAAGATCCTACAAGAATGTTTGCTGGTGAAGGTGGTCCGGAACGAACAAATAGACGTTTTCATTATGTAAGTTTAGGTATGCCTGCAAAACGTTTATCTACTGCTTTTGATTCTGTTACTTTATATGGTAATGACCCTGGTCACAGACCTGATATTTATGGTAAAATTGGTAATGCAGGAGTTTCAATTTGCTGCTTAGATGATGCAAAAAAACTATACTCAGGTTTCGATTTAAGTCATGCTATGACTTCAGTTTCTATGACTATTAATGGTCCAGCACCAATGTTATTAGGGTTCTTTATGAATGCTGCTATCGATCAGAATTGCGAGAAATACATCAAAGAAAACGGCTTAGAAAACGAGGTTGAAGCTAAATTTAAAGAAATTTATGACTCTAAAGGGTTGGATAGACCTAAATACCAAGGTGAACTACCTGAAGGAAATGATGGTTTAGGTTTACTTTTATTAGGCTTAACTGGTGATATGGTTTTACCTGCCGATGTTTATGCTGATATTAAAACTACTACATTAGCACAAGTTCGTGGTACCGTACAAGCAGATATTTTAAAAGAAGATCAGGCTCAAAACACATGCATTTTTTCTACAGAATTTGCTTTACGTTTAATGGGAGATGTTCAAGAATATTTTATAAACAAACAAGTTCGTAATTTTTATTCTGTTTCTATTTCTGGGTACCATATTGCAGAAGCTGGTGCTAATCCAATCACTCAATTAGCGCTAACCTTAGCCAATGGATTTACCTATGTTGAATACTATTTATCTAGAGGAATGGATATTAATAAATTTGGACCAAATTTATCATTCTTTTTCTCTAATGGAATTGATCCTGAATATTCTGTAATAGGTCGTGTGGCTCGTAAAATATGGGCTAAAGCATTAAAAAACAAATACAATGCTAACCCAAGAGCACAAATGTTAAAGTACCATATTCAAACTTCTGGTCGTTCTTTACACGCTCAAGAAATTGATTTTAATGATATTCGTACTACATTACAAGCTTTATATGCTATATATGATAATTGTAATTCATTACATACCAATGCATATGATGAAGCAATTACAACGCCTACTGAAGAATCAGTACGTAGAGCAATGGCAATTCAATTAATTATTAATAAAGAATTAGGTTTAGCTAAAAATGAAAATCCTATACAAGGATCATTCATTATTGAAGAATTGACTGACTTGGTTGAAGCTGCAGTTTTAGAAGAATTTGATAGAATCACTGAACGTGGTGGAGTTTTAGGCGCAATGGAAACTATGTATCAACGTTCAAAAATACAAGAAGAAAGCTTGTATTATGAAACTTTAAAACATACTGGTGAGTTCCCTATTATTGGTGTAAATACATTTTTAAGTTCTAAGGGATCTCCAACCGTACAACCAGCAGAAGTTATTCGTGCAACGGAAGAAGAAAAGCAATTCCAAATTCAAACAAAAGAGCTACTTAACAAAGCTAATGACGGAAAAGTTCAAGAACAGTTAGCTATTTTACAAGAAGCAGCTATTCAAAACGAAAATTTATTTGACAAATTAATGGAAGCTACTAAGTATTGTTCATTAGGACAAATTACTCAAGCTTTATTTAAAGTTGGAGGGCAATATAGACGTAATATGTAATAAGTATTACCTTTTTATAGATATCTAAAACCCTCACAAAATTTGTGAGGGTTTTATTTTTAACAGTAAAAAATATTTTTTTACTATTATAACATAATAGCATTTAAATTTACTGTAAAGAAAGTGGTAAATGGTATTAATATAATATTCGTATTTTTGGTAATGCTATGAAAAAAACACCTGATTACCCTATTTCTATTACCATAAAAAGAGTTTTACATAAAAAACAAGATGTTTTAGTTATTGTATTTCCTTATTCAGATTTAATCATTTCAAAATTAAAAAAGCTTAATGGTTACTATTGGAGTAAAACTCTTCATTCCTGGCTCTGTTCTTTTTCAGAAAAGAAACTAGCTGAAATTCAACATGCTTTAAAACAAGAAGCTTCTTTTGTTTTGGATACATCATTATCCATTAATCCGACCATTAAACCTAAAAAGGAAAAAAGAAATATTTCTTATGAAAACAAAATACTTATTAGACAATTTGTTCAATATTTAAAGGGTAAACGATATAGTGAGAGTACAATAAAAACATATTTCACTTTCGTTGCAGATTTTATTAATTACATAGAACCAAAACCTATAAAAGAACTTATAAACAGAGATGTTGAGCTATTTATTGAAAATATTTTTGTTCCATTAAATTACAGTATTAGCTCTCAAAGGCAATTTGTAAGTGCTATAAAATTATTTGTTATTTTTTATCCCTCATGTAAAATTGATAATTTAAAACTACAACGTCCCAGTAAAAGTAAAATTTTACCTTCTATTTTATCTCAGGAAGAAGTAATTACCTTATTACAGGTTACCAAAAACCTAAAGCATAGAGCTGTTTTAGCATTAATTTATTCTGCTGGTTTAAGGGTAAGTGAATTAATTTCTTTAGAATTAAAAGATATTCATATTAATAGATGTCAATTATTTATTAAAAATGGAAAAGGAAGAAAAGATAGATATGTTGTTTTAGCAAAAAGCTTTTTACCTCTATTAGAAAACTACATAAAAACTTATACTCCTGAAACATATTTTGTAGAAGGCTTACCTAACAAACAATATTCAACAAGTAGCATTCGTAAGTTTTTACATCGTTCAACTAAACTAGCGAATATAAAACGTGTAATTACACCTCATACACTAAGACATAGTTATGCTACACATCTACTTGAGAATGGAATAGGTTTACGCTATATACAAGAATTACTAGGGCATTCAAAACCAGAAACAACTATGATATACACGCATGTAGCTAAAAAAGATTTATTAGACATAAAAAGTCCTTTAGATACAATTTTATTATCTTTAGCAAATAGGGATAAAAAGGAAGAAAAGTTCCTTTTATCCGGAAGAATAATCGAATAAATGAGAACTTTGTTCTCTATATAACGAGTTGTAAGTCATTAGAATGAACGATAGAAATGATATAATAATTAAAGATAAAATCAGAAATCTTGAATTTATTCAAAAGGTTGAGAAATCTCTTTGTGAAAAATTAAATATTCCAGATTTAAGACCTGGAAATATAACAATTAGAG